>CAZNJN010000026.1:0-16711 GCA_964573365.1 uncultured Oscillospiraceae bacterium
AAGAAGACGGACTTCCCGGCGTAAGGTTACCCCTTGGATCGTCGGCTGGAGTCATTTGTGCTGCTCTACAAGCGGCTCTCAAACGGGCATTATCAGTGGCCGCGGAATGAAGCTGACGTTAGGGCAATCACACAGCAGCAGTTTCATTGGCTCATGGAAGGCCTTCAAGTCGAGCAAAAGAAAACGATCCAGCAGATGACACCAATACAAATCTAGAAGCCAAAATCGAAGTTAAACTCCAACGGCATAAAATTGCGAAAACGCCTTAAATTACTGGACTTTATGGCATTTTGTGATATAATTAACTAATGAAAAGCAAAGAAAACTTACTAGAACAATTGAATCAGATGTCTCGTGATCAGCTGGTGGATAGTTATATTCAGATGGCTGAGAAACAAGAAAAGCTGGAAAAACAGCTTATCAATCTTCAACAATCGGTAGCAATGCTTAACCAGCATCGTTTCGGAAAGAAAACGGAAAAAGAATTACCCGCACAGAACCAGATCAGCTTTGATTCGTTGGAATTGCAGATATTCAATGAAGCCGAAGCCTTTGCAAGAGATAGAACAGTCGAGCCGGAATACGAAGAAGTCGTTGTTAAGCGCAAAAAGCACAAGGGTAAGCGTGAAGAGGATATCAAAAACATAGAACTTGTCGTGGAGCCCACGATAACATTGTCCGAAGACCGGATTGCCGAGCTTTTCCCCAAGGGCTACAAGATGCTGCCAGACGAGGTTTACAAGACATTAGAGCATATTCCTGAGCAATTCATCGCACATGAGCATCACTACGCGGTATATGCGTGTAAGGACGGAACAAAGGTTGTTCGCGCGTCAGCCACGCTAAAGCCAGAACGTCTTCTACAGAACAGCCTGCTGACACCATCACTCATGGCAGGAATATTGAATGCGAAATATGTAAACCATATGCCGCTGAACCGCATTTCCGCGGATTACAAGTGCAAAGATATCAACATATCAAAGCAAGTAATGGCCGGCTGGTGTATCAAGATACCCGACAGATACTTGAGGGATTTATATGCTGCAATGAAGAAGGAGCTTTTGAGCAACCGGCTGATTCATTGTGACGAAACGCCGTTTCCGGTAATAAACAACGGCAGAGCAAGCGGAACAAAGGATTGGATGTGGGTATATCACACACCAGAGCAGGACGGTTCACCCGGGATATACATATATGACTATCAGCCGACCAGGAAAACATCAGCTCCGGAGGATTTCCTTGAAGGGTATAAAGGTGTGTTAATGACGGATGGGTATGAGGTTTATCATTCCCTGGAACGAATGCATCCCGAAGAATACATAGTTGCTGGCTGCTGGTCGCATGTACGGCGTATCTTTGCGGAATACATAAAAGGGCTCGGAAAAAATGCTGGGGGAACAGTAGCCGACGAGGCAGTAAAGAAAATTGCAGCGATCTACCATGCAGATCACCTGTGCAAGGATTCGCCGCCAGAAGTAAGACTGGAAAACCGTCAGAAGCACGTCAAGCCGCTACTTGACGCTTATTTTGCATGGATAAGAAGCATAGCGGGAACGATGGATAAGGGGTCTAAGACTTATGCCGGTGTAAGATATTCCATAAATCAGGAACAATTTCTGCGCCGCTTCCTTGAGGACCCAATTATTCCGATGGACAACAATGACGCTGAGCGCAGTATTCGAAGCTTCTGCATCGGCAAGCACAGCTGGCATGTAATCGACAACAAGAATGGCGCCGAAGCCAGCGCGATGCTCTACAGTATAGCTGAAACGGCCAAGGCAAACAAACTGAAGACATACGAATACCTCAAATATGTTCTTGAGCAAGTTCTTCTGCATTTTCGTGATAAGCCGGATACCTACATCCATGAGTTGACACCATGGTCAAAGACACTGCCCGACATCTGCAAGCTATCGAGCTTTGAGTTGAGCCAAGCAGAAAGTAACATAATATCGCAGGAGGCATAGCGTGAGAGCTTACTACTTTACCGGCAGAGAATCAGATGAAGATTTCTATCTTATTCCTACGAAACTGAACAAAAGCATTTTTATGGACTCTCTAGAAGAAATCATTGGAACAATCGCCGAAGGTGACTTCGTTTCTTACCGAATGACAAATGCGTTTTCGCTGATGTTCTTACATTTCACGGATGCGTTGAAAATATACTGTGATGATCACGCTGACGATGATAAAGGCAAAGATATCTGTCTTGCGGTGATTGACCGCCTGAAATCCTTAGAAACAGACGATGATGTCTTCCCGGACAATGAGATCGATTTGCTGATTAGTATTGTTTCCAATACGGTAGATTTACGCGATGCCATGAAGTAAACCTTCAGGCACTTGGGCCATCATCCTGGATGGCTCTTTTTTGTGTTGGTACCAGTGGTTTACCATTTACGGTGTTTACGGAAACATATCATTGCTATTCTAGTGCAAAATTAAAGAGTCCTGCAAAAACAGCAGATGACTTTGCCGTCTGTCTGCCCTGCAAGACTCTTTTCATCAAGTTAGTTTGCCGCTACATATTCATCGATCTGTGCGATATATGCCTTCTTCTTTTCCGAAGAAAGCCATGAAGCTTCAAAGGAGTTCTTTGCAAGCTGCACAATGTCTTCCTTCGTCAGCTTATAGGCACATGCCAGCGTGTACATATCGTCTGCAATATAACTCTGAAAATATGCCGGATCATCTGAATTCACCGTCACAAGCGCGCCTTTTTGCAGAAGCTGCTTCATTTCCGTTCCCTTCATATCTTTGGTAACAAAGCTGTTAGAAACAGGGCAGCAGGTAAAGCCGATCTTATGTGCAACGACATAATCCACGAGTTCTGGGTCTTCCACGATGTTCGTACCGTGATCCAGCCGCTCAACTCCAATTTTCTTTAGGCAGGTACGGATATGTTCTATGGAATCGATTTGATCAATATCACAGTGCATCGTGATGTGAAGGCCGTCTGCTTTGGCACGGGCAAAAACCTCTGCAAATTTTTCCGGCGGATTGTCCTTTTCATCTGAATCCAGGCCAATTCCTATGATCATATTCTTATACGGAAGCATAGCTTCATAGGTTTCCATAGCGGATTCTGCTGACATGTCCCTTAAAAAGCACATAATCAAACTTGCATCCACGCCGATCGCGGCGTTCTCTGTAATTCCTTTATAATATCCTTTGATCACAGTTTCAAACGGCACGCCGCGGGAAGTATGTGCCTGCGGGTCAAAAAACAGCTCGGCATACTTTACGCCATTCTTCTTTGCCTTCAAAAGATAAGCCTGTACCAGTTTGCAAAAGTCATCCTCTGTTTGAAGCACGTTCATTGCCGGATAGTAAACCGACAAAAATGATGTCAAATCAGTAAACTGATGGGATGCCCTGACCTCCTCGATCGTGGACTGACCTATGTCGATCTGATTCTTTCGCGCAAGCTCCAGCTTCAGTTCCGGTTCTAAGCTTCCCTCCAGATGAAGGTGCATTTCTGCCTTTGGAAGTTCAACAATAAATGATTTCGTAACTTCTGCCATAACTGCCGTCTCCTTGTATGTAATTTTTTTAGTGGATTCTCAAGCCTAAAAACACTATGCTGTCAATGCCGGTATCGATTCTCTGACAATGTTTCTCTTCATCAGATTTGCTGTGTTTAGTATACCGTGTTTTACGGTTCCGCGTCAATGCGTATCAACCCTCTCCAAATCCCCCAGTTTTGCCCGTCAGACGCCTGCCTTTGAATTCAAAATGACACCTTCCAACGTTCAGATTCGATTACCCGATATTACACCATGTCCGGTACTCCGGGCTCCTGCCTGTTTTTCTGCCGTCTACGAGGATCGGCGTGCGTATTTTCAGCCATATGCCTGTAAAGAAGTCTCGCATGGTAAAATAAGATACAAGTTGGAGATGCAGTATGCAGGAGCAAAATACCCCGTCGTTTTCCATGACGGATATCGGGCTTGCCAATACGCCCTCGCCTTCACCCGTGCCGATTCCCTTACCAACGGCACCGCCGACAGCGTCACCCTCGTCAAGTCCTACCGCTACCGCAAAGCCCGTCACAGCAAAACAGGGCGATACGTTCTGCACCCTCACCATTGACGACATGGTTATTTTCGTGCGCTATGGTGTGGAAAAAAAAACGCTTGAAAAGTCCCCCCCGGGCTTCCTCCCGTCCTCGGCGCTGCCGGGGACGAGAGCGTACTTGCGCCATCTATGGCCACCGCAAATGGGACAAAGCACCCATTCTGTTCTCACCAGTTCAAAGCCATCCATATGTATTTATTGCTGCCTCCTTCCGCCTGCCGCCAAACGATCTTAAAATAGCTACTGACGCTAAACACATAGAAAATGCCGTATACCACCATAAAAAGCAGCACAACCAGAAGGGCGTTCAGCAGTGTCGGCGTTTCCTGCCCGATTTCCTCCATCATACGATTATAGGTAAAAAGCGCGAAGAAGGTATGCGCGAGCCCCACGCAGAGCGGAGCACCGTATACCAGTCCAAGCTGCTTGGCTACAGAGGCACGGATTTCCCGCCGCTTCATGCCGGTCTTTCTAAGAATTTCATAGCGCGGCGCTTCCTCCTGCGCTTCCATGATGAGCTTATAATACAGCACGCTACCTACTGCTAACAGAAACAGGATGCCGATGAACAGCCCGATAAACACATAGGAGCCGTACAGGGCAAAGTTCGCCCGATACATTTCGATATAGCTGATGTTCCCCGGCATTCCGCCGCCGGTGAAACGCGCGGGGATGATTGCATCGATGGCTGCAACGGTATTTCCGGAGGCCGTTTCATCATCGAACAGGAGGCCGGTAAAGGTCGTGATCGCATCGCCGGGCGCGCGAGATAAATAGCTCGTAAACGTACTGTCGCTGACAACCACCGTCGGATGCTGGTACAGATCGGCCAAGCCGATATACTTGTGGAGCGCCGCCCCCGTGACTGTGTACTGTGCGTCACTGCCGTCCATTTGCACGTTAAGCGGTTTGCCGAGCAAGGGCTTACAGTATCGGTTCGTGACATTTCCATCGATGAAATAACACTCTGTATCCGAAAGGCCACCAGCAAACGAGGTCTTCGTGTTTGCATAATCACCCCTCGGCGCCTGCGTATGCCGGATGATGTCGAGATATTTACTCTCTGAAAGCAGATATGCGTCCACCGTTGCGCCAAGGCTCTGCCCGTCTTCCTTTCCTACCTGTACTGCATAGTCTGCGCTTTGTATTTGAACGTTGCACAGCGGGATCGTATCGTCAAAGGTCACATTCACCTCTCCCGTATCGGCCACGGCCTGCAACGCGCGCGTATGCTGCTCGTCAGTGATGTTTTTTGCAAGGTAGGAGTAGGGCGCGTAGAAATCCACGGAATCCGCAAGGCCATGATATAGGGAATAGGATGCGCTGATCATCGTAATCGTGACGGCGCAAAGCACAGATACCGTGGATAGCATACGGGAATTGCCCTTTAGGCGAAAGGCGATCTGCGACACGCTGATGAAGTTCGTGGTACGGTAGTAGCGGTCACGCTTCCGCTTGAAAATGAAGATGGCCATCGGTACAAGATTGGCAAACAGCAGATAGGTGCCAAGCGATACCAGAATCATAACAAGCAGCGCGGGTAGCAGCAGTTTTGTTCCGGATAAATTCAAATTCATCACCGCAGAAATCACATAGCCCGCAAGAAGCAGGGCTATGGAAACAAACGCGCCGGGGATCGAAAACATAGGGACGCCCTGTGTTTGCTTTGCCGCCGTCAGAAGATCAATCAGTTGGTATTGATAGATGGTTTTGTAAGCGCGATAGCCGCCAAACCCGAACAGCGTGCAGAACGCGATCACCGTCACGAGAACTTCCTGCGGTTTTATCGAGAAATTCACCGAGGTTTGCACGGCCATAAATCGTGTTAACAAACCGGTGAAGTATCCCGAGGAAAGCGTGCCGATCAGTGTCCCGCAAATCACCGCGAGAATACCGATAAAGAAGGTTTCAAGAAACATCAATTTGGCAATTTGCTTCTTACGCATACCGAGCAGTGAATATACGGCAATCTCTTTCTTCTGCGTTTTGATAAAGTAGTTGCCGGAATACAGCGTGAACACCGTCGCAAACAGCAGCACGGCAATAGCGGAGGCACGAAAAAGCGTGTTCATCTTGCCCGTGCCGAAGCGGTACGTCTCGAAGGCAGGGTTAAAATACATAGCGCAAAATAGGTAAAAGATGACCACGGAAAACAGAGTGGCACAAAAATATGCGCTTTAGCTTTTGAACTTCTTGCGGGTGTTCTTCCATGCGATTTCAGCGAAGGTCACGGCCGTCACCTCCAAGCTCGGACACCACATCCATGATATCGTCATAGAACTGCCGCCGACTGCCGCGCCGAACGATCTCTCTGTACAGCAGCCCGTCTTTAATGAACAGGATGCGTTCTGCAAAGCTTGCCGCAAACGCATCGTGGGTTACGAGCAAAATGGTCGCGCCCTGTCGCTCGTTGATATCCTTGAGACATTCGAGCAGATCCGTTGCCGACTTTGAATCCAGCGCGCCCGTAGGCTCGTCAGCAAGGATGAGCTTCGGCTTGCCAACGATGGCTCTTGCGGCGGAAGCACGCTGGCGCTGGCCGCCAGACACTTCAACGGGGTACTTGGAAAGGAGTTGTTCAATTCCCAATTCCTCTGCTACGGCATTGACCTGCTGATCAATCTTCAAAGAGGCGATCTTTGAGAGGATCAGCGGCAGCGCAATGTTTTCGCGCAGCGTCAGTGTATCCAGCAGATTATAATCTTGAAAAACAAAGCCCAGCTTGTTTCTTCTGAAATCGGAAAGCGCGGGTTCGCGAATACCGCATATATTCTGCCCGCCGATGACAATCTTGCCCGAAGTTACGACGTCAATCGTGGCGATGACATTCAAGAGTGTGGTTTTTCCCGCGCCTGACGGACCCATAATCCCCACGAATTCACCACGCTCCACATCAAAGCTGACGCCGTTTAGCGCGATGCTCTTTGCGCCTTCTTTTGTTCCATATTGCTTGACAACGTCCCGCACGCTCAATACCGGCATATAATTAACCTCCTAATTCGCCGCGTACATAAAGACAGCGGCTTATGGTATGTATCATAAGTCGCCGTCCTTATTTCCTGTTGCTGTTAACCTTAAGAGAACCTTAAATCTGCGCGGGAAGTAAAACTTTGATCTCCGTTCCCTCGCCTATTCTGCTTTGCGCCTGCACCGTACCGCCATGCGCTTCCACAATCTGCCGCGCAATCGCCATGCCGAGGCCGGAACCCTCGGGCTTTGTCTCCGTGCTCGTACCGCGATAATAGCGCGTGAACAAATGCTCCAGCTCCTGCTTAGTCATACCGCCGCCGCGATCTTGCACCGTAAGTATGGCGCTTGTGCAATTCGCTTGCACAGATACAGCTACGGCGGCAGTGACTCCGCTGTGAAGGAGCGCATTTGCTACGATATTCGTTAGCGCCCGCTTCATCAAAAGCGGGTCAAGCATCGCTTCCGTGTCCTCCGCCGTCGTAGTAAACGACACCTCCCGGCCGGTAAAGTCCGGCGTGTTTAATACATCGATCACAACCTCCCGCACGAAGCGCGTGAGGTTGTGCTTGGATTTGCGTAGCGGCAGCATGCCGCTTTTGAGCTGATAGGTCATACGCAGATCCCCTACAAGTGCTTCCGCGTATCGCGCATTTTTCCAAATGATACCGCCATACCGGCACATTTGTTCGGGCGAAACATCTGCGTTTGGCTCAGACAACAGCTCCGCGTACCCGGCAATGGGCGAAAGCGGCGTCTTGAGATCATGCGTGATGTTGGCAAGCCATTCCTCCCTCGCCGCTTCATCCTGCCGCCTTCTTGCCTCGGCGGAGGCAAATGACTTGTAGCTATAGATGGTCAAGGTGACCATAAGAATCCCCGTCAGTGTGATCACCGCGAAAATGAGAGCTTTCCCTGATTGATACCGGGCGTTGTCCACATACATGGTGACCTTGCTGATGGCAAGAGGAAAGCCGATCAAGTAAGTGTACGATACGTCACCCGCATCCACGCTGCCAATAAACACAGAGCTTTTGCCCTCGCCATATTGATAAACCCGCAAAAGCGCATAAGGCGCATATGCGTCCGGCGTACCGTCGGGCGTGTTCTGCTCGTAAACCTCCTTACCATCCGCATCCAGCACCTGCAACCACAGTCCGTTTTCCCGTAGCAGTGCTTGACCGTCCGCAGAGACCGTAACGAATTCATCCGTACAGTGCAGATAGCGTGAAAAATCCAGCGTGAACTCCCGCGGCCATTGGCTGCTGACGATGCGCCCATCCGGCGTTCGTGCGCTCGCCGTATACACAACGGTAAAAGCGGCGGTCAGAAGCACACCCGCAAAGAGGACGACGGGTACGATATAAAAACGCAAGAAATCCCGTGGCAGCTTCATACGCCCTTACCGTTTGTGAGCTTATACCCCAGACCCTTTACCGTAAGAAGAAGCTTCGGGGTTGCGGGGTCATCCTCAATCTTCTCCCGCAAGTGACGCACATGCACCATAATGGTATTGTCGCACACTGCGCTGCTTTCGTTCCATACCGCCTCATATAGCCGTTCCTTACTGATGATCTTTCCGGCGTTTTCCATAAGATATTGCAGTAGCCTATATTCCTTCGCGGTAAGCTCCAGCGGGCGATCCAGCTTGGATACCGTGCAAGAATCGGTGTCCAAATGTAAAACGCCTACGCACAGCGGCGCGCGCCGTTCTTCCGTTTCCGCCTTTCCAAAATACTGCCGGCGAAGCTGGGACTTAATACGGTAGACGATTTCCTTCGGGCTGAACGGCTTGACCACATAATCGTCGCCGCCGGAGGCAAGGCCGAGAATCTTATCCACATCGTCGCCCTTTGACGAAAGAAAGAGTACCGAGCAATGCGAGAATCTCCGTATCTGCCTGCAAACCTCCACGCCGTCCATGTCCGGCAGCATCACGTCCAGTACGACGACGTCCGGCTGATAAGCTTGGCAAAGAGTGATCGCATCCCTGCCCGTATACGCTTTTCGGATATTCGTAAAGCCGTCGCTTTGCAGCACTTCTGCGAGCAGATCCACAATATCCTTTTCATCGTCAACCAACAGAATTTTACTTTCCATGCACGCCTCGCTTTCGTTACAACTGTCAGTGCATTAAGTTATATTATATTTCAGAACTTTTCCAAGCACAAGATTATCGTTCTTCGCCTTGCATAAATCATGTAGGGCTACAATACATATTGGACAATGCAAAGGCAGAAGATAGAAGCCGCGGGGTTGACACGGAGTCTCTGCCGCCGTGCAGGTCAACGGAAGCGACCAAGCCCTGTGGGGCGTTGACCGCAATGAAGCTTAGCACGGCGGTCACTCCGTGTAAACCCGCCGCTGGCTTCAAAAAAAAGTGAAGGATTCGCACAAATCGGTTATTGTAAGTTTGCTAAGAACCAACAATGATCGAAAGGAAGTGCAAATCCTTCATGGCAACTGTAACACAGGACATGAAGTACAGGCAATCCCTAATGTGCTACGCTCAGAAATATGGCGTAAGCTCAGCTTCGTTCGCAATTTCTTTTCCAAGCGTTCCTTTGCCTAATCAAGCCTGATTTTTCTGAAAATTGTACCTTATCTGATGTTTGCCGCCAAGTATAATTTTTATAATAGATTCTCGCAAAAAATGTGCATCGTCATACTGACGCACAGCCATTGCTCTTTTGTGGTATACTGTTATATATTCCAAGCATAGGAGATGAGAGCTGCCATGCGCACAAAGCTTGCGGACAGAGTTTTGCCGGATTATACAAAAGGTGAAGAGCTATTCAACACCATATCGCATATTGCAGGAGGCGTCTTCGCAATCGCGGCATTTACGCTATGCGTTTTCAAAAGCATCAATAGCGGGAAGGTGTTGGCAATCATTTCATCCTGCGTGTACGGTCTTTGCATGGTGATTCTGTATTGCATGTCCAGCATATACCACGGTTTGCGTGCCTCAACGGGCAAAAAGGTAATGCAGGTGCTGGATCACTGCGCGATTTATTTTATGATCGCCGGAACCTATACGCCCATTACGCTATGCGCAGTAAGGCCGTTGTTTCCGGCGCTGGGGTGGGGTGTGTTTGGTATGGAGTGGGGCTTGACTCTGCTTGCCACAACCCTAACCGCCATCGACTTAAAACAATACAGCACGTTCTCCATGGTCTGTTATATTCTTATGGGCTGGTGCGTAGTCGCGTTTTTTCCGCAGGCGTCACAGGCCTTATCTATGCCGGGCATGTATTTGCTGCTTGCAGGTGGACTCTGTTATACCGGAGGTGCTCTTATGTATGGTATAGGCGCGAAGAAGCATTGGTTTCACAGCGCTTTCCATGTGTTTGTGCTCTCGGGTAGCGTTCTGCACTTTTTAAGCATTTATTTCTATGTAATCTGAATTATACTGTGCTTTCATGCTTTAACTGTAGATAGGTTGAACGGCTCTCCCAAAGAGCCTATGCCAACAAGCCAATCTGTGCTAACAGCGGGCTCAAGCGAGATTGTTTTGCGGCGACAGGGTGTTAAATCTAAAGAGTTTTTAGGCTTTTTCTTATGTTAAGCCTATACCATACAAAAGAAAGTGAGAGTCAATACTTTATGCAAACTATTCGTATCAAACCCATCACGCAGGAGGCGTTCGCGCCATTCGGGCAATTTTACGCGATGGAATCCCCCGCCGGCTATGCCTTATGCGGTGAACTCCATCAATTCTATCCGGATCGTCTGTCCGCCTCTAGTGAGCACACGCTCGGTTTTTCTCCGATTCTTGTAAAAAAGCCCGATAAAATGCTCATTACAGCCGTAGAGTATCATACGACCACATGGGAAATCATCCTGCCGCTGACAGACGATATGATTATCCATGTTGCGCCGGCGTCTGCCGGAGTTCCCGTTCCATCGCTCACAAGGGCGTTTCTTGTACCCAAGCATACCATGGTGAAAATCAACGCCGCCATCTGGCATCTTGCGCCGCTGCCCGCTTCCTCGGATTCTCTCACCGCAATAATCATTCTGCCCGAGTGTACCTATATGAACGACTGTACGGTTAAAGAGCTTTCTGCGGATGAACAGTTTGAATTGGTGTTCTAATGGCTTTCCTTGCTTCCGTCGGGGGCTTTGATGCTGCAAAAAGAGGGAAGCAAGCTTTTCCGCTTAGCAGAATAGAAGCTCGCTCTCTCTTAAACATGATGCAATTACTGCATTCTAGATAAAGGGATTGTAAAACCTGCCGCCATTGATTTGCGTAAGCAGGATCGACACGAGCAGTGTCAGCGCGCAGCTGATGATGACCGCATAATCGATAGGTTCAAAGGGTTTTCCCATATACCATGTGCGTTTTTTGTTTTTTCCGAAGCTGCGCAGCTCCATCGCATTGCTGATGACCTCAATCTTCGCCATACTCGTCATAATCAGCGGAAAAAGGATCGTCGTGGCATTTTTCATGCGCTTGAAAAAGTTTTCCTTGTTCGTCATTTCAACACTCCTTGCCTGCAGCGATAAGGAAATATCGTGGTACTCGCGCTGCACATCTGGGATATAGCGAAGCGCAAGCGCTACGGAATACGCAACGCGGTAGCTGACGCCAATGCGGTTAAGGGATGCGGCAAACTCGCTTGGATTCGTGGTTGAAACGAAAAGGATAACAAGCGGAATCATGGAAAGGTATTTCAAAATCACGTTCAGTTGATAAAAGAGCTGTTCCTTGGTAATAAAATAGCGGCCAAACAAATGGCACAGTTCATGCCGCGTACCGTAGATTATTACGCCCTGCTCCGGTTCAAAGGCGTAAATGAGGAGATTATTCAATAGCATAAACACGAAGGTGAACCACAGCAGCGCCGCTACGTCCTTAAACCGGATCTTCGAGACTGCAAACATAGCGAAAGAAAAAACAGTCAGAATCGCAAGCAAACGCGTATCGAACGTCGTCATGCCCGCGAAGGACAAAAGAAGAAGCGCCGCAAGCTTGGTAGCGCCGGTCAGCTTATGCACGGGAGAATTGCGCGGCAGGTAATTGAATAGATTTGTCATCTTGCCCGCACCTCCCTGTCATGATCGATAAAGCGCTGCACAAAGGCGCGCGGATCGGAAAGCTCACAGCGGAGCGCAAGCGTGAAAAGCGAGGTTTCCTTTAGGCTTGCAAGCGCGATGATCTCCGGATTGGTCAGCACGTTCGCCGCGCTCTCGTCAGCGATCATATTTCCGTTTGCAAACACAACGGCGCGTCTGGCATACTCAAGCATCAGGTGCATATCATGCGTAATCATCACGATCGTAACGCCGCGCCGGTTCAGCTCCAGCAAAAACTCCATAATTTCCGTATAATGTTTGAAGTCCTGTCCCGCCGTAGGCTCGTCAAGGAGAATGATCTCCGGAGCCATCGCCAGAATAGATGCGATCGTCACACGTTTTTTCTGCCCGAAGCTCAAGGCTGAAACAGGCCAGTTTCTATAGGGATAAAGCCCGCAGATACGAAGCGTATCCGCCACCTTCTCCTTAACCTCGTCCGCCGGCTTTCCCGCGAGCGTGAGCGAAAGACCCACTTCATCGGCAATCATATTCTTTGAGATCATTTGGTTTGGATTTTGCATTACATACCCAATATGCTCCGCTCTCTGCTTAACGCTTGAAGCGGCAAGATCCTCCCCTTCAAATAAAAGCGTACCCTCCTGCGGCGTTTCAAAGCCGCAAATCACCTTTGAAAACGTAGATTTCCCCGCTCCGTTTTGTCCTACGATGCAGATGATTTCGCCTTTGTGGAGGCGAAAGTTAATATCATGCAGCGCCTCCTTCCCGTTAGGATAAGCAAAGCGGATATGCTTGGCTTCAAGCAGGAGCGGCTTCTCCGGCTCGGCCTTAGCCGGAGCTGTATTTTGAAACCACGCGCGTACCTTCTCTTTGTTTTCTTCGCTCAACGTGATTGTCTCGATATGCGAAGGATGCATTTGCGACTTCAGCTCCACCTGCGCGTATTTCAGCATCGTGATATAGAGCGGCTCTCTAAGGCCGATGCTTGCGAGCATACCGCCGCAGAGCAGCTCGTCCGGCGGCATATCCGCCGCGATTCTTCCATCGTTAATCAATACCACGCGGTCAACGTCGCGGTGAAGCACATCCTCGATTCGGTGTTCAATTATAATGATCGTCGCGCCTGTTTTTTCATGAATCTCATCGATCAGCTCGATGGCCTGCTTTCCCGTCGCCGGATCGAGATTTGCAAGAGGTTCATCAAAAAGCAGTACGCTTACGTCGTCTACCATCACGCCCGCAAGCGATACCCTTTGCTTCTGTCCGCCGGAAAGCTCGTGCGGCGCGTGCGACAAAACGTCAAGCACAGCTACATCCTCCGCCGCCTTCTCGACCCTTTGAAGCATTTTTGTATGGGCGACACAATCGTTTTCGAGCGCGAAGGCAATATCCTCCGCTACCGTCAAGCCAACGAACTGCGCGTCGGAATCCTGCAAGACCGTGCCTACTGTTTTCGATATTTCAAAAAGCGAAAGCTCCCGGGTCTCTCTGCCGTTGAGCTTGAGGCTACCCGTGATTTCCCCGATCGTAGAGAATGGGATCAAGCCGTTGATGCAGTGCGCAATCGTAGATTTTCCCGAACCGGAGGGGCCGGCAATCAGTACCTTCTCTCCTTTACGGATGCAAAGGTTGATGTCATAGAGCGTAGGCTCCGCCTGCGCGTTATACTGAAATCCGAAATGAGAAAATTCAACGACGTTTTTCGTTTTCATATCCGACCCTATTGCTTTTATTGTTGATTTGGGGACGGATAAAGCCTATCCGTCCCCAAAGGAGTTTATTGTTCCCGTTTTATTCTTTTTTCAGGCTGCCCTTATCGGGGATCGCCGCAGCCCAGGCAAAGCAAAGCAGCGTGCCGACGATCGCCGTGGTAATCACATTGCTGGCGCCCGCAACCGCGCCCTGCAAAAACACCTTGTTAGCAGGCTCGCTGTAAATCAGAATATCCAGAACTGGCGCGATCACGATCCATGCGCCGGCATGAGCGATGAGCTGCGCAAGATTGAAATTCAGCGCACCCTTCCAGCCAAACTGACCGAAGCTCAGGCGGGTACGATTGCCAAGCAGTCCGATAATAAAGCCAAAGACGGCGGAAGCGATAACCCAGCTCCACCAAATACCCCAGCCCCAGCTAAGATCAATCAAGAAATGGCCGATCAAGCCGATCAAGCAGCCCGCAATGGGACCGAACACCGCCGCCATAAACGCAAGCAGGCCGTATTGAATGCTAATGGTAACATTCGGAATAGGGCTGGGAATGGCCACAAAGCGTCCCAGTACGAAGAAAAGCGCGGCGCCGATGCCGATCGCGACAATGGTTTTAACACTTACTTTCCACATTTTCCTGACACTCCTTTTTTCAGCCCGCTTGCGAAAACAGGCTGTATTTACACATTAGAACGGTGAACGGCCGATGCTGATATGCCAGCTATTTCCCGTGCCGATGTTGTATGCCTTTGCAAACGAGCCTTGGTTGATCGCGACCGCCAAATAATCCAGCGAATTGATATAGGCCAAAGGTTCTCCGACAAAAACCTCCGCAAACGAATGCGTAAAGGTCATTACATTGCGATAAAGGGCGCGCGTATCGTTCCAAATGCTGATCTGTACTCTTTCGCCATAGTTGATGCCAAGCTGCTTAAACATGGCATGCGGGATATTCGTCCATATGCTGCCAAAGCGGATATCAAGTACATCGATGGTACCCTCAATCACGCCGCCCTCGATCGTAGGCTCGGTAATAGAAAGCGTAACGATCGATTCTGCAAGCACCTCAGGGCCAATCTGCTCAAAGCTTATTTTGCCGGCTGCAAGACGCGCGCCGGTATATGCGTAAATATCTCGCCCATGGAAAGTATAAGAATCGCCGGAGCGCGGCATACGGTTGCTGGACTCGTCGATCAGACGCACACATTTTAAGCCGCAGAGCCTATTGACATGCGTAAGCGTGCCGTTGTCCGGCGTGATTACATAATGCCCGTCCTCGGTAAGGGCGGCGATGCTGCGTCTGGTCGAGCCTACTCCCGGATCGACCACGGATACAAACACCGTTTTCTCCGGCCAATATGCAATCGTTTGAATCAGTCGGTAGCTGCCCTCCCAAATATTGTACTGCTCGATCTCATGCGTTAAATCGTAAATCCGAAGCGAAGAATCAACACATTCCGCGACGCCGTACATCGCACAGACCGCGCCATCCGCTTTACCGAAATCACTTTGAAGCACCAGAGCGTTCATCTTGACAACCTCCGTAATATTCGGTATAAATTTACCATATTACCCCGCTGTTGTCAATTCATCCGTCGTCCGCCGCGGCAGGGTTAAGCCGGATACTTCCATGATTTTTTGCTTGTGTTTTCGGCCTTTGACATACGCAGCCCAGATTCATAACGTTTGAAAGTTTCAGTGTTCTTTGAGCGCCGTGATGTTTTTTAACGTGTCAAGGGATTGGCGGCGACACTTTTCTTTCATTGCACAGCCCTCGCAGGCGCAGCCGCAGGACGTCGCGCCCCGTCTTTTCCTTCGGACATAAGAAATCGCAATCGCGGCAACGATTGCCGCCACTAGCGCCAAAACAACGCTTGTCTGCCAATTCATCGTAAACGCCTCCTTCACTTTTATGTTGCATCTACTGTTCGCGTGCTGAGCTGCTTTTCGTCATATTTGTTCTTTCTAAAGAGCATATAGAGCATGAGCCCAAGAGTAAGCAATGCGAACGCCGTCCAAATGGTGAAGCCGTTTCCTGTAAAGAACATACCAAGCTGATAAACGATGAGCGAAACGGCATAGGCTAGAGCGCACATATAAGCGATCGCGCCCCAGGTCCACTTGGCATTGTTCATTTCCCGCTTGATCGCGCCCATGGCCGCAAAGCACGGAGCGCAGAGAAGGTTGAAAATCATAAAGGAATACGCTGCAAGACCGCTCCCGCCGAAAAATTCCAGACCCACGAAGTTCAAATTGGTGACTTCCCCTTCGATCGCGCCCAAAAGATCTGCCGCGGCCTCGGGATTTGCCGCCGCGAGCATGCTGGACATCGTGCCAAACGCCCCCACGACCTCCTCTTTTGCCATAAGTCCGAGGATGGTCGCCACCGCGGCCTGCCATTTTCCGAAGCGCAGCGGAATAAACAGAAACGCAAGTCCCTCGCCCATAAGCCGCAAAATAGAAATCGACTCGTCGCCTTCCGCAATATAGTGGAAGCCGTCCGTAAAGCTAAGGGAATTGAGCAGCCAGACAACAATGCTTGCCGCCACGATCACAGTGCCGGCGCGTTTGATAAAGCTCCAACCGCGCTCCCATGTAGCGCGCAGCACGTTTTTTGCCACCGGCGCGTGATAGGCGGGCAACTCCATCACAAAGGGGGCCGGTTCGCCCGCAAACACCTTGGTCTTTTTGAGAATGATTCCCGACACAATCACCGCAGAAGCGCCTATAAAATAGGCTGATACCGCGACCCATGGACTTCCGCCGAACAGGGCGCCCGCGATCAAGCCCACGATGGGCATTTTCGCGCCGCAGGGAATAAAGGTGGTTGTCATTATGGTCATCTTTCGGTCTCTGTCCTGCTCTATGGTGCGACTGGCCATGACGCCCGGCACGCCGCAGCCGGAGGAGATCAGCATGGGGA
>CAZNJN010000027.1:0-16635 GCA_964573365.1 uncultured Oscillospiraceae bacterium
CCGGCCAACGACAGCGTGCGGCTCCTAGATCAAACAGTGGAAGAGATGGATGTAAGTTCACTGTGGAGCACCTATAAACGCACGGGTCGGAAGCCCGCAACCAACCCCGTCGCCATGCTGAAGGTGCTGCTATATGCAAATATGGAGGGGATCTATTCCAGCAGGGATATCGAAAGCGCCTGTAAGCGCGATCTAAATTTCATATGGCTGCTCAATGGAGCAAAGGGGCCAAACTACCATGAGATGGCGCGGTTTCGCAGTAAACGCCTGACGGAATGTGGCGAGGAGTTGTTTTACCAGTTGGTGAAGAATTTGGCGAGTGTGGGCGAGATATGTTTTGAGCATCTGTTCGTGGACGGAACAAAGATCGAAGCCAACGCCAACAAATACAGCTTTGTATGGAAGAAGAGCACAACAAAATATGAAACGCGCGTGCTGGAAAAGCTTGATGCGGCATTTACAGAGCTGAGTGGCAAATATGGAATACTTGTCCCTGAAACAGAAGAATTGCTGCCTAAGCTGGAGGCAAGGATGACAGGATCATATGCGCACGGGAGAGGGAAACGAAAAAGCCAGTTGCAGCGGGATATAGAGATGCTGCGGAAATTGCTTGCACGCAGGGATAAATACGCGAACTATCAAAGCACCTTTGCGGGACGCAACAGCTTCTCCAAAACCGATCCTGACGCAACGTTCATGCACATGAAGGAAGACCACATGCGAAACGCGCAGTTGAAGCCGGGCTATAACGTACAGCTGGGCGTAGAGGGAGAGTACATAACCGGGTTGTCTGTATGCAGCGAACGCAGCGACCAGCTGGCGCTGATCCCGCTATTGGAGAACATGAAAACGCATCTAGACAAAGAATACCAAGACATAACGGCGGACGCGGGCTATGAGAGCGAAGAGAACTATACATATTTTGAAGATAAGTCCACTACATGCTACATCAAGCCGCAAAACTACGAACTTTCCAAAACAAAGAAATACAAAAACAACATGGCGCTTCGTGAGAACATGCGCTACGACAGCGAAGCCGACGAATATACCTGTCAGCAAGGGAGGAAGCTCCGAGCGCAGTACACGGGGATTCGGAAAAGCAAGTCCGGCTTTGAAAGCGAGGTCACATATTACGAATGCGAAGGTTGTGAGGGCTGCCCCTACAAAAAGCAATGTACAAAAGCCAAGGGAAACCGAAAGCTTCAGGTCTCCAAGAAATTCATAGCGCAGAGGACGGAATCGCTGGAGCGAATCACCAGCCCGCATGGCATTCTTTTACGAATGAACCGTTCTATTCAGTCCGAAGGCGCGTTTGGCGTATTGAAGCAGAACTACGCATTCAGGCAATTCCTTCTGCGTGGTAACAAAAAGGTATTGGCGGAGCTGCTCCTTTTAGCGATGGCCTACAACGTAAACAAGCTGCACGCCAAGATACAGCAAAATCGTACCGGACGGCAGTTGTTTGAAAAACTGATCGTTTAAGCGATCCAAAAGTGAATATGTTTCTAACCAAAGCTGTGCGTTGGAAAGACGCCGTTATTAAAGCAATACGTTTTCTTCCAGCAGTACGCTGTTTGTCTTCTGTTTTTCCCCGTCTTTGGCTCATATGGTAAGGGGCTGTAGCTTTTTCGTTTTGCTACAGCCCCTTATTGCATAAGTACTATTTTCTGCTTGTTAGAAATGGATCGATTTGTCTTGCAAGCTGCGCAATCGTCATAGACTGTAGGCAGACCTTTCCGGGGCCTGTGATCACGGTATCAAAGAGTCCCTCACCGCCAAAGAACATATTTTTAAGACCCTTTACCATTTGCACGTCAATTTGACAGCTTGCGTCCATATAGGCTAAAACACCGGTATCACAGATGATCTGCTCGCCAGGGGTGAGATCGTATTCTTTACAGAAGCCGTCAAGCTCTAAAAATACGATACCGGGGCCTGTAATCCGCTGCATTAAAAAGCCTTCGCCGCCGAGGAGACCGGCGCCAACTTTTTTGTTGAAATGTACCTCCATTTTAACGCCGTAGGACGCAGCGAGAAAAGCGGATTTTTGGCAAACGACACTCTCACCCGCCTGAAGTGTGCGAGCGATAATCTTTCCGGGGAAGGAGGAAGCAAACACAATTTCTGCCGGTCCTTGCGCGGTATAAAAGCTCTGGAAGAGGCTTTCCCCAGTCACCATGCGCCCCAGCGCTTTTCCTACGCCGCCCGCCTGCGTTTCGCTGGTGATGGGTCCGCGTGACCAAGTACGTCCACCGGCCTCGCTAATAACGGTTTCACCCGGATCGAGTTGAATAGAAACAATGGGCAGTGCATCTCCTTCAATACTATAACGCATACTTATGTGCCGCGAATTTTGCGGCGCTCCCTTCGCTAGTTTCTTCCATTATAATCAAAAACCTGCCTGCTTACAATCATAAACTCTGATAAAAGGAGCATATTTGCGTCACGGCTCCAAATATGGCTCGTTAAAGGCGATTCGGCTTAGGATTTCCACGCCCTGCAAGAGGATATATTCATCAAAATCAAAATGTGCGTTGTGGAGCGGATACTTGTTTTTGCCGCCGCCGCAGCCCAGAAAGAAAAACAGGCCGGGAATTTCTTGCTGGTAGAACGCAAAATCCTCCCCCGCAAGAACCGGCTCTACAATGCGAAGATCAGCCTTGTCGATAAAGCGGTAAAAATCCTCCACAAGCGGTCTGGGGTTGCTGAGACACGGATAGCTCTGCTGCGTTAAAAACTCGAAACGAGCGCCGGTTGCGGTCTGTAGGCCGCGCGCCATGTCGGTCACTTTTTTAAGAATCAAATCATAATTATCTTGAGAAAAGACGCGAAGCGTACCGTTCATTTCAACGGTCTCGGCAATCACGTTGCGAGCGACGCCGCCCTTAATCTTTCCGATCGTCAGCAGCGCGTCCTGATGGGGGTCCATGTTTCTTGTTATGATGGTCTGCAAAAGCGAAATCAGCTCCGCAGCAGCCACGACAGCGTCAACGCCCATCTGCGGACTTGCACCATGCGCGCTTTTGCCGTGTACGGTAATGTCAAATTCACAGGTCTGCGCCATCATAGCGCCCCAGCGTACCCCGATTTTTCCCTTTGGCACAGTTGGCCAGACGTGCAGTCCATAGATACAGGAAACCGCGGGATTTTTGAGGGCGCCCTGTTCGATCAGCACATGCGCGCCGGCCTTTCCCTCTTCGGCCGGTTGAAAAAGCAAAACGATGTTTTGCGTGAGCATAGGCTGTCTTGCCTTGATGAGCCGTGCAAGCAGCAGCAGTACCGTCATATGCCCGTCATGTCCGCAGCCGTGCATACAGCCCTTATGCAAAGAGGCATATTCAATCTCGTTTTTCTCATCGATCGCAAGCGCATCCATGTCGGCGCGAAAGGCAATGGTTTGGGCATGCTCGACAGGCGCGTAAAATATGGCGCGTATCCCTGTCGGCGATAGAGTTTCAAGCAGATCTGGCCCGATCTCACGCAGCTCGTGGAGCAGATACGCCTGAGTTTCCAATTCTTCAAAGGCAATTTCCGGGATGCGGTGCAAAGCTCTGCGATGGTGCAGACATAATTCCAAAAGACCCTGTACATCAAGGGAGAGTTGCATGCGGGATGATCCTCCTATTAAAGCTGTGTCTAGGAATAAGGGGCAGCACGAAAGACCGCGCTGCCCCTTGCATATTCTATGTTTATAGCTGCTCGGCGCCAGAAACGACCTCGTTCACGTTAGTATTGGCGTCTGTTTGTTCTTCATGTATTTGAACCTTTGAGATCGGAGCGTTTTTTAAGTTAAAGCGCGCCGCCATATCCTCAAGAAGATGAGCCTGTCCGTTCAATTCCTCGCAGGCGGCAGCGCTTTGCTGCGCGGTGGCGGAATTGGTCTGTACCACATCGGAGACTTGACTGATACCAAGCGAGATCTGATTGATCGATACGGACTGTTCTTCGGCCGCGTTCGCGATGTTTGTCACGATGTTCACGACCGTTTCCGCGTTCTCAGAGACATGCGCAAAAGAAACGCTCGTGCTGTGCGCCAATGACTTTCCTTTTTCTGCGGAACGAACCGCGTTTTCGATTAAGGTGGCGGTGCTCTGCGCCGCTTCCGACGAGCGATGCGCCAGATTGCGCACCTCGTCGGCGACAACGGCAAAGCCCTTACCGGCTTCACCGGCGCGTGCGGCTTCAACGGAGGCGTTGAGCGCCAGGATATTGGTCTGAAACGCGATATCGTCGATGGTCTTAATAATATTGCTGATGTTTTCCGAGGTTTCCGCGATTTCATTGATTGCGGCAAGCAGATTCTTCATTTCCTGATTACTCTGCATGATGCTTTGATCGACCTTTTGGGTAAGCGCCTTCGCCTCTACCGCATGATCGGCGGTATCCTTGACATGGCCGGTGATATCCTGTAGGGTCGCGGAAAGCTGCTCGACGGAAGCCGCCTGCTCTGTCGTCCCCTGCGAAAGCGACTGCGCGGCATTGGAAAGCTGACTGGTACCGAGCGTCACCTGCTCAGACGCCGTTTGGATATCGCGGATCAGATCGGACATTTTTACACAATACGCATCGAAATAGACGCCGATATTGCTGAAATCGCCATGAAAATCCTGTGAAACGTCCAAATCAAAATCCCCTTCGGATAAAGCGCTAAAAGAGGCATCGATCTTTGCGACGTATTCCTTAAAGGAGGACATACTTTGGCGTAAACTGTCGCAGGTCGCGCCAAATTCATTTTGACTTTCATAGTCGATCGCGGTGCTTAAATCGCCTGCCGACATATTTTGAGCCGCACTCTGAATTTCCTTCAGCGGACGCAGAATCGCCATTTTTCCGACCAGACTGAGAGCAGAAGCAACGACGATGCAGACGCAAAACTCACTGATTACGATTACCTTGAGCGTCCTTGCGCCCGTATCGATACTGTCGGAAACAGCTTTTACGGCGCTTTGATCCACATCCTGAGAGGATCGCAGCAGCGTAAGCGCTTCTTCCGAGCGTGCGAGTTGCGCCTTGCTGGAAAGCATGACGCCGATAATGATGCCAAGCATGAGAAGTAGCATGATCCCATAGCCTAAGAAAAGCGTCACGCCTACTTTTAAGTGCTTCATGTTCTACCTGCTTTCTAAAAAATATATAAAATCATCTATACTTTCCAAAGTATACATCAGGATCCTCTCTTATACAAACAGAATCGACAAAAATCGGCAAAAATGAAGGGGGCAGCCGCTACATATTTGAAAATTCAAAACGGTATCCCTGCGCGCGCACAGTTTGAATATACCGGGGATTGCGCGGATGATCCTCAATTTTCTCGCGAATTTTGGAAATATGCACCATAATTGTATTCTCATCGCTAGAAGCCACGCTCCTTCCGCTTTCGGAAGCGGAGGCGTTGATGCACTCATACAGCTCGCGTTTAGAAAATACCTTGCCCGGTGCGGTCATCATCGTAAGAAGGATCTTGTATTCAGCCAAGGTGATCGGAACGGGAGTGCCGTTCTTTGTAAGCGCGAGCGTGGATGCGTCGAGGCAAAGTGCGCCATACCGAAGCCGGCTGAGCATTCCTGCGCTTCTAGCAGCATCCCCCGCGAGCTGCGAGCGCCGGAGCCGCGCGTTCAGCCTTGACAGGAATTCGGGAGGATCGAGCGGCTTTTCCAGGACGTCGTCCGCGCCCAGATCGAAAAAAAGGATGCGCTCCTTCTGCTCAATGGATTCGCCGGCAATGAGGATTGCCATACCCGTGCGCAGACGAAGCGCCTGAAGCAGAGAACTGACCGGAGTGCTCGAAAAGGGCAGATCGAGGATGAGCGCGTCAAAGGCGCTATGCTCAAGCAGATTGAATATCTCGCCCGCGTTTGCGGCGTTTTGCACGCCGCAGCCGCAGCTTTCAAGATAGAGCAGCAGCGGACGTATACCATACACATCGCCGCTTGCAATGAGTAACTGCGTCTGCATAAGCCCTCCTTCTTTTCTGTCACACGCCTTTAGGACCAGCCGATCTCAACGACGTCACCGCTGCTCAAAATGCGGGAGAAGGCGGCGTTTGCGCCGTTAACGCGCATCGCCACGTTTCCTTTTGGCTTTTGAAGATCCAAGCCGCAGATTCCGAGCAAATTCATCACATAATAGTGCGGATGTTCGCCGTCGATCGGGAGCTTCACCGCTTTGCCGTTGAGCGTAAGCGAAAGCAAAGCGGGAAGGGGTACGCTTTGCGCGGCCTTTCGTGCCATGCTAGGGGCAGGCTCCGGCCACGCGCTTTCAGCTTCCTCCTCCTCATCTTCATCGCCATAGAGCTCGTCCTCGTCGGCGCCAAAGTCGTAGTGCGGGGAGGCATCTACTGGAGTCTTAACAGACGCGGCAGACTCTATGGAGATGTCCGCCGCATCCGTAAGCGCAGCGGTCTCGGTTTCTGCGCCGCTTTCGCCGGCAGATGAACGGGCAGAAGGAGCTTCGTTTTTATCTTCGGGCTTTAAGGGCTTATCGCCGGTGAAGGTCGTAGCCAAAGTCTCGTTTTCAATCGGCAGACCAGTTTCGGCGGACGTGGAAAAATCCAAGAGTTCTTCGTCTGCTCCCCCGAATGGCAGCGTAATATCCATTCCGTCGCAGAGATAGACGCCGTCATTGAGCGCTTCATTGCCGCAGTATAGGCGCGTAGCGTCGATACTGAGCTTTGCATCAAGGAGAAGCTCGCCAAGCGTCAAAACGCGGTGGCTGTTTATATGATCCTGCGGCTCGAGCACCGTGTCAACAGGCGCATACCGCCCGTTGATATCCGCCCAAGTCCCGATACGGTACGGATGAGAACAGAGCTGAACCATGCCGCAGAGCGACTCGCTGCATACGTCGCCAAGGCACAAAACCGCGTCCTCCCCGTTTATGGCGGGCGTAAAGGTGATCCGGTCGCCGGGATAGATAAGCGTGTCTACGCTTGCTTCTTTTTCATTGCAGCTAAGGCGCGCGTGCTCCGGGAGAGTACCCTTGACGAGCTGCTGCTCACCGTCTAGGTAAAAGAGGAGATTGCGTCCGGCGCGCCCAAGGATTTGTGTGGTTTGATAGCCTGCCATGAGCAGAAGATCGATCATGCGCATTTCCCGGGTAATCAAGAGCTTGAGCGGCTTTCCGTTCACGCTTACGCCCCAGAACTGAAAGGACTGCTGCGTGACGCTTGTAAGCGCGATACCGATAGGCGTTACAAACTCGGGGCCTGAAAGCACGTCAAAATCCGAAGCGACGCCGCGCAGAGGTCTTGGCTTTCCCGCCGAGATCCTTGAGGGATCAAGCTTGAGATAGGACGCCAGCTTTTCGCCTAAGCCGGGTATCTGACTGCCGCCGCCGATCACAAAGACCGCGGCGGGAACATCGCTGTTGCATAAAAGAATCCGCTCGGCGATCGTCTTTGCGAGCAGATCGACCGAAGGCTCGATGCTCGCGAGCAGCTCGCGCCGGCTGAGCTGGTGATGGATGTAGAGCACATCGTCGTATTCAAGCGTAGCTTCCTCGCCGCCAAGCTCCCGCTTGAGCCGTTCGGCGGTCTCAAAATTGACGAGACAGGTCTTGATGATCGATTCGGTGAGCTCGTCGCCCGCGATGGTCGCCATCTCATAAGCGCAGACCGCGCCTTCGCGGCAGATAGCAATATCGGAGGTTCCCGCGCCGATGTCAACGAGCGCGAGATTCAAAAGCCGCAGCTCGGGCGGGATCAGCACATTCATCGCGGCGATCGGCTCAAGGGTAAGACTGACTACGCTCAAGGCGCAGCTTTCCACAGCCGCATACAGACTTTCAATCACGCTGAAGGGCAAAAAAGCGGCGATCAGCTCTACGGTCGCTTTTGTAGCGGTATGGCCGATCAGGGAGGAGACTGCCAGAGAATCCATCGTATAGGCTACGATGCTGTAGCCGACGAAATAGAACCGCATCGACGCGGGAGCGTCATTGTTTTGAATGGTTTGCTGCGCCTGCTCGATCGCTTCGCTTTCCATGCCCAGCACAAAATCGCGATCGATCGCGCTGTTGCTTGGCAGCTCCCGCTCAAGCTTGGTGCGCACGGTCTTCAGCGTGCGCCCGGCTGCGGCGACCGCCACGGAGCGCAGCGTTACGCCAAGACGCGCTTCCAAGGTGGACTTGACCTTCGCGATGGTTAACGAGACAGCCTTAATATCTTCCACCTGCCCGTCCGTCATGGCGTGCCCCGGATGCTCGATCTGCTCATAATCAAGAATATGCAGACCGTCGTCCGTCGTTTCCGCTACGATGCCGACGACCGAGCGCGTACCGATGTCCAAAGAAAAGACCAGCTCGTCCGGATCGCGTTTTTTGAGCATTGGTTCTATATGCAAGGTTCTGCTGCTTTTTGCCATGCTTGTCCCCTTCAAACCTCTCTATTTGATCCGCTATTCAAACGCTTCTATGGATCCAGCAAGCTTTAGCATGGCGGAATCATCGATCATAAGGATATTTTCATTTCCGTGTTCGCTTTTTCCGATGCCGGTGACGAATTGGCTGCCCTGCCAGAACTCCTGTCCCTTTGCCTGCGGAACGGGCGAGATGACCTCAATAGCGTCCACGCTGTCAACAACGAAGCTGAACGTATTGCTGCCCTCGCTCTCCATAACGATCAAAATCGACTGATATTCGTGCAAAAAGACTTCCTTAGCTTCCTCTAGAATGCCAAGGATCGTCGGCATGTAGGAACTGATCGCCATATCAAGCTGCGCGCGCACATCGCTTTCCTGAATGCTTCCGTCGGGATGCTCGCGAAGCTCGGCCAGCGTCTGCGCTACCGTATGAAATTTTTCGTGCGGGTCTTCAAGCTTTTTCAAAAAAGCCTTTACGCTCTGGTTTGTCGGCTGAAAAGAGTCGTACCAGCGCCCAAGACGGCACTTATGCGGATCGGCGGCAAGCTCAAAGCGCGAATCGGTATCCATGGAACGCTTGAGCTCGTCTACCCAGTGCATATGATCGTTTTTGCAGGTGTCCATCAGCTCGCAAAACTTTTGATGCTCGCTTTGCAGCGTGGGAAGGCCAAAAAGCGTTCTGAGGTTAACAAGCGGAACCACATAGCCGCGCACGTCCACCAGACCCACGCAATAAGCGGGGGCGTTGGGCATGGGCGTAAGCTTGTCGGGCATAAGCATGATGCTCGACACATGGCGCGCGCTCATGGCGCAGGCATATTTGCCGGCCTTAAACGTCAAAGAGGGGAAAAGGGTGGAATCGATCTCAGTTTGGTTCGTCTGCATAAAAACGTCCCTTCTGCCGCCTTGCGCGGCGTCATGCTCGGCTTTATGGATCAAAGAGGAACATGAGCGGAAAGATGAAATAATTTTTGTGAAAGTTAGACTCGAGAGTATTATAGCTCTATTTATCATACCAAAAATAGAAATAGAAGGGCAGGGGTTGGGATGCTAATATTCTTAAATATATTTAAGAAATATAACGAAAAAAGCCACTGCCTGCTGAAACGTCTGCAAAATGAAAAAGGAAAGGGGTGGAAAAAACAAAAAATGCTATAAAAATGCCTGTTTTCCGGTCAATCGACCGAGAGACACAGTCTATAACAGGCCACAAAGAGGAAGAAAAGCCGCTGACGCGGAAGATTCTTCCAAGTCTGCAAGAGTTGACTGAATTTGACAAGGAATGTTATACTCGCATTAGTAACATGCACTACTAGTATCGAAAATACACGGATATAACGGAAAACTGTCGTCCCCCACAACGGGGAGGGAAGGAGGAACCATGCCGTTTGATATGTTTGGCGAGGTGGAAAAGCTCGCTACGGGACTGGACGCCTCATGGAAACGCAATGAAGTGATTATGAACAACATTGCCAACAACGACACGCCCGAGTTTAAGCGTTCCTCGGTAGCCTTTGAGGAGCACTACAAGGCGGCGCTTGCGGGCGAAAGTGATTTTGCGCTCAAACGCACGAGAGACAAGCATATGGACATTGGCACAGCGAACGATTCGCTGCTTACCGTGACGCAGGATGAGTCAGAAACGATGCGCATGGACGGGAACAACGTCGATATCGAAAAGGAAATGAGCGATCTGGCAAGCAATGTGATCTACTACCAGACGCTGCAGAAAAAGGTATCGAGCGAGCTTTCCCAGCTTTCCATCGCCATCAAGGGCAGCTAATAGCGAAAGGAGGCTTTTGGATCGTGAGTTTTTTGAAAGGAATGGATATTGCCGCCTCGGGTCTTAGCGCGCAGAGACTGCGCATGGACGTGATCGCGGAGAACATCGCCAACATCGAAACGACCCGTACAGCGGAGGGTACGCCGTACCGCCGCCGTTATACGGTGATGAGCGAAAACAAGCAAAACAATTTCGGCGCCTATTACGAGCGGGCGCTTGGCAACACGCAGAAAAACAGCGGCGTCAAGGTCGTGGAGATCGGCGAGGACGACGCGCCCTTCAAGCTTGATTATAATCCCTCGCACCCGGACGCGAACGCTGAAGGCTATGTCGAAATGCCGAACGTGGATCTGGCGGTGGAAATGGTCGATATGATCGCCGCTACCCGTTCTTATGAAGCAAACGTGACGGCGAGCAACGCTTTTAAGACCATGGCGCTCAAGGCGCTGGAAATTTAACGGGAGGTAAAGCAAAATGCCGGAAATTTCCGCCATGCAAGCGGCGATCAACGTACTGAACAACCAGAGCGCCTCCGGTCAAAGCACCGGCAGCACCGACTCCTCTTTTCAGGACATGCTCAGTACCGCCATCAATAACCTGACCGGAACCACGGAGGATTCCATGGCCTATAACGACGCGCTGCTCATGGGAGAGTCGGATAATCTGCATGATCCCATGATCGCCGCTACCGAGGCGGAGCTTTCCATCAGTCTCGTGGTGCAGCTCCGCGATAAGGCGCTCGACGCCTATAACGAGATCATGCGTATGCAGGTGTAGGACGTACTGCGATCTGCACACAGGAAAAGGAAAAGCCTAAAGAAAGGTGCGGGGCGCGCCGTAGCGCGCGTCCGGTGTTAGCAGCAAAGCATCATGAAAACGCCGCCACTCAACCCCATAAACTTGTCGCAGCAGGGCAGCAGCTTTGGACAAATGCTCCTCCTGCTGCTCATTTTGGTGGCGCTGCTTGTGCTTGTCTACTATACGACGCGCTTTGTAGGCAGGTTTGCGGCGCGCGGCTCGATCTTCTCGGGAGGGAAGTCCGAGTTTTGTCCGGGCAGGCATATCGTGCTGATCGACCGCTTTGCGATCGACCGGGAAAAATCGATCCTGCTCGTGCGCGTAGATGAAAAATACTATCTGCTTGGCGCGTCGGAGGAATCCATCACGCTTCTTCAGGAGCTTGAGCCTCCCATTGAAACAGCGCAGGGAGAACCAATACAAAGCACCGCGCCTCTTGCCTTTAGAGGTATTTTGGAGACGTGGAAGGAACGCTGCAAACATGAAAAAGACAACGGATAAAGAAAAGCGCGCTCGCGTGCGGCGCATCATTCTGCTTATACAGGTGATCCTTCTGCTTTGCGCGCTGACGATCGGCTGCGTGTCGCAGGACGAGATCAACACCGCGCGCGAGGAAAACGCGGCGGCGGAGGCAACAGAGCCGCTTGAGGCGGGAGAACCGCTCCCTGACGGAGATACGCAGGCGGAGGATGCGGCGCAGACGCAGGAGGAAGGCGCGGATTTTCTTACCGAGCTTACCAAGCTGCTTGACAGCCGCAGCGCAAGCGTGCAGATCATCATACTGCTGACCATTCTTTCGATCGCGCCCTCGCTCTTGATGATGCTCACAAGCTTTGTGCGTATCGTCATGGTGCTCTCCTTTACCAGAAACGCCATGGGACTTCAGCAGATGCCGCCCAATCAGGTGCTTATCGGCTTTGCGCTGATCCTTACCTTCCTTGTGATGTCGCCGGTGATCGACGAGATCAAGACCGAGGCGTATATTCCCTATGTTGCCGAGCAGATCGATCTACAGGAGGCGGTGGAGCGCGGAACACAGCCCATCCGCGAATTTATGCTTAGACAAACCCGCTCGGACGATCTGTCCATGTTTTATGAATTTTCCGGCGAAACGCCGAGCGAGGATATTCTTCAAACGCCGATGAAAATTCTGATGCCGGCGTTCCTCATCAGCGAATTCCGCTGCGCCTTTGAGATCGGCTTCTTCATCTATATCCCCTTCCTTGTGATCGATATGATCGTGGCGAGCACGCTCATGTCGATGGGGATGATGATGCTTCCGCCTATCACGATTTCCCTGCCCTTCAAGGTGCTGCTCTTTGTCGTGGTGGACGGGTGGAGTCTTACGGTGCAGGCGCTGCTTTCAAGCTTCGCCTGACGACGGCCGGTTTTGCAAAGAGCCGGCCGCAAGTGAAAAAAGCAGCAAGTTGAAAAGGAGGAGCCATGTCACAGGAACTGGTCATAACGATTATGAAGGACGCGATCCTAACCGTCATCAAATGCGCGCTGCCGCTGATGCTTGCCGCGCTCGTGATCGGTGTTATCGTATCCATCATACAGGCGGCGACGCAGGTCAACGAACAGACGCTCGCCTTTGTGCCGAAGATCATCGGCGTATTTCTTACGCTGCTTTTCACCAGTGGCTATATCATGACCGAGCTTACGGGCTTATTTCAGCGCATATACAGCTATATCGCGCTTGTCATAACCTGATATGGATGCGCTGCGCGAGCTGCAAAGTCTGGGGCTGGATTACATACTGCTGCTTTTTCTGCGAGTTGCGGGTATTATTTGGTCGTCGCCCATTTTTGGCCGCAGTACCATTCCCGCCGTCGCGCGGGTCTGCTTTGCCATCGCGCTCACCTATTTTTTTTACACCAGCGTACCGGTCACGCTTGAGCTTGAATACGGAAGTGTACTGA
Organism: uncultured Oscillospiraceae bacterium; assembly: GCA_964573365.1. Classification (GTDB taxonomy): domain Bacteria; phylum Bacillota; class Clostridia; order Christensenellales; family CAG-138; genus JAQVRG01. The sequence goes on from CAZNJN010000027.1 coordinate 12,861, forward strand.
CCTATGGCCTTTTGTGCCTCAAGGAGATCGTGATCGGCGTGCTGATGGGTTATATCCTTACCATGTTTTTCAGCGTGGCGCACACCGCCGGTCAGCTTATCGATATGCAGCTCGGTTTGGGCATGGCAAGCGTCTACGATCCGCAGATGAGCTCCGCCGTGCCGCTGCTTGGCAACATGCTCAACGTCATGCTGATCCTGGTTTTTTTCATCATCGGCGGACACCGCGAGCTGATCGGTATGCTCTATCTTGCCGTTGTGCGCATTCCGATCGGCGGCGTCACGCTCAATACCGCGATCATAGAGGTACTGCTCAGGCTGTTTGCCGAATCCTTTCTGCTCGGCGTGCGCATGGCGCTGCCGATCATGGCCTCGGGCATACTGGTGGAGGCGATCATGGGTATGATCATCCACTCCGTACCCCAAATGAACATGTTTGTGATCGGTATGCCGCTCAAGGTCGTGTTCGGCTTTGCGGTGCTGCTGCTGATTTTGCCGGTTTACGGCGACTTTTCCACCTTGGTGTTTGAGCGGATGTTTGCGGGGATCGACAGCGTGTTTTCCCTGCTTGCGGGGACCTAAGCGATGCCGGGCAGCGAGGGACAGGGCGGAGAACGCACAGAACAGGCGACGCCAAAGAGAAAGCGCGAGGCAAGGGAAAAAGGTCAGGTTCGCAAGAGCCAGGAGCTTGTATCCGCGCTGATGATGGTGATTATGTTCGGCGCGCTTTCGCTTCTGGGTACGGACATGTGGGAGAAGCTGCAAAATCTGGTGCGCCGCGGCTTAACGCTTGATTTTCGGCAAAGCACCCCCTTTAGCGCCGAAGGCGTGCCGCTTTTGCTGCGGGATATGACGATCAGCTTCGCAAAAATCGTACTTCCGCTGCTCTTGATCGGCTTTTTGGCGGCAATCCTGGTAAACGTGGTGCAGATCGGCTTTTTGTTTTCCACTAAAGCGCTTGCGCCGAAATTCAACCGGCTCAACCCCATCGAGGGCTTCAAACGGATGTTTTCGTTGCGCACCTTCTTTGAGCTTGCAAAGACGATCGCCAAGACGGTCTGCATTGGACTGATCGCCTATGATATCATCGTGAAAAACGCGTCGAGCTTTTCCCTGATGGCGGGCGAAAACATCAACGCCTCGATTTTAGCGCTATGGGAGAGCGTCATCAACGCCGGCTTTCGCATCGGACTGGTTTTTCTGATTATCGCGATCCTCGACTTTGTATACCAGTGGTTCAAGTACGAAAAGGAACTGCGCATGTCCAAATACGAGGTGAAGATGGAATATAAGCAAACCGAGGGAGATCCGCAGATCAAGAGCCGCATCCGCCAAAAGCAGCGGCAGATGGCAATGATGCGCATGATGGAAGCGGTGCCGGAGGCGGACGTGGTGATTACGAACCCTACGCACTTTGCGGTGGCGCTCAAATATGACAGCGAAAAAACGGGCGCGCCTGTCGTAACGGCGAAGGGGCAGGACTATCTGGCGCAGAGGATCAAGGAGATCGCCAAGGAAAGCAAGGTGGAGATCGTTGAAAACAAGCCGGTCGCGCAGGCGCTTTATAAAAACTGCGATATCGGCCACGAGATCCCGCTCGAGCTGTATCAGACCGTGGCGGAGATCCTCGCCTATGTTTACAAACAAAAGCAGGGCAAATAGAGACGTATAACGCCCTAAATTGAAACTGGAGCAAAAAATGAAGCTGAAGCCACAAGACGCGATCATTGCCGTCGTCATACTCGGCATTGTGATGCTTATCATCCTGCCTGTGCCGACGGGCTTGATGGACGTGCTGCTTGTGATCAATATAGCCGTTTCCCTGCTGATCATGCTGATGACCGTCTATATCAACGAACCCTTGCAGTTTGCGAGCTTTCCGACGGTTTTGCTGATGACGACCATTTTCCGTCTTGCCCTGAACATCCGTACCACTACGCTGATCCTTGGCAACGGCGGCGACGCCGGAAACGTCATACGAACCTTCGCAAGCTTTGTAATCGGGGATAACCTGATCGTCGGTATTATCATCTTCCTCATTATCATTATCGTGCAGTTCGTGGTCATCACCAAGGGCGCAGAGCGCGTGGCGGAGGTCGCCGCACGCTTCACCCTCGACGCGATGCCCGGAAAGCAGATGGCGATCGACGCGGATCTCAATTCCGGCCTTATCGATGAGCAGGGCGCGAAGGATCGGCGAATGAAAATTCAAAAGGAAGCCGATTTTTACGGCGCAATGGACGGCGCGAGCAAGTTTGTCAAGGGCGACGCGATCGTGGGTATTCTTATCACCATCGTCAATATCGTGGGCGGACTGATCATAGGGCTTACCGGAGACTCCGGCATGACGACGACGGAGGTCATCAACACTTACCTGATCGCAACGGTCGGCGACGGCCTTTGCAGCCAGATCCCGGCGCTGCTTGTGTCAACCGCCATGGGCATCATCGTGACGAGGGCGACCTCGGAAAACAATCTCGGACGTGACCTCGCGTCGCAGTTTGGCGCGCAGCCGCAGCTTTTTATCATCCTTGCGTGTATGCTCGTCGGTTTTTCCGTCATTCCCGGTATGCCGACGCTGCCCATACTGCTGCTTGCGGGTTTGATCGGGACGATGGCGTTTTTGCTCCTTCGCGCCAAGAAAAAGGCGCAGACGCCGAGCGTTCCCAAGCAGGACGCGCAGGAGGAGGCCGCCAAGGAGATGATGAAGCCGGAGAAGGTGACGAGCCTTTTGCAGGTGGATCTGATCGGCGTAGAGCTGGGCTATGGACTGCTTCCGCTCGTTGATGCGAGTCAGGGCGGAGATCTGCTTGAGCGCGTCGTGATGATTCGCCGCCAGCTCGTGATGGATCTTGGCATCATCGTGCCGGTCATTCGCCTGCGCGATAACATACAGATCGGTTCAAGCCAGTACGTCATCAAGATCAAGGGCATCGAGGTGGCGTCGGGCGAGGTGAAGATGGATCATTTTCTCGCGCTTTCTACGGGCGAGGCGCTTGGCAAGATCGACGGCATTCCGACCGTTGAACCGACCTTCGGTCTGCCCGCTCTTTGGATCACGGCGGCGAACCGCGAGCGCGCGGAGCTGCTCGGCTATACGACGATCGATCCGCCCTCGGTGATCGCCACCCATATGACGGAGATCATCAAACGGCATAGCGCGGAGCTGCTCACCAGACAGCAGGTGCAGATCCTTGTGGATAATTTGAAGGGACAACAGCCCGCCTTGGTGGAGGAGGTCGTACCGAAGATGTTCTCGCTGGGCGAGCTGCAAAAGGTGCTTGGCGCGCTGCTCAAAGAGGGCGTGTCGATCCGCGACCTTGGCACGATCCTCGAAACGCTCAGCGATTACGGGCAGATCACCCGCGATACGGAAACGCTCGTGGAATATGTCCGTCAAGCGCTTGGCAGAGCCATCACAAAGAAATTCATTCCCGACGGGAAGGCGCGCGTGATCACGGTGGATTCCTCCGTGGAGCAGCTCATGATGGAGCGAATGCGTAAGACCGATCAGGGAACCTATGTGGCGCTGGAGCAGAAGGAGCTGCAGGCTATTTTCCTTAGCCTGCGCAACGCGCTTGATAAAACGACAAAGATGGGGCTTACGCCCATCGTGCTCACATCCCCCGTGATCCGCCGCCAGTTTAAGAAACTGACAGAGCAGATCGCACCCGATTTCATCGTGCTTTCCTATAATGAGATCGGTTCTGATGTGCAGGTAAAGTCTGAAGGAGTGGTCAGCATTAAATGATGAAGACAAAGACCTATTATTCAAA
>CAZNJN010000028.1:0-3437 GCA_964573365.1 uncultured Oscillospiraceae bacterium
TGTCCTGATAAAAAGGCTCACGGCTTAAATCGTTATACTTTGTGAAGCAGGGTCTTGTCTGCTTCCACCATTGCTGCGTGATAGGGTCGGCGGCCATTTTCGCCATATCGGCTTCGTAGTCGTCGCCCGTATATTCGTAATACCCAAACACCAGATCATCCTGCAAAAAGATGGAATAGTTTTGCAGCTTGCAGGCATGGATCGTTTCAAGCACGCCCGGCCACGCGGCAGCATGCAGCTCTTTGTAATGCTCGATGCACTCTTTTTTCAGCCGGCCGATCTGTCCGTAAATTTTCCGCATTTTTTCGCCTTTCCGCTTTCCTTAAGCTGCCTTACGGATCTTCCGAAGCCCGTTTTGTGAGGAGAAGTAGTCGAGCACCATCGCCATGATCAGCACGCCGCCCCAGATGAGCGAAATATAGTAGCTCGATACGTTTTGGAAACGGTTGATGCCGGATTCGAGCATCTTGAGCAGAATGATCGCAAACACCACGCCCGAAAGCTTGCCCTTGCCGCCGTTGGGGCTTACGCCGCCAAGAACGACGATCAATATGGACTGCAGGGTGTACTGGCTGCCGTAATCCGCGCGCGCCGAAGCGTAGGTCGCCAGCATCATAAGGCCGCCGAAGGCGGAAAGGATACCGGAGGTCATATAGGTGCGTAAAAGCAGCCCCGTAGTATTAAGCCCCGAGTAGAGCGCGACCTTTTCGCTGCTGCCCAAAAGATGCAGCTTCGTGCCGTAGGTCGTGCGTTCAAGCATAAACCATACCGCGACCGCGCAGATCACAAAGACGATAAGCCGCACGGGGACAATTCCGCCGAGATTCGCGGAAACGGCGTTTGTAAATTCCTTGGGGAAGGAGCTGATCGCAGCGCCGTCGGTCATGGCGATAGAAATACCGCTGAGCAGCTCGTTTACGCCAAGCGTGGCGAGTATGGGCGGAATGCGGATCTTCGCGACCAGAAAGCCGTTAAACAGACCGACCGCAGCGCCGACGACGAGCGAGAGCGCGAAGATCAGCGGGAAGTACGCGCTTGAAAGCACGCCCGCTTCGCCGCCTAGCTTGATCATCCACATAGCGGCGAGGATCGAGGTGATATTCGCCAAGCCTACGCAGCTTAGATCGATGCCGCCCGTCATCATGCAGAGCATGACGCCAAGGGACATCAGACCAAACTCGGGAAATTGAGAGGCGATGGTCTGAAAGTTGTTGAAGGTGTAAAACTTTTTAGGCTTCATAATCGCCATAAACGCCATCCAGAGCACCATAATAACGACCAGGCGCCAAACGTGGCGGTTATCTTCGTAGATCTTTTGAAGCTTCATGTTACGCCGCCTCCTTTCCGATCTTTTTCGCTTTATCCGAAGCGCGGTTCGCGCGGATCACCTGATACGCGCTCACGCCCGTTCCGATTACGATAAGCGCGCCGACAAACACGTTTTTCCAGGTCGTAGGCACGCCGATGAGGATCATCGAGTTTTCTACGATCACGATGAGGAGCGTACCGAGCATACAGCCCGTAAGACTGCCCGCGCCGCCGGTGATCGCCGTGCCGCCGAGCACCACGCCCGCGATGATGTTCATTTCCATGCCCAGCATGTTGGTAGGATGGCACTGCTGCATCATACACACGCGGATGAGTCCCGCCAAAGCGGAGATCATACCCACGATCATAAACATAAAGAACTTTGTGCGCTTTACGTTAAAGCCCGCCGCCGTAGCGGAGGCGGGGTTGCCGCCGATGGCATAGATACCGCGCCCGAAATAGGTTCTTTGCAGCAAAAACCACGCGAAGAGCAGTACCGCGATAAAGACGAGGAACGGAGCCGGCATACGCGAGGTCATGCCGTTTACGGGATTGGTGGCGGTAAAGAGCGCGGAGGTGCCGAAGGCCTTCATGCCCGGGGGAACGACGGCAAGCTGCTTAGAGTTGAGCGTACCCTGCATAAAGCCCTTGAAGACGCTTGAAGCGCCCAGCGTCACGATCATGGCGTTAAGGTTAAAATAGCCTACAAACAGGCCGTTGAACGCGCCGAGCACCGCGCCGATCAAGAGGGAAATCAATATAGGCAGAAGGATGCCGCCGGTATAGTTCATATTGAGCAGCAGCTTGGTCGTCGCGTAGGCCGAAAGCGACGCGAGCGCCGGGAACGATACGTCGATGCCGCCGGAAATGATGACCATGAACGCGCCGATGGCGAACATGCCCGGCACGATCATCGCGGAGGCGATATCCACAAGGTTGTTGCCCGTGAAAAACTGTCCCGAACGGATCTGAATGAGGATGCACAGCGCCAATACAATGAGAAAGATATAAAGTTCATTGCGGCCGGCTAGTTTTTTAAGCGTTTTTTGCATAGCGGCTTCTCCTTACATCATGTGCTCAAGGATGGTTTTCTGATCAAGCGAAGCCGCGTCAGATTCCATCTCCACGCGCCCGTCCTTGAGGATGATCACGCGCGAGCAGTTTTCAAGTACCTCGGGCAGATCGTCGGAAATGATGATGATGCCCATGTTTTTCTCTCTTGCGAGCTTTTGGAGTATCGCGTGGATGTCGTGCTTGCTGCCGATGTCCACACCCACGGTGGGGCCGCTCAAAACAAGGATCTCCGGCTCGCAGGCGAGCCACTTGCCCAAGACGATACGCTGCTGATTGCCGCCTGAGAGCGTGGAACAGAGATTATCGGGATTCGGCGTTGCAACGGCAAGCTCCTTCACCCATTTGTTCACTTCGTCGCGGCGTTTCTTTTTATCGTAAGTACCCTGCTTGGTGCGAAGGCGGTCGATCTCCGTGATGATAAGGTTGTCCGCGATGGACTGCGTGAGGAACAAGCCTTCGCTCAAGCGATCCTCCGGCACGAAGCCGATCTTATTGTCGATCGCGTCGCGCACCGAGGCGATCCGTACCTCTTTGCCGTTTCTAAGAATTTTTCCGCCTGTCGCCCGTTTGATGCCAAAGAGGGAAAGCGCAAGCTCCGTTCTGCCCGAATCGAGCAGACCGACGATGCCCAAGATTTCGCCGCCGTAGAGCTTAAAGCTTACGTCTTCAAAATGCCCCTGCAAAGAGAGCGACTGCGTTTGTAGAATCGGCTCCTCGCCTTTATTCTCCGCAACGAATTTATTCGTGTTAAATTCGCGGCCTGTCATATAATAGGTGAACTTTTGATTGTCAAGCTCGCTGGTATTACCGCTGACCACCAGCTCGCCGCTTCTGAATATGGTAAAGCGCTCGGAAATCTCAAATACCTCGTCCAGCTTGTGACTGACGAAAAGAATCGCGATCCCCTGCGCTTTAAGCTTCAATATAATGTCAAAGAGCGCTTTGACCTCTTTTCGGGTCAGCGCCGTGGTCGGTTCGTCCATAATGATGAGCTTCGCGTTAAAGATCAGCGCGCGGCTGATCGCGACCATCTGCTTTTCCGCAATGGAAAGCGT
>CAZNJN010000028.1:3537-16191 GCA_964573365.1 uncultured Oscillospiraceae bacterium
TCATAGACGCCGGAAATGATTTTGATGAGCGTAGATTTTCCGCAGCCGTTTTCGCCGGCCAGACAATGGATCTCGCCGGGCATAATTTCAAGAGATACGTTTTTTAGGGCGTGTACGCCGGCAAAAGACTTATTGATACCGGTCGCTTTGAGCAATGCTTGTGCCATGAGCCACCTCCAGCTTAGGAGTATTTATTTACATTATAATAGGTAGAAACACGTTATTTCAAAGACAGCGAAAATACTTTTTTTCTTTATTATACAAGAATTCGTCTGATGATACCAGAGCTTTGTGCGCAGCGCGCAAAGCGCGCGCTTGATTTGTTCACTTGGGCAGGAAATCGGGGCGGATGCTGCTCCGCCCCTTTTTCTTACAAGGGAAAATCTTAGAAGCCGAAGCTGTCTACGTTGCTCGCGTCGATGGTGACCCAGCCTTCGCCCTCGAGGACGGTGGTGCTGCCATCGCGGAAGTTCATGGCGTTATAGCCTTCTACGCCCAGATCAACGGGGGCGGTGATGGTTTCGCCGGAGAGAACCTTAACAGCCAGAGATACCATAGCTTGACCGGCCATTGCGGGATCCCACAGCGTGAGGGACTTGACGACGCCGCTCTTCAAAAGCTCGGCGTTGTCGGCGGGCATACCGGTGCCGCTGGTGAATACCTTGTCGACAAGGCCCAGTTCCTGGATCGCGCGGGCAACGCCCGGAGCGTCGTAGGAAGAAGTGCCCATGATGCCCTTAAGGTCAGGATACTTTTTCAGCAGTTCCTTCGCCACGTTGTACGCGGTGTCGCCGTTATCGTTGGACTCGACGCGGGGCTGCTCTTCAAGCAGGGTCATCTTGGGGTAAGCGGTCTTCTGATACGCGACGGCGGCGTCCGCCCACTCGTTATGAGATCCGTTGGTCAAAGAAGCGACCATCGTGGTGTAAAGGCCTTCTTCGCCCATGGCTTTAGCCAGGTTGTCCATGATGAACTGACCGTAACCGGCGTTCGAGAACGCTTCGATGTCGTAATCGACATTGGTGAGCGCGGAGCCTTCGTGGGTGATGACGACGATGCCGGCGTCCTTCGCCTGCTTGAGGATAGGATCGATGGACTCGATGTCAACGGGGACTACGCACAGCGCGTCTACGCCCTGAGCGATCAAATCCTGAACGAGCTGCGCCTGAAGGGTAGCGTCGATCTGATCGGTACCCTTCTGGTAGCAGTTGAGTCCGGTGGAAGCGGCGTACTCGTCAACACCGGTCTTCATGCGAACGAACCAGGGGTTAGAGGAGTCCTTGGGGACTACGACGATTTCCCAGTCCTTTGCGGCGGGCTCTTCGGCAGCAGGCTCGGCGGCAGGCTCGGCAGCGGGCGCTTCAGCGGCGGGCGCTTCGGCAGCGGGTGCTTCGGCGGCAGGCGCCTGCGCGGCGGGAGCCGCACAAGCCGTCAGAGCGACGACCATAGCTACAGTAAGAAGTACTGCGATGATTTTCTTCATTTTCATTTCCTCCGTTTTTTATTATTCATACCTCCCCTTATGAGGAGGAAGAACACTGTTTTGTTACTTGCGCTTGCTCAATACGTCAAACTCGTATTGATCCATCGCGCGAATCCACTCGTCCCCGATGCCCGCGCCCGTTTCCAGACACAGGTATTCCCACACAGCGTTTACGGGCAGATTCTTGCATTCCTCGCTGAGGGCAAGGCGCTTGCCGAAATTGCCCTTCGCGTCCGCCTCGCGCAAAAGCGCGGTAGGCTCCAAAAGTGCCGTGAGCATTGCCTTTCCGGCGCTGCGAAGGCCGATCGTCCAGCTCGTCACACGGTTGATGGTGGCGTCAAAAAAGTCAAGGCCGAGCCCTACGTTTTTATCCCTGCCCAAAAGATCCATCCGCTTGAGCTCCTGAAATACCTGCATCAGCGCGTCGTCCTGGATCAGGCAGTGGTCGCTGTCCCAGCGTACGCCGCGGGAAAGGTGGAACATCATATAATCGACAAAGGGGTATACCGCGGAAATTTTATCCGCGAAGTTTTCTGTGGGATGAAAATGTCCCGTATCGATGGTAAAGCCAAGATGATTTTGCGTCGCGTAGGCGATGTAAAAATCATGCGAGCCTGCGGTAAAGCATTCGTTGGCGATGGAGAACACCTTGCCCTCCATGCAGTCGCGAAGGTACGCCTTGTCGATGGGTTCGGCGTAGATGCGGTCTAAGCTCTCCTTAAGGCGCGCGCGGTAGCCCATGCGATCGCTGGTGTTGTCCTTGGTTCCGTCGGGCGTCCAGGTGTTGTTGATGACGGCGCTGCCCAGTTCCTTGCCGATCGCCGCGCAAAGCCTGCGGCCGTTGATGCCGGCCTTGATCCAATACTCGCGAACCTCCTCCTCGGGCGAAGCCAGCGAGCAGCCATCCTTCATCATGGGATGCGTAAAATATGAAACGTTAAAGTCGATGCCCTGGCAGTTTTCCTTGGCAAAATCGACCCACGCGCGAAAATCTTCTATATCGTATTCGTTGCGTTCTTTTTTCGTCTTAGGCTCCGCATACATGCTTTGCAGGTCAAGCCTGTGCGCGCAAGGGGAATACTGCATGGACTTTTTGAGATCCTGCCGCATTTCGTCGCCGTTTCGCGCCGCGCCCGGGTAGTTGCCCGTCACTGTGTTTTCCGAATGCACATGATCAAAATGCTCAAAGCCCTTCACGTCGTCGCCCTGCCAGTTATGCACGGAAATCGGGACTTCCCTAAAGGTTTTAATCGCTTTTTCGGTATCTACGCCATACTGGGCATAAACTTTTTTTGCATTGGCATAATTCTGCCTGATCATGCTTGCATCCGCTTGAAACATAGCTTAACCCTCCGTCAATCTTCCTTACGTCTTCCGTTTATTTTTTCTTTTGCGTGCTGATTTTTTCGCTCTCGTTTCTTAATCTCTCATTTTCGCTCTTTGTTCTTTACGATCTGCTTTGCCATTCGAGCCTGATCTGTTTTTCAAGCACACTATACCAAGCGTTAATCCCGCTTTCAATGCAGCTTTGGAAAAAAGGCGTAATTTGCACTAATTTTCATATATGCAATGTAATTTTTTCTATATAAAGGTATTTTGCTTTGCCTTAGAGACGCACCGAGCCGCGCAGCACGATTTTTGCGCCCACGACGATCTGCACGGAGCTGTGGTTCGGGTTTTCCATCAGGCTTAGCAGCGTAGAAAAGCATTTTTTCCCAAGCTGCGTGATGTTCTGCGCCACCGTCGTAAGCGGCGGCTGGGTGAAGGCGGCGATGGAAATATCGTCAAAGCCCACAATGCCGATGTCCTGCGGTATCCGAAAGCCCTCCTCCTGCAAAGCGCTCATCGCGCCGATCGCAATAAGATCGCTTGAGCAGACAAAGACCTCCGGCAGCTTTTTTCCGCTTTGCAGCTCATGCTTAATGAGGCTGTTCGCATTTGCCGCTTTGTTGAGCCGCAGGGATTTTTTCAGATAGATCCAGTTCGGGTTTACCTCAAGTCCGTTTTCCTCCAAGCCGATCTTATAGCCCATATAACGGTCGTTCACGTTGGACATTTCAGTATCCTGTCCCACAAAGCCGATCTTTTGATAGCCGGAGCTTTTTAGCTTTGCGATCAATCGGCGCATAATGTCTATATTGTCGGTAATCACCGCGTCCATGGGGTGATTGAGAATGGTGCGGTCGCCCAGTACGACCGGCACCTGCTTTGCCGCCTCAAGAATATAGCTTTCGTCCGCAATGCCGCCAAGAAAGATCAAGCCGCAGACGCCAATGGATAAAAGGCTTTTGATAAAGCTGCTTTCCGCCTCCTCTTCATGGCGGGTATCGCAAACCATCACGGCATAGTCGTGGTTCCACGCTTCTTCAAAGATCACCTGTATGCAGGAGGAATAAAACTCATTGGCGATATCCGGCGCAAAAATGCCGAGCACGCGCTTACCGCCCCGAAGCTCCGCGGAGGCTTTCGGGCGATAGTCAAGGGTGCGCACCGCGTTCCACACGCGCCTGCAGGTATCCTCCGAGATGGTTGCCGTAGAGTTAATCACATGGGACACGGTCGTTAAGGAAACGTCCGCCATTTTCGCGACGTCCCCCATCGTGACCGCTTTTCGTCTTTCCTTTGTCATGCGCCTGTCCGTTCTCCTTTTAGCCGATCATGTCGGCAATATCTAGGTTTTCGCCGCGCAGTCCCACATATGCGCCCATTTTTGCCTCGGGCGAGTCCGGATGCGCCATCAGCCACTTGTTTGCGCCGAAAAGGAGCGCGTCGTCGCCGCCCAGTCTAAGCTCGGTCGGTTTTTTCCCGTTGGTACCCGCGGGCAACGCGCAGATCATGCGGAAGCCCTTTCCCTTGTGCGCGCAGCAGGGCGCAAAATGCAGCGTAGTCGCGTACAGCTCCACGCCCGTCCCCGCCGGCACGAAAAAAGCCTTGACCTTCTCCGTCAAAAGGCCGCCGTTTTCAATTTCCCTCTGCAGGGCAAGCAGCAAACTCGCTGGAACGATGATACTCCAGCGCGTTGAGCTTCGTATTGACGCCGTTGCAATAGCCGATCTGCACGTTTAAGCCGCCAAAGCCGCGCAAAGAGAGCGCCTTCGCTTCAAGGAGCGTTTCGAGTCTTTCATCGGAGGCAACATAAAGCGTGCCGTCCTCCGGCATGTTTGATATTTCGTTTGTCGATTTGATAAGCTGAGAAAAGGAATAGCCGCAAAGCACCGTGCCATAGGGGCGGAACGCGGCGTCCGAAACATGATGAATTTCCATAAGCCCTCCGTTTTTTATCGGGCTCGCGGGCAAAAAAGCAGATAGAGAGAAAGAGATCGTTTTCAAGGCTAGTATAGCGAGTCGCGTCACGCTTGGCAAGGGCAAAATGCCGGAAAACTTAAAAACCGCCGTGCGCGAGGCTGCTTGCCGCGCTCCCCCGCACATGCTATAATGGGCGGGATAAGAAAAAAGGAGAGCTTGCGTGCAGGTTTTTGATTTTGACAAAACGATTTATAAAAACGATTCCGCTACGGATTTTTACTTTTTCTGTCTGCTTCGTTATCCCTATCTTCTGCTGCTTCTGCCCTATCAAGCGGTTCTTGCGCTGCTCTTTGGCCTAGGCCTTCTGCCCCGCGGCAGCTTCAAGGCCGGCTTTTACTGTTTTCTGCGTTTCACCCCGCAGGTGGAAAAACGCGTGCAAGCCTTTTGGCGCTTGCATCTGCGCGGCGTTTTCCCCTGGTATCAGGCAATCGCGAAGGAAGATGATCTGGTGATCTCCGCCTCGCCCCGCTTTCTCGTTGAGCCTGCCTGCGCGCTTTTGGGCATCAAGCGGGTGCTCGCTACCGAAATGGACCCCAAAACAGGGCGCATTGACGGCGAAAACTGCTACGGCAAAGAAAAAGTACGCCGTTTTCGGGACGCCTATCCCGATTCCGTCGTACACAGCTTTTATTCCGACTCGTATTCCGATACGCCTATGGCGCAAATCAGCAAAGAGAGCTACCTTATCAAAAAGGATGGCCGCGTCACACCCTGGCTTTAAGCAGCTCCATCGCCTCTTTATAGCCCGCAAAGCCCCTACCCATAACCGTCGCAATACAGGCCATCGAGGTATAGGAGATTTGGCGAAACGCTTCCCTTTCCTTTACGTTTGAAATATGCACCTCCACCGCCGGCAACGATACGGCTTTAAGCGCGTCAAGAATGGCGATGCTCGTATGCGTATAGGCGGCGGGGTTGATCACGATGCCGTCCATCCTGCCGTAGGCCTGTTGAATCGCGCTCACAAGCTCGCCCTCGCTGTTGGATTGAAAGCATTCCGCCTCTACGCCGAGTTCTTCGGCGCTTTTTTTTATGTAGGCAAGCAAAGCCTCGTAGCTTTCTTCGCCATAGACGGATTTTTCGCGGATGCCAAGCATATTGATGTTCGGCCCGTTAAGAACCAATATTTTCATGGAAACCCTCCAAAATACGCGCGGCGATACGCGTTTCGTCCGCGTCGTTGTTGACGGTATAGTCCGCGCAGCTTTTATAATAGGGCAGGCGCTCATGATAGAGCGCGGCGATCGACTCCGCGTCCTTTGAAAGCGGCCGTCCCGCTGAGGAAAGCTCGTCGAGCCTTCGCGCAAGATACACCGTGAAGGAATTGCCGACGATTGCCGCGCGGTTTTCCTCGTCCATCACCGCGCCGCCGCCCGTCGCGATCACGCAGCCGCCGCCCTGCCCCGCCTTATAGAGCAGCTCCTTTTCCATGCGGCGAAACACCGCCTCGCCCTGCTTCTCAAAAATCTCTGGAATCGTCATGCCCGCCTTCGTTTCGATCTCCTCGTCAATATCGATAAAGGGGCGGCTGCAAAGCTCGGCAAGCTTACGCCCGACGGTGCTTTTTCCGCAGCCCGGCATCCCGACGAGCGTGATGTTCACGCTCTGGGCGAGCAGACTCCTTATAATGCTCTCGCGCTCGTCAATATTGATTTTCTCGCCCGTAAAAAGCGCAGACGACGCGGCAGCTTGCGCCACAAGCATCGGCAGGCCGTTGCAGTAATTGACGCCGCGCGCCTTCGCCTGCAAAAGCAAATCCGTGCGCCACGGATTATAGATCAGATCATACACGCCCTCCAGCGCGTAAAACGGGCTAAGCTGTAAAAGACGCGCGCCGTTGTTGGGATACATCCCCACGGGCGTCGCATTGACGATGATTTCAAAGCCATAGCAGCCGGAAAGATCGTCATAGCTTGGCGTGGTGCTTCTGCCTACGATGAAGACCTGCTTTGTCTCCATGTCCTTGAGCAGCGCCGCCACGGTTTTAGACGCGCCGCCCGTTCCCAAAACGAGAACCTTTTTCCCCTTCACGCTCTGTCCGCACTCGCGAAGCACCGCCTTAAAGCCCTCATAGTCGGTATTGTAGCCATATAAGCCGTCCTCGCGCCGCACGATCGTATTGAGCGCGCCGACGCGCCTTACAAGTGGGTCGAGATGATTGCAGTACGGAATCGCCGCTTCCTTATAGGGTATGGTGACGTTTAAGCCCGCAAAGTCGCCGCGAGTCAAAAAGTCGCCCAGCTCCTCCGGTTCCTTTTCGATCAGCTCGTAGCTGTAGCTTCCAAGTAAAGCATGGATGCGGGGCGAATAGCTGTGGGAAAGGCGCCTTCCCAAAAGACCGAATTTTTGCGGCATCTTCTTTTTCCCTTTCTCCGCTTCACATTAAGCGTTTCTGTTTTCTGCCTCGTGTAGCATTTGTTCAATAATATAGCGCGGACGCGCCTTTGTTTCGCTGTAAATTTTTCCGATGTACTCGCCGATCACGCCAAGGCTTAAAAGCTGTATGCCGCCGATCAGCCAGATGGACGCCATCAGCGAAGCCCAGCCGCTGACCGCGCGTCCCGTCCACTTTGCAATGAGACTCCATAGCAGCCCGATGATGCTTGCGATAAAGATGATCACGCCCAAGCTCAGGATCATGCGCATAGGCTTTACGCTAAAGGAGGTAATGCCGTCAAAGGCAAAGGCAAGCATCTTTTTGAGCGGATACTTGCTTTCTCCTGCGAAGCGCTCCGCCCGCTCGTATTCCACACTCGTCCATTTATAGCCGATCTGCGGAATAATGCCGCGCAAAAAGAGGTTGACTTCCTTAAACTTGCAAAGTCCCTCCAACGCGCGCTTGCTCATCAAGCGGTAATCGGCATGATTATAGATCAGCTCCGCGCCCATAAGCTTCATCAGCTTATAAAACGCCTGCGCGCTTGTGCGCTTAAAGACGCTGTCCGTATCGCGCTTTTTGCGCACGCCGTACACAACGTCGTAGCCCTGCTCGTAGGCGTCTATCATTTGGTCGATGGCGTCAATATCGTCCTGCAGATCCGCGTCCATCGATACGATCATATCCGCATAGGGAATTGCGCTGAGCAGCCCCGCAAGCAGCGCGTTTTGATGGCCGCGGTTTCGGGAAAGACTAAGTCCCGAAAAACGCTCGTCCTTTTTATGCAGCTCTGTGATAAGCGCCCAGGTGCCGTCCTTTGAACCGTCGTTGACAAAGAGAACGCGGCTCGTGTCGCTGATCCTGCCCGATAGCGTAAGCGCTTCAAGCTTTTTGCCAAGCCGCTTTGCAGTTTCCGGCAGCACCTCTTGTTCGTTATAGCAGGGAACTACAATATAAAGCGTGTTCTGTGCCATTCATACCTCCTGCGCGGCGCACAATCCTTGCACTCTATCGCCGCTTTGAGTTTTTATCAAGCATTCCCATTTCTTTGCCAAGCATAGCACGAAAGCGCGAGCTTCTCAATATGCTCTAGCATTCGCCGCTCTTAAAAAACTCGTTTTGATAGCGGCGGCTAAGACGCATCAGCGTTTCAAACAGCTCCCGCGCATAGGGCGAAAGGGCTTCGCCCGCCTCGCTTTGCACCCTTTGGAGGATCTCCTCCTCGCGTCCGCTTTGCAGAATACCCGTGCCGGTTTCTTTTTTATACGCCGCCACAAGCGCCGCCGTTTCCATGCGCGCTTTGAAAAGCGCAAGCAGCTCCCCGTCGATCGCGTCGATCTTTTTCCTTAGCGTAATGAGCGTATCTTCGTTTTGCATCAGCACTCCTCCCGCAGCAGCAGATCAAAAAGCGCGATCGCCGCCGCCGCCTCTACGCAGGGTACGGCGCGAAGCACCACGCAGGGATCGTGTCTGCCCGTGATTTTAAGCTTCGCGTTTTCGCCCTTTTCAAGCGAGACTGTGTCCTGCTCCTTTGCGATAGAGGGCGTCGGCTTAAAGGCGGCGCGAAACAGGAGCGGCATGCCGCTCGTAAGCCCGCCAAGCACGCCGCCGTGCCGGTTGCTTCGGGTTTTCACCTCGCCCTTTTCCATGCAGAACGCGTCGTTATGCTCGCTCCCGCGCATCCTTGCAGCTTCAAAGCCCGCGCCAAACTCAACGCCCCGCAGGGCAGGGATCGCAAAGAGAATCTGCGACAGGCAATTTTCTATCCCTTCAAAGGGCGGCTCGCCAAGTCCCGCTTTAAGACCGATCGCCGCGCATTCCACCACGCCGCCCACCGAGTCCCCGTCTTTTCGCGCCCGCTCCACCTCGTCTCGCATAAGGGAGATCACGCCCTTTTCAAGCACGGGCAGCTCGTTTTTTGCAATACGCGCAAAGTCGTCACGGCAGACCGACACAGGGTCAAAGCGCGCATCCGCCGCATTCCCTACGCTTGCAAGGTGCGCGCCGATGGCTATGCCCCTTTGTTCAAGCTCAGAGAGCGCCAGCGCGCCCGCAAAGCAGAGCGGCGCGGTAAGGCGGGCGCTAAAGTAGCCGCCGCCCCGTATATCGTGATGCGCGCCGTACTTTTGTATCGCCGCATAATCCGCGTGCGAAGGGCGCGGCGTGTCAAGAAACGCACTGTAGTCCTTTGAGCGCGTATCGCGGTTGTACATGAGCGCCGTAATGGGCGCGCCGCAGCTATAGCCGTCCACGACGCCCGAAACGATCTCAGGCTCGTCGCTTTCCTTTCGCGCCGTTGTCAGCGCGCCGCCCGGCGCGCGCCGCGCCATAAAGCGGCCGATTTTTTCCATGTCGAGCTTCACGCCCGCGCTTAGCCCGTCGATCACCACGCCTACGGCGTCCGCGTGCGACTGTCCGAAAAGCGTGACGCGAAACGCCTTGCCGTAACTAAAGGACATACGCCTTTCCTCCTAAGCTTCTAAAATCCTCGTAAAAATGCGGATAAGATTTTTTCACGCACTGCGCGCCGTGGATGTGCATTTTACCCGTATACGCGCCGGCAATGCACATCGCCATGGCGACACGGTGGTCGTTGTGCGCGTCGATCTTCGCGCCGTGCAGCGCTTTTGAGCCGAGTACCTCCATACCGTCCGGGTACTCCTTGCAGCTTGCGCCCATCGCGCTAAGGCATTGCGCCATCGCGCTGATGCGGTCGCTCTCCTTCATGCGCAGGCGCGCGCCGCCGGTAAAGCGGGTAGCTCCGTCAAAAAACGCGGCGCAGACCGCGAGAATGGGAAAAAGATCGGGACAGGGCGAAACGTCGATCTCCCCGCCAAGGCAAGGGAGCAGCGCGCTAAGCGCCTTATCCGGCTGTGCGCTTTCTTCGTTTAAGCCCGTGAGTTTGATCTTGCCGCCCAGCGCGTTCGCGCCGATGAAAAACGCCGCGCTCGACCAGTCGCCCTCCACCTCATAGCGCTCCTGCGCCAAGAAGCGCTGCTCTCCCGCTATGAAAAATCCGTCACCGCGCTTTTCCACGCGCACGCCGAAACGCGCGAGCGTGCGAATCGTCATATCCACATAGCTTGCCGATTCCAGCGCGCCCTCGATGTGAATAAAGCTGTCCCCGCCAAGACTTGGCAGCGCGAAAAGCAGTCCAGAGACAAATTGCGAGCTTACGTTGCCCGCGATATGAAACTCGCCCGGCAGGAGCTTTCCGCGAAGCGAAAGGGGCAGCGAGGGCTTATCCGCCTCTACCCCGTGCGCGTGCATGGCGCGAAAAAGCGGCGAAAGCGGCCGCTCCGGCAGCCTGCCCTCGCCGCAAAAGCGCGCTTCGTTGCAAAATACTGCGGCAACGGGCAGCAAAAAGCGCAGCGTTGAGCCGCTCTCGCGGCAGTTCAGCAGGGGAGAGTTCGGCTTTTTTTCGTGATCGATAGGCGTGATCGTCCACATGCCGTCCTTATGCACAGCGGACGCGCCCATCGCTTTTAAGCAGCCGAGCGTCGCCTCGGTATCTTCTGAGAGCATCGAAAGGGCAAGCGTGCTTGGCGCGTCGCAAAGCGCGGCCGCGATCAAAGCGCGGTGCGCGTCCGATTTGGAGGGGATCGCCCCTACCGTTCCCGAAAGAGCGCCTTTTTCAATGATAACCTCCATCGCTCAATCCCTCCCGTTTCCTTTATATAATCCGTTTTGATTCTGTCGTTTTTTGTTATTTTATACCCGCCCCAAGACGCATGATCTCCTCTAGCTCGTCGATGGGAAGGGTGAGCGGCATACATGCGCCGATTTTTTCAATTAAGATGAGGGTGATCGCGCCGCCGCTGCGCTTTTTGTCGCCCAGCGCCGCGTTTGTAAGCTCCTTTGCGCTATAACCGCAGCGGACAGGCAGCGCGTTGTTCAAAAGCGCACCTTCAATACGCTCAAGCGTACCCGCGTGCGCAAAGCCCAT
Organism: uncultured Oscillospiraceae bacterium; assembly: GCA_964573365.1. GTDB lineage: Bacteria > Bacillota > Clostridia > Christensenellales > CAG-138 > JAQVRG01. Next base: position 14,650 of record CAZNJN010000028.1, read on the forward strand.
GCGTTCGCTCGCCCTCGCCGCCATGCAAAGGCCGATGGACACCGCCTCGCCGTGACTGGTGGAAAAACGGCTGCACGCTTCGATCGCGTGGGCGAAGGTATGCCCAAGGTTAAGCATCTGCCTTACGCCGTGCTCCGTTTCGTCCTCCTTCACGATCGCTGCCTTATATTCTACATTTTGGCGCACGACCTCCTCGATGTTCGCTTGAAAATCGCCGCTTGAAAGGGTCGTAAAGAGCGCCTCGTCAAAGAGCACGCCGTGCTTGAGCGCCTCCGAAACGCCCTCGCGGTACACCTTTGCAGGCAGCGTAGCAAAGGTATCGGGATCGATCAAAACCAATGAGGGCTGATGAAACGCGCCCGCAAGGTTTTTCCCTTCGTGAAGATCCACGGCGGTTTTGCCGCCGACAGAGGAATCGACCGCCGCAAGCAGCGTCGTGGGGAGCTGAACAAAGTCGATGCCCCGAAGGTAGCAGGCGGCGGCAAAGCCCGCCATATCGCCTGTCACGCCGCCGCCGAGCGCGAGCAGCACATCGCTACGCGTAAAGCGTTCTCCGGCGAGAAATTCAAGGATCTCAGAGAAGGTAGCTATATTCTTATGCTCCTCTCCGGCGGGGAAAATATAGCTTGGCGCTTTTTCACCGAGCGCGGAAAGAAGCTTTTCATGATAGAGCGGCGCGACGTTTGTATCGCTCACGATGGCAAAGCGTGCCTTGGGATAGAGCGAGCGAAGCTCCTCTTTCGCGCTTTGGAGCAGCCCCTTTTCAATTTTGACCTCATAGGGGCTTTGGGCGCATACCTGAACGGTTTTCATTTGACTTCCTTTTCCTTTTCGTCGGATTCTTCCTTTGCCCGCACGCCCGCTTCAAGCAGCGACGCAAGCGCGGTTTCGTCGCGCTCGCGTATCGCGCGGCTGTATTGTTTGAGCCGGTCGGCAAGCGTATCTACCTCATTGGCGAGGTTATCCGCGTTTTCGATAAAAAGCTCCGTCCACATGGCGACATTGAGTCTCGCCACGCGGGTGAGATCGCGAAAGCTCCCCGCCGAAAAGCCCTTATGCTTGAGAGCAAGCGGGTTTTGGATATAGGCGTTTGACACGACGTGCGCAAGCTGCGAGGTATAGGCAATCATCTCGTCATGTTCCTCGCTCGTAAGTATGGGGGTGCGCGTAAAACCAAGCTCATAGCAGAAGGCAGAAAGCTTCGCCACCACCGCGATGGGCGTTCCCGTGTAGGGCGTAAGAATCATGGGCGCTTTGACAAACATCGTGCTCTTTGCGCTTTCAAAGCCGAAGTTTGCCGTACCCGCCATCGGATGCGCGCCGATAAAGTAAAAGCCGTACTCCTGCATAATCGGCAGCACGCTTTCACAAACCATCCGCTTGGTTCCGCCGCAGTCCACCACGATGCAATTCTTCGAGATCAAGGGCGCGTTCTCCCTTAAATATTCTACCGTATTCTTAGGCCAGGTGGCAATAAGCAGTATATCGCAAAGAGGCAACGTTTCCCGCGTCAGCTCCCCGTCAAGCGCGCCAAACATTTTT
>CAZNJN010000029.1:0-15960 GCA_964573365.1 uncultured Oscillospiraceae bacterium
GAAGAAGCGGCGCGGATTTGTTTCGCGCGACTTGCCCATAAAATGCCCGTCAGGGTGCGTTTTTTGAAACGACGCTCGATGCAGTAAGAGAAGTGTTGCCATGAATAAAGCCTCGGAAATACGCGGAATGAGCGACGAACAGTTGGCGCTGACGCTCAAGGACGCGAGGGAAACGCTGTTTCGGCGGAAGATACAGGCGCAGACGGAGCGCTCCCTAAAGGCGGCGCAGGAGCAGATGGAGGGAGGCTTGCAAGGGCGCATAGAACGCTTGGAGGATGAGCTTCGCGGCGCGCTTGCGGGACTGGACGCGGCGATCGATTATCCGGAGGAGCTGGAGGAGGACGTTGAAAGCGCTTTGCCCCAAACGCTTTCGCGCGCGGAAAAAGAGCTGCTTCTTTTGCTGGAGAACGGCGAAAAGGCAAGGCTCCTTCGAGAAGGCGCGCGCGTCGTGATCGCCGGCAGACCGAACGCGGGGAAATCCTCGCTGCTCAATGCTTTTTTGGATAAGGAGCGCGCCATCGTGACCGACGTGGCAGGAACCACGCGCGACATTATCGAGGAGAGCACGGATTTTTGCGGCGTTCCGGTACGTCTTTACGACACGGCGGGCATACGGGAAAGCGGCGACGAGGTTGAAAAAATCGGCGTGGAGAGGGCGCGCGGGGCGATGGAGAAGGCAGATCTGCTGTTCATTGCGATCGACGCTTCAAAAAAGCTTGATAAAGAAGAATACGCGCTGCTCGAAGATACGAAGGATAGAAAACGAATCGTACTGCTTTGCAAGTCGGATCTTACAAGCGTCGTGCAAAGAGAGGAGCTGCCCAAGGACTGCATGGTGATCAGCGCAAGAACGGGAGAGGGAATGGAGGCGCTCAAGGATGCAGCCGCAAAACTGCTCGTCGGCACACAAAGCGCCTATGTGACAAACGCAAGACATATTGCCGCGCTTCAAAGCGCGCGTGAAGCGCTTTTGCAGGCGGAACAGGCGGAGGATATGGAGTGCAGGGCGACGGATATTCGGGACGCGCTGCTCTCTCTTGGCGCGATCACCGGTTCCTCGGTGGACGAGTCTGTGATCGACAGCATCTTTTCCAGCTTTTGCGTGGGAAAGTAGAACACGGCTCCGGCGAAGGATGGAAAACGGGATAGGTGCGTGCTATAATGGCAAAAAGAAAGTTGAGGTGGGTAAACATGGAAGCAAAAGCTAGGATCAGCGAAGAATCCATGCGCGTAATCAAAAAAATGCAGCAGAACGAGATCACGGAGGCCTATGTCTACCGCGCGATCGCAAAGCGCAGCAGGCAGGAGGCAAACAAGAAGATACTGGAGAGCCTAGCTGCGGAGGAGGAAGCGCATTACAACATATGGAAGGGCTATTCCGGGGTGGAAATGCGGCCGGAAATGGGGAAGGTGCGCCGCCGCAGCTTGAGCGCGGCGATCTTCGGCTTTACCTTTGCGATCAAGCTCATGGAAAAGGGCGAAGCGGGCGCGCAGGGCGTCTATGAACGTTTAGCATCGGAGGTTGCTGAAGCAAAGGCGATACAGGAGCAGGAGGAGGCGCACGAGAGCAAGCTGATCGGTATGCTTGACGAGGAGAGACTGCAATACGTCGGCTCTATGGTGCTTGGTCTTAACGACGCGCTGGTGGAGCTGACGGGAACGCTCGCAGGGCTTACGCTTGCCATGGCAAATACGCGCCTTATCGCGCTTTCGGGCTTGATCACGGGCATTTCGGCTACGCTTTCGATGGCGTCCTCCGAGTTTCTCAGCGCAAAGAGCGAGGGAAGAACCGACGCGCTCAAAAGCTGCACCTATACCGGCATCGCCTACCTTGTCACGGTGGCTCTGCTGATTCTTCCGTATCTGCTTTTTGATACGGAGCATTATCTCTACGCGCTCTTTACGATGCTCGCCATCGTGCTTTTGATCATCATTGTGTTTAATTACTACATTTCCGTTGCGAAGGATCTTTCCTTTAAGAAGCGCTTTGGAGAAATGGCGTCGATCAGCTTAGGCGTCGCGGCGCTCTCCTTCGTTGTGGGACTTCTGGTAAAAAACGTGCTGGGCGTAGATCTATAATTGCCCGGGAAATGAAATCGCGGCGCTGCGGCAGGGAGCTTTCACTCCTTGCCGTATTTTGTTCTTTTTGCATAAAAAAGAGCGGATAAGCGCATACGCATTTTTTTCCATGGAAAAGGCGGCAGTTTTTTGCTATAATATACCTTGTTTTAACAGGCAGAAATTTATTTTGACAGCAGGTGAAATGCGTGTCCTCTTTTTTTGCGGGAAGCTATGATGTAATCGTGATCGGCGCGGGTCACGCGGGCGTGGAGGCGGCGCTTGCCGCTTCGCGCATGGGACTTTCTACGCTCTGCCTTACCATCAATCTTGATTCGGTGGGACACATGGCCTGCAATCCCGCGATCGGCGGAACCAGCAAGGGTCATCTTGTGCGCGAGATCGACGCGATGGGCGGCGAAATGGGTCTTGCGACAGACGAGGTCTACCTGCAGCTTCGTATGCTCAACACCGCCAAAGGGCCGGCGGTATGGTCGCTGCGCGCGCAGGCGGATAAAAGACGCTATCACGAGCGCATGAAGCGCGCGCTTGAAGGGCAGGAGAAGCTCGATCTCAAAATGGGAGAATGCTCGCGCATCTATACGGAAAACGGCAGAGTGTGCGCCATCGATACCGTGGGCGGCGCAAAATATGGCTGCCGCGCGCTGGTGATCTGCACGGGCGTTTATCTTAAGAGCCATATTCTCATCGGGGACTGCATGACAAAGGCGGGGCCGAGCGGCCTTTTACGCGCGGAATATTTATCCGCATCCTTAAGCGAGCTTGGCTTTACGCTCAGGCGCTTTAAGACCGGTACGCCGGCGCGCGTACACAGGCGCAGCTTGGACTTTAGCAAAATGGAGCCGCAGTACGGCGACGTGCCGACGCCCTTTTTCTCCTTTATGAGCGACGGGCCGGAAAAAGAGCAGACGCCCTGCTATCTGACCTACACCAATAAGGAAACGCATGAAATTATAGTAAGCAATATCAAACGCTCCGCGATGTACTCGGGACTTGTGAAGGGTACGGGTACGCGCTACTGTCCCTCCATCGAGGATAAGATCGTGCGCTTTGCGGATAAAGAGCGGCATCAGCTCTTTATAGAGCCGGAGGGTGCAAGCACGCAGGAAATGTATGTGCAGGGCATGAGTACGAGCTTGCCCTACGATGTGCAGAAGGCGATGCTCCGCACGATTGCGGGCTTGGAAAACTGCGAGATCATGCGCCCGGGCTATGCCATCGAATATGACTGCATCGACCCGACGGAGCTAAAGCTCAACTTTGGCGCAAAGAAGGTCGAAGGGCTGTTCTTCGCCGGACAGATCAACGGCAGCTCCGGCTATGAGGAGGCGGCCGCGCAGGGCTTTTACGCAGGCGTGAACGCGGCGCTTTACTGCAAGGAGGAGGAGCCGTTCATTTTGACGCGAGCGGACGCGTATATCGGCGTGCTGGTGGACGATTTAGCGACAAAGGGAACAAACGAGCCGTATAGGATGATGACCTCGCGCGCGGAATACAGACTGCTGCTGCGGCAGGATAACGCGGATCTCCGCCTGACGGAGAAGGCAAGACGTCTGGGCTTAATCAGCGACGCGCGCTACGAACGGCTGATGCGAAAAAAAGAGGATATCGAAAAGGCAAGCGCGGCGCTTTCAAAAATAGCCGCGCCAAACGAGGAGATGCGAGCCCTGCTTGAAGCAAAGGGAGAGGTAACGCCGTCAAAGGCGATGCCGATCGGCGATCTGCTCAAACGACGCGGGATCGGGTATACGGAGCTGCTTTCACTCTATAGCCTGCCGCAAATCGAAAAAAGCGCGATGGAGCAGGTGGAGATCATGGCGCGCTATGAGGGCTATATCGACAAACAGAGCGCGCAGGTGGAAAAATTTCATGCGATGGAAAACACCGTGCTGCCTGGCGACATCGATTATTCGACGATCAGCGGACTGCGTCTGGAGGCAAGGCAGAAGCTAAACGCCATGCGCCCCGAAAACATCGGCCGCGCAGGACGCATCAGCGGCGTAAGCCCTGCGGACGTGGGCGTACTGCTCGTATACCTGAAAAGCAGAGAGGAAAACAGAAAGTGAAATGAAAGACTGTTTAGCGACTTATTTTCCTGCGCTTGAGGAAAAGCAGGCAGAACAGCTTATCCGTTACTATGAGCTGCTCATAGCTTGGAACAGCCGCATGAATCTGACCGCGATCACCGATAAGGAGGAGGTCGTCGCCAAGCATTTTGCTGACAGCGCCTTGCCCGTAAAGCTGCTTTCGCAGGGCGCTTCTTTGATCGACGTGGGCAGCGGCGCAGGCTTTCCGGGCGTGGTGCTGAAAATTCTGCGTCCCGACCTCAAGCTTACGCTCCTTGACTCGCTGGGGAAAAGAATCACTTTTTTAGAAACGCTCTGCGATGAGCTGAAGCTTACGGATGTGCGCTGTATCCACGCGCGCGCGGAGGACGGGGCGCGCATGAAGGAGCTGCGCGAGCACTTTGACTATGCCACGGCGCGCGCCGTATCCGCCACCGCCTTTCTTACCGAATGGCTCGTACCCTATTTGAAGGTGGGCGCAAAGGCGCTCCTTTACAAAGGGCCGCAGGCGGAGCAGGAGCTTATGCAGGCGGAAAAGGCAGTCAAGCTGCTTTGCTGCGAGGCGGAGATCATTTCCTTTGAGCATTTGAGCTGGGGAGAGCGGAAGCTGATCGTACTCACGAAAAAGAAAAGCACCGAGAAACGCTTTCCGCGAAAAGCCGGAACGAAGGAAGCCCTGTAACAGAGAGAAGATAGAAAATCCTGCGCTTTTACGTATAGCCGGGAATTGAAAAGGCAATGATGAACTGTGAAAAGAGGAGAGGAGCAAGCCAAAATGCCTAAGATCGATCTATTTCGGGAGACTACGGATAAGCGCGAGAAGCTGCTTTCGGAGATACCGATCGAGAGAATCAAACCAAATCCAAGTCAGCCGCGCGTGAGCTTTGACGAGGCGAGCATCGCGGAGCTGGCGCAGTCGATCAAGACCGTCGGACTGATACAGCCGCTCGTCGTGCGTTACGATCCGAAGGAGGACGGCTATGAGCTGGTCGCGGGCGAGAGGCGGCTTCGCGCGCTCAAAAGCATCGGCGCGACAAAGGCAAGCTGCATTGTGCAGGATATGAAGGAAGAAACCAGCGCCATGATCGCCTTGATCGAGAACATGCAGCGCGAGGATCTCTATTATCTCGAGGAGGCACAGTGCTATGAAACCCTGCTCAAAACGTATAATCTGACGCAGGAGGAGCTTGCAAAGCGGCTTGGAAAGAGCCAAAGCGCCATCGCCAACAAGCTGCGTCTGCTTCGCTTAAACGAGAGCGTAAAGGACGCGATGAAGGAGGGCGGGCTTACCGAGCGGCACGCGCGCGCGCTTTTGAAGCTCAAGGGCGAAAAGGAGCAGCTTGCGGTGATCGACAGGGTGAAAAAAGGAGCGCTTTCGGTCAAGGATACGGAAAAGCTTGTGGACAAAACGCTTAACCGCATGTACGACGCGAAGGAGGACGGCGCAAAGCCGCGTCCGGTGATCGTGCGCATGGTGAAGGACTACAGACTGTTTATGAATACGATCAACGCCGCCGTCAGCCAGCTTCGCGACGCGGGCTTTCAGGTAGAGATCACGCAGGAGGATCTTTCAAACGGCGTGGATATCGGAATACGTGTGGAAAGAGAATAAAAGCAAAGGAAAGTGAAAAAAAGAACGGCCTGTACAAGACCGTTCTTTTATGTGCTTCGTTTAGCGGCAGTAATAGCAGGGGGGATAGACGGGGCAAATCTTCGGATCGGGCGTGGCGGAGGGATTCGTTGCGCCGATTTTAGAACCGAGCCAGCCGCGCTCAAAGCGCGTTTGATCGGCGGCTACATCGGGACTCGTGCCCTGCGCGATCGCGGATTCATAAATGCTCAAATAGTAATCGCTGCTGATCTCTTTGCCGTAGGATTCAAGCATGATGCGAAGCGGCACTGTGTCCGCGCAGCGAAGAAAGCTGCGAAGCACACGCGTAAGGCGCTCAACATCCATGGTGGAGCAGTTCTTTTTCATATACGCGATGGTCTTGTCGCCGAGGTTTGTCTCATCAAGGTTTTTCTTTAGATAGTTCTCTACCTTTTTTAGATCGCTCATAAAGGCGTCGTCCGCGCTAGAGACGGCAAACACGCTGATGCACACGCTCAAGCAGAGCGCAAAGGCGAGAAACAGAAGCATGATTTTACGAAGTTTCATAAATTCTCCTCCTTACTGATTCAAGGATAGCTAAACTATACCATAAAAGCGCGAGAGCGAATACAAAAACAGCAGGTTTTCATATAATTTTACATTTGTGAGGAAAAAGCAAAACCGCCGTTTGCTTCGGCGGTTTCACTTTTCTTCTTAGGGAACCTCTGATTAATTCAGCACAGTAGCTAAGCGGCTGATTATTCCGTCATAGCTCGCCCCAAAATCCTCGGCGTAGCGCCGCTACGCCTGCGTTTTTGGAGCGGCTCTGTCAGAAAATCATCTCGCTTATCTACCATTCTTCATTTAATCAGAGCTTCCTTAGAAAGGAGCTTTAGCTCACCACTCGCATTTTACGATGGGATTTCTTGCGGCGGCGACTTCGTCCGGCCGGCCGACGGGCGTTGTAAGCGGCAGCTTGTGCATGGATTCGGGATCGGCGAGCGCCTGCGCGGCAATGGTCTTCATGGCGTCGATAAACGCGTCGAGCGTTTCGCGGCTTTCCGACTCGCAAGGCTCGATCATCATGGCCTCGTGTACGATCAGGGGGAAGTAGATCGTCGGCGGATGGAAGCCGAAGTCGATCAGCCCTTTGGCGATGTCCGAGGTATGCACGCCCTTTTCAAGCATTTCTTCGGTAGGCGTCACGATGCACTCGTGCATACAGATGCGCTCGTTCGGTACGGCGTAGACGCCCTTGAGCCGCTCAAGAATGTAGTTTGCGTTGAGCACCGCGTTGCAGGCGGCTTCCCTCACACCGCTCGCGCCGAGGCTTTCGATATAGGCGAGCGTCCTGAGCAGCACACTGAAGTTGCCGTAAAACGCCTTGACCTTGCCGACGGAATCCTTGCGGTCAAAGTCGAGATAGCCGTGCTCGCCCCTGCGCAGGACGACCGGACGGGGAAGGAAGGGGACGAGCGCCTCTGTGCAGCCGACGACGCCGCAGCCCGGGCCGCCGCCGCCGTGCGGCGTGGAGAAGGTCTTGTGTACGTTGAGATGCAGTACGTCAAAGCCCATGTCGCCCGGACGCGCCACGCCCATGACCGCGTTGAAGTTAGCGCCGTCATAGTAGCACAGTCCGCCCGCTTCATGCACGATCTTGGTGATCTCTCCGATGTTGCGGTCAAAAAGACCAAGCGTATTGGGGTTGGTGAGCATAAGACCGGCGACATCGTCGCCCATCGCGGCGCGAAGCGCATCAAGATCGACGCAGCCGTCGCTTGTGCTGTTCACCTCGCGGATGCTAAAGCCGGCAAGCGCCGCGCTCGCGGGGTTTGTGCCGTGTGCGGAATCGGGTACGATGATCACCTTGCGCGCAAAGTCCCTGCGGCTGTCATGGTAGGCCTTGATCAGCGTAAGTCCGGTGTATTCGCCGTGCGCGCCCGCCGCGGGCTGGAGCGTGAACTTCGCGAAGCCCGTCATTTTGCAGAGCGCCTCGTCAACCATCAGCATCGCGTCGATAGCGCCCTGTGTGCAGTCGGCGTCCGCGTAGGGATGCAGCTCTTCAAAGAGGGTTGCGATCTCCTCGTTGATCTTGGGATTATACTTCATCGTGCAGGAGCCGAGCGGATAAAAGCCGTTATCCACACCGTAATTGCGGCGGGAAAGGCCGATGTAGTGGCGAACGGCGTCCACCTCGGCGATCTCCGGCAGCTTGGGCGCGGCGCTGGCCTTTTGCGCCTCGGGGATAAGCCCCTCGACAACGGGTATGTCAAGCGCGGGCAGATCAACGCCTCTGCGTCCGGCTTTGGAACGTTCAAAAATGAGCGGATATGCAGAACGACTCATGCGAGCACCTCCTTGAGCGCGGCGATCACGCCGTCCATTTCTTCACGGGTGTTCAGCTCGGTCGCGCACCAGAGCATCGCGTGCTTGTCTCCGCCTACGCGTGAAAGGGGAAGTCCGCCCATAAAGCCCTTGGCCTTGAGCGCGTCGTTTACCTTTTCGGCGTCCGCGTCAAATTCCACCACAAATTCGTGGAAGAAAGGCGCGTTTGGATAGCGAAGGCGCGCGCCCTTGAGCGCGGCTATGCCCTTGGCAAGGTAATGCGCCTTTTGCAGACAGGCTTCTGCGACCTCGCTAAGTCCCGCGGGTCCCATAAAGCTTAAATACATCGAAGCCATCACCGCGCACAGGCACTGATTGGAGCAGATGTTGCTCGCCGCTTTTTCGCGGCGGATATGCTGCTCGCGCGCAGAAAGGGTAAGACAGAATACGCGGTTGCCCTCGTCGTCCTTCGTTTCGCCTACGATGCGTCCCGTAAGGGAGCGCATAAGCTTGGCGCGCGTAGCGACAAAGCCCAGATACGGGCCGCCAAAGTTGAGCGGCATACCAAGAGGCTGCGCTTCGCCAAGAGCGAAGTCCGCGCCGTATTCGCCGGGCTTTTTGTAAAGCGCGAGCGACACGGGATTTACGATTGCGCCAAAGAGTCCGCCAAAGGCATGGACGGCCTCTGTGAGCTTATCCATATCCTCGATCACGCCGTAGAAGTTGGGTGAAGCGGCAAGCATACCCGCCGCGCCCTCGCTGTTTTGCGCGATGGCGGCTGCATCGGTCCTGCCCTCGCTTGTGAGCGGGATCTCTACAAGCTCGATCTCAAGGAAACGCGCGTAGGTGTGCATGACCTCTTTGTAATCGGGATGCAGAGCGGCGGAGTACAGCACCTTTGCCTTGCGCTTTGACAGGCTGATCGAGTGCATGACCTCCGCGCAGGCATGTGCGCCGTCGTACACGGAGGCGTTGGACGCGTCCATGCCGGTCAGATCGCAGATCATCGTCTGGTACTCGAAGATACACTGGAGCATGCCCTGACTCATTTCGGTCTGGTAGGGCGTGTAGGCGGTGTAAAACTCGCTGCGCATCGCAAGCTGGGGAACGGCGGCGGGGATATAATGATGGTAAGCGCCCGCGCCGCGGAAGATCGGCATATCGGTCTTGATCTGTGAGGAAAGCTCCTTAAACAGGCGGCGGATCTCGACCTCGCTTTTTCCTTCGCCAAGCTCAAGCTTTTTTAGGCGCATTGCTTCGGGAATGTCAACATAAAGGTCAAGCATGTCTTGCATGCCGATGCTCTTAAGCATTTCCTCGCGTTCTATTTGGGTATTGGGAACGTAACTTTTCATGCGTACCTCCTTTTATAGAATAGTGAAAGGGAAAAGGAGATTTATTTAGCGATCTTCGCCTCGTAGGCCTCCGCGTCCATAACCTCGCCGTCGATTGTTCCTTCAAAAATAGCAAGGTAGTTATTCCATGCGTCCTGGTTCAAAAGGTCGGGCGTTGCCTCGAGCGCTTCGTTTACGGCTATGACCTTGCCGCTGCACTGTGCATAGATTTCCGCCGCCGCTTTCACGGATTCTACCACCGCGAAATCCTCGCCGGCTTTGAAGCTGTCGCCTACGCTGGGAAGATCGACAAAAACGATGTCGCCCAGCTCATGCTGCGCATAGTCTGTAATACCGACCTTGATCTTTCCGTTTTCCTCCAGAAGCCATTCGTCGTTTGCGGTATACTTACGATCAGTGGGTACCATGTTGTTGATTCCTCCTGTATTTTTTAATATTCTTTATCGTTACGATCTTTTATAAAAGGGGAGCGGAACCTGAACGGCCTTGAGCTTTTTCGAGCGAACCTCGATCTCAAAGTCTTTTTCGTCCGCCGCGTCCACATTCACCAGAGCCATGGCGTGCGCGCTCATATCGGGTACAAATACGCCGCTGGTCGTCATGCCCACGAGCGAGCCTTTGCAGTATACGGGATAGTGCTCGCGCACGATGCCGCGATCCACAAGCTGTAGCCCGATGCGCTTGCGCTTGGGCGGCGCTTCAAGCGCGGCTTTGCCGATAAAATCCTCCTTATTCAGCTTTACCGCGAAGCCGATACCGACCTCCATAGGCGTAATGTCGCGCTCAAGCTCATGCCCGTAGAGCGGCATCGACGCTTCAAAGCGGAGCGAATCGCGCGCGGCGAGGGCGCAGGGCAGCATACCAAGCGGCTTTCCCGCCGCCATCAGCTTATCAAAGAGCGCGGGCGTGTCGGCGGCCTTGCAGTAAACCTCCACGCCGTCCTCGCCGGTGTAGCCCGTGCGGGACATCATGCAGTCGATACCGCCAACCTTGATCGAAGGTACGAAGGTATAGTTCTTCTGCGGAATTTCGCCCTCGACGCCTACGGCGTCGAGTACCTTTTGAAAATTCGGCCCCTGCAGAGCGAGCTGTCCCCATTGTGCGCTCTGGTTTTCCACCTTTACATCGCCAAAGACATGCTCCTCAAACCACGCGAAATCCTTATCCGTATTGCCGGCGTTTACGATGACGAGATAATGCTCGTCGTCATACTTATACACGAGTATATCGTCTACCGTACCGCCGTCCTCGTAGCAGAGCATGGAATAGCGGCAGCGCCCCGGCGTCATGGTTGTGAGATCGTTTGTGCAAAGCTTTTGCAGATACGCAAAGGCGTCTTTCCCGCGGACATCCACCTCGCCCATGTGAGAAACATCAAAAAGACCGACGTTGGTGCGCACGGCCTTATGCTCCTCAATAGGGGAACTGTATTGCACCGGCATAGCCCAGCCGCCGAAATCGACGATTTTGCCACCGAGCGCAACATGTCTGTCATAGAGCGGTGTTTTCTTGAGAATGTCCATTCTTACCTCCAGTATGTATTATTTGAAATGAAAGGAAAAAAGAATCTATACACCGATTATAGCCCTTTTTCGTTCATTGCAAAAGGGGTGTCACATAAAAATCAAGGATTTGTCTCGGCAAATCCTTGATTTGTCCTATATAGCGCTTATCCGACGGCCTTTAGCAGCATGTAGAGCCTTGCGCCCGTACTTCCGCCGATCATGTCGCCGCAGGTAATGAGCATCATCAGCTTATCCGAACCGCCCGCGCTTGTAAGAACCTTGCCTTTGCTATTGCTTCCCGCGCGGGAAAGCTGATAGCTTGCGTAGCCGCCGGCGTCGCCGGTGGAAAGCGCATTATAGGAGAGCGTAGAGGAAGATTCGCTCTTTTCCGTTTCATAGAAGCAGACCAGCTCCCATTTGCTTGCGCCGTTATAGCTGATGTTGAAGCTGCTTGCCTTAGCGGAGGCGCAGCTTTTGCCGCAGCGCTCGCATTTTGCCTTGCCCAGCCATGCGTTTTGCACATGATGGAGCGCGTGGAACATCGAGCCGCTTTTGCGCATGTTATGTCCCATGATGACCGATACCTGCGCGTTTTGCGGCGTCATGGAGAAAATGTGCGTGTAGTCCTTATTATAATAAAAGTCCGTATTCTTTGCGTTTTTCGCGTTGCAGTAAATATTATAGCTGCCGCCGCCGGGAATGCTGATTCTGCCCCATACGTCCGCGCTAGTACCTGTCGCGCTGGCGTAGCTTTGGGATGAGGCGCCTGCGCCTGCCGTGCTTTGAGAGGAAGTGCTTTCGGGCGAACGGCTTGGCTGCGGCGTGCTTACGGCGCTTTCAAGGTTTGGCGTGGGGCTTGGCGTAAGCTGCGCGCTGCCGAGGGAACGCCACTCGCCGTCCGCAGCGGGCGAAGCGGAGGCCTTGGAGGAGGAAACGCGAAAATCGCTTTTCTGCACATAGCCTTCGCTGCCGTTGTAGCTGGTATAGTAAAAATCTCCGCTTTCGCCGCTAAAGGTAAAGAGGTCGCCCTTGACAGCCGTCAACTTCACCACCACGTTATCGCCCTTGTCAGCTTTCGGTTCCTTACGGATATAAACCGTATTGCCCTTGCTTTTTCCGCTGATGGGCGACGCGTAGGCATTTTGGGCGCTTTGCGCGTAGGCGGCGGAGGCGATGATGCCAAAGAGAAGGCTTACGATAAAAAGGGCGCAGAGAACGAGAGCAATAATGCGGACGGAGGTTTTCATAGAGCTGACCTTTCATAAATAGAATCACCGCATTATAACATGAAAGCAACCTTCTCACAAGCGGAAGCAAAGAGAGGCAAAAAATAAGAGATGAAGAAGGACGGCTCAAAGCCGTCCTTATAGGTAGAGTAAACGAAGCCTGCTGTATCGAAATGCAGGTTAGATCCCTTTAAGCAGCATACAAAGATAAGTACCGCCCTTGCTGCCCTTGTCGCCGCAGGTGATGAAGGTCATGATGTCGTCCGTATCGGCAGCAGTGCCAAGCGCCGCGCCCTTATAGCTGCTATTGCAGTAGGAGAGGAACTTTTCAATAAAGCCCTGCTTCGCGCTGCCGGTGAGACCATAATTGACGGCGGCAAAGTTACGCATACTCTCATTGCCCTCATAAAAGCCGATGAGCTGCCACTGGGTATGCTTCTCATAGCTGATGTTGAAAACGGAGGTCTTGGAGTTGCAGCTTTCCTTGCACTTTTCGCATTTGGCTACGCCAAGCCATGCGTTTTGAATATGGTGCAGATAATGGCCGCCGGTTTTGCTGGACTGCATGTTGTGGCTCATCAGCACCGCGATGGGCGCGCCTTGGGGACTAAGCATATAGAAATAATTCTTTTTGCCGGAGTAGCTGTTGTAATAATACTGGTTCTTGCTGTTTAAGCCGTTGCAATAGATGCTGTTATCGTAGAGCTTGCCATAGGCGCTGCCGATATTCGTTCCGTCGATCTTGACGATCTCGCCCCACTTATCCTTGCTCTTATCGCCCGTTGCATAGGAGGCCTGTACGCCCGTGGAGGAGGCGGTGGTGAAGTCGGCGGCCTGCACATAGCCCGTATAGGCATCGTAGGTGACGTAATACTGGGAGCTGCCGACCGTGCCGAGCACGGTGAAAACCTTGCCCTTTGCGGAGCTGATCTTTTTGACGAGGTTTTTGCTCTTGGTGGAGGTATCCGTGCTTTTGCGAATGTAGATGGTTTTTGAGATCGAAACCATCGGCATCGCGTTTTCAAGCATGGTGGTATCCGCGCCCGCGGCGGCGGAAGCTCCGCCCGCGGAAGGCGTTCCGCTCGCCACATACTTTGAAAGCACATAGCCCGTTACGCCGCTCGAGGTGGTGATCTTTGTATAATCGCCTTCCACCTGAATGATGCTGACCGCTTCATTTTTATTGACGGAACCGAGCTTGCTTGAATCCTTGGACGCGGAGGAGCGAATGTTCACGTTGCTCTCGCAGTTGGTGATATAGCCTGCCGCTGCGCCGGAGGTCGTCTGCGTCGTGGTATTGTTTGTGGTGGTGGTCGTAGTGGCTGCGCTGCTCTCGGGCGTGATCGCGCTGATCAGCACATAGCCGGTCGTGCCGCCGACGCTGATCTGATAGAAATTGCCGGACTGCGAAAGGATCTGAACCTGTCCATAGGAAAGCGTACCAAGCGACTGCGCTTCACTTGCGCCCACATAGATGGGCGTACCGGAGGCGACGGTACCGGAGGAAGGGATCGCCAGCGCCGGAACGGCGCTAAAGAGCAGCAATGCGCAAAGCAGCGCGGAAAATGCGCGAATCAGTTTTTGTTTCATCTGGAACTCCTTTTATATAAATACGTTTATGAATGCGATTTATTGCCCCGCGCTTTTCTTATCGTCCGCTGCGACCGGATCGGCGTCCTTTTTCGCGGCGTCCTCGTCATCAAAGACGAAGGCTGCGCGCAGGGGATCGGGGTTGCTTGGCGACGCGGTTCTCTGACCGTTTTGCGCCGCCTTGGCTTTTGCGCGATCCGTCATACGCACGTTTGCGACGAGCATACCGATAATGCCGATCATATTGACGACCCAGAGCACCCAGGAGAGAGCGGAGCTAGCCTCGATGACCTTGAGAAGCTGCAGTATGGGAGAAACGAGGATCAGCGCGCCAACGACCAGCGCGAAGATACGCATGATCTTGACATATTGCTCGCGGGAGACCTTGCAGTATTGATTTTCATAGTATTTGCCCTTGCCGCTGATGCCGCAGTAGAGCAGATACGCGCCGATGCAGATTTCAAAGATATTAAAAAATTCCATAGATATTCCTTTCGATGATATGTTCCATCATAAATGGCGGCGAAACGAAATTCAAGGCTCGCCGCCATTTGTTAACAAAATGCTTAAAAAAGGGGGATACGTATCACAAAAGCATCATAGCTTTTTCAGCTTTGCGCCCTCTTTGCTATCCTCTACCCCATAGCCAAGCTCCTTGAGCGCGTCGCGGATCTCGTCGGCGCGCGCCCAGTTTTTCTCCGCGCGCGCGGCTTTACGCTCTTCAAGCAGGTCAAGCGCCTGCTGCGGAATGCCTTCCTTATCCTCGTGCTGCAAAAGACCGAGCACGGCTGAAAGGTCGCCGTAGAGCTTTTTCGCCTTTTCGAGCGCTTCTGCTCCGCGCGCTTCGCTTACAAAGCTGTTGATGGCGCGCGCCATGTCAAAGAGCGCCGCCAAAGCGTCCGCCGTGTTGAGATCGTCGTCCATGGCGGCGCAGAAGGCGTCATGGTACGCGTCAAGCTGAGCGATAAAGGCCGCGTCCTCCGCGCCTGCGTTTCCTACGGGCGCGTCAAAGAGGCGTTCCTTTGCCGTGCGAAGGCGCGTCAAGCCGTTTTGCGCCTGCTCCACAAGCTCCGGCGCAAAGTTGACGGGATTGCGGTACTGCGCGCTGAGTAAAAACAGACGCACCGCCTCAAGATCGTATTCCTTGGAGATGTCGCGCACCAGCTTAAAGTTGCCCAGCGATTTGGACATTTTTTGATTGTCGATGTTGATATAGCCGTTGTGCATCCAGTAGCGGGCAAAGGGCTTTCCCGTAGCCGCCTCGCTTTGGGCGATCTCATTTTCGTGATGCGGAAAGATCAGGTCCTGTCCGCCCGCGTGAATGTCGAAGGTGGAGCCGAGGATGGACATGCTCATCGCGGAGCACTCGATATGCCAGCCCGGACGACCTGCGCCCCAGGGCGTAGGCCAGCTCGGCTCGCCCGGTCTTGCACCCTTCCAGAGGGCAAAGTCCAGCGGATCGCGCTTGTTGTCGGTGGGATCGATACGAGCGCCGCTCTCCAGATCGTCGATGGAATAGCCGGAAAGCTTGCCGTAGGCGGGGAAGGAACGAACGGAAAAATACACGTCGCCGTTTTCGGCGGCATAGGCGTGGCCGGTATCAAGCAGCTTTTGCACAAGCTCGATAATATCCTCTACATGCTCGGTGGCGCGCGGATTGACGCTGGCGCGCTCTACGCCGAGCGCGTCCGCGTCGATGTAGTATTCTTTGATATAGCGGTCGGCGACGTCTTTAACGGTGCAGCCCTCTTCGTTTGCTTTTTTGATGAGCTTGTCGTCAATATCGGTAAAGTTTTGTACGAAAGTCACCTTATAGCCGCGATATTCCAGATAACGGCGCAGCGTGTCGAACACAACAAAGGGACGCGCGTTGCCGATATGGAAAAAATTATAGACGGTCGGGCCGCAGACGTACATTTTGATCTCGCCCGGCACGAGCGGTACAAGCTCTTCTTTTTTACGTGTCATGGTATTGAATATCTGCATGGAAAACCTCCTGTTGTTAAGCTTTAAGCGTTATAAGTATAGCACGCTTCATTCTTCTTTGGTAGATTCTTCTTTTTCTTCGATATTTTCTTTTGCTTTATCCGTATTATCGCCTTTCGGCGCTGCAGCTTCATCCTTTTTTGACGTGCTTTTTTTCCTGTAGCGCAAAGACTCGTCATCTTCAAGCGATTCTTCGAGATTGTCAAGCAGATCGCTCAACCGCATCCCGCTACGACC
>CAZNJN010000030.1:0-633 GCA_964573365.1 uncultured Oscillospiraceae bacterium
ACCAAGCCTCCCTTGTTAAAGGGAGGGGGACCGCCGCAAGGCGGTGGAGGGATTCGTAAGGCATCGCGCCACCTTCCATGCCTCATCCGTCACAGCGCTGACGCGCCCTCCGCAAAAAAAGACCGCTTGCGCGGTCTTTTTTGCGTATTGTATATGCTTTTGTACACCCAACGATCCGTTTACTCTTACTGGAGCAGGGAAAGTACGTTCTGGGGCAGGCTGTTCGCCTGAGCGAGCATGGCGGTAGAGGCCTGGGAGAGGATCTGGCTCTTGGTGAAGCTGGTCATTTCCTTGGCGATATCCACGTCGCGGATACGGCTCTCGGAAGCGCTCAGATTCTCGGAAGTGTTGTCCAGATTGCTGATCTTGTGCTCGAGACGGTTCTGCATAGCACCGAGGGTAGAACGCTGCTCGGAAACGAGGTTGATGGCGTCCTGCGTCGCGGTGATGGCCTTGCCTGCGCTGGCCTGATCGCTGATCTTGGAATCGGTCAGACCGAGACCGTCCACGTTCATCTTCTCGATGCTGATAGAAAGCTGTTCGCCCTCGTTCGCGCCGACCTGGATCTTGAGCGCGCCGCCCTCGGGATTAGCTTTGGGAACCTCAATAGCGGTTCCAGCCAACTCTGTTACA
>CAZNJN010000030.1:643-1380 GCA_964573365.1 uncultured Oscillospiraceae bacterium
TTGTTGCTTCCGGTGTAACCGTGAATTTACCGAGATCAACGGTTTTTCCATTGATAGAAACAGCACTTAAATCAATTGTTCCTCCAGTGGTTGCAATGTCGGCCATTGCAATATCGCCTGAGGTTTTTCCATCCGGTCCAGTTATTTTAATATTTGTAGTACCAGTGCCGGCTGCTATCGTGTATTTTCCTTCGGCTGGCAGCGTTGTAGAGCCTGTGTAGGTTACGGTACCGGTTCCAGCAGCGGTCTTCAATTTGTTAAATGAGGCATCCGCGTTAGGCTCTGCCGAGTTCTTGGTGGTCAGGGCAGCTGTGGTGCTCTTCAATTTGGCGGCCAAATCCGCGGCAGTAGCAGTTGCACTGGCGTTGGCGGTCATTTCGAATGTGCCCATGCCCGCGGCGGAAAGGTCTACCTTGAAAGCTCCGCCCTTTTTAAAATCGCCGGTGGTAACTTCGGCCAGATCGATATCAGTGTTCTTTACGTCGCCGGTCTTGGCGTCGGTGAAAGAGACCTTGATCTTGCTGGTCGTGCCATCCTGTGTGATCTTATACGTACCGACCTGCTCGGAAAGTCCGGTCTGTCCGGTGATGGTATAGGAACCGCCAAGAGTTTTTCCGACTTCCATCTCGGAGTTCGTGCCGGTCATTACGCGTGCCTTGGAGGCTCCGCTGGCAAGAGTACCGTCGAGCAGCTTCATGTTGTTGTTCAACATCGCTATCCTTATCCCATGCTTTCAG
>CAZNJN010000030.1:1390-3203 GCA_964573365.1 uncultured Oscillospiraceae bacterium
CGGTAAACGTAATTTGGAGAGCGCTTGAGGAGCCGGTAATCGCATATGTACCCTTCTGCGCGTCAAGTCCGGTCTGGGCAGTCACGGAGTAATTGGTTTTGCCGGTACCGGCGGTAATAGACTTATTGACCGCCAGAGTGGAGTTATTCGATACAGCCGCGCCGGAAGCGCCGCTTGCAAGAGAGCCGTCAAGGAGCTTCATGTTGTTGAAGTTGGTCTGGGTGCTGATGTCGTTGATCTCGTTCTTGAGCTGATCGAACTCGGCGCTGATCTGGCTGCGGTCGAAGTTCTCGTTGGTGCCGGTGGCGCTCTGGTTAGCCAGCTCGTTCATGCGCTGGAGCATGGAATGGACTTCCTGCAGCGCGCCCTCAGCGGTCTGGATCATGGAGTTGGCGTCCTGAGAGTTCTTCGAGGCCATATTTAGGCCGCGGATCTGCGAACGCATCTTTTCGGATATCGCCAAGCCTGCGGCGTCGTCGCCCGCGCGGTTGATGCGATAGCCGGAAGACAGCTTTTCAGCGGACTTCGTGATGGCGTTGTTGTTGGTGGTGTACATACGATGGGTGTTCATCGCGGTGATGTTGTTTTGAATACGCATGGTTTATATCCTCCTGATATAAATATTTTTTAGTACGGAGCATCCGGCTCCGCCTCTTGCGGGGAAAGCCCCAAGCACAGGTACCGTGCGCTTGAATATCTCCTCCTGCTTTTATTAACGTGCTTTCGGCGGACAAATTAAGGGGGAAAAGAAAAGATTTATATAAAAATTTTGAACGGCTTTTTGGGGCTGTAAACGGCGATCTATGATAAAGCTGTAAACATTATTAAGAAATTGTTCAAAAGCAGGACGCTTCCCTTGCGTATATTTTGTAAAATGCTTATAATAAAACGATAAAAAGGGAAAATTTTGTCTGTTGCGCATCGGGGCGGAAAACGGCATATCTTGTGTAAGGATGAGAACTCTGCCCACAGGATGAGGTTGCCAAGCAATAAAGGAGCGAAAGTATGGAGGAAAACAAACAGGCTTCGCCGTTTGATAGAATCGCAAAATTCTGGAACGGCCTGTCGCGTTTGCTTAAAGGCGTCGTGATCGGCGGAGCCGCGCTGCTGCTCGCGCTCGGCGTCTATTTCGCCGTGCAGGGCTCCAAGGTGGAATACGAAACGCTCTATGTAAATTTGGAAAGCTCACAGGCGGCAGAGTGCTATACCAAGCTTGAGGAGCTGGGCTATGACGTCAAGATCGAGGGCACAGGCACGATCAAGGTGCTCAAGGGAAAAGCGGACGAGGCGCGCTTAAAGCTCCAGCAGGAGGGCTTTCCCCAAAGCGGCTTTACCTACGACCTTTACGCGCAGGGCTCGTCGCTCGGCTCCACCGAGGCGGATAAAAAGGCATACGCCCAGTTTCAGGCGGAGCAGAACATTTCCTACATGCTCAAGCGCTACGATATGATACAGGACGCGACGGTCATGGTGGTCATGCAGAGCAGCAGCCAGTTCGCGCTCTCCAATAACAATACGCCCTCCTCCGCTACGGTCGTGCTCACCCTAAAGCCCGGCTATACCTTGAGCGGCGCGGAGGCGGACACCATCCGCAACGCGGTCGCGGCCTCCGTCGCGGGGCTGAAGGCGGAAAACGTCGTGCTTTCCGACACGAACATGAAGCTCTACCGCGCGGGCGAGGACGAGGATTACACCACCGCCACCAGCGACAGGCTCTCGCTTGTGCAAAAGACGCAGGAGCTGATCCAAAGCCAGGTCTATAACCTGCTTGCGCCGGTGTTCGGCTCCGCGAACGTAACGGTAAGCGCGAACG
>CAZNJN010000030.1:3213-15938 GCA_964573365.1 uncultured Oscillospiraceae bacterium
CCGCCGGGCGACGCGGAAAACATGGGCATCATCGTGAGTATGCGCCAGACCGCCGAGCGCATGGCGGAAAACGGAACGGCAAGCGGCGTGGTCGGCTTTGACGCCAACGGCGCCTCCCCGTGGTATCCCGGTATGACCGACGAAGCGGACGCGCCCTATTACCAGTACACGCAGGAGCTCAACGCCGAGCTCAACGAGGTGCGCGAGCAGATCGAGGAGGCGCAGGGCGACGTCACCTCCATGTCCGTAGCCGTATTTATCGACGCGGGCGACGAGTGGGAGGAGGAGATCGAAAACGTGCGTTCCATGGTCGCAAGCGCGGTCGGCGTGGATGCGGAATATATCAACATCATGCTTACGCCCTTCAAGGTGAACGAGGAATACAATACCCTGCTTGAAGAACAGAAGGCGCAGGAGGAGGCCAACGCCGCAAACAGCAACGCGGCGTTTACGCAAAGGCTCATCCTTATCGGCGCGGCGGTGGGCGGCGTGCTGCTCGTGGCCGGCACGGTGTTTGCCGTCATAGGACTGCGAAAGCGCGCGGCGCGAAAGGCGGTCGAGCGCGAGGAGCAGAGAAAGAAAGAAGAAGAATGGCAGAAGCAGCAGCTTGAAATGCAGGAGACGCTCGCGCAGGAAACGATCGAGGAGGATACCGAATCCACAAAACGGCTCAACTATATCCGCGACCTTGCGGATAACAGTCCCGAGATGATCGCGCAGCTTCTGCGCAACTGGCTGACGGACGACTACGGAAGGTAAAAGAGAATGGCTGTTGATTTACCCTTAAAGCAAAAAGCGGCGATTTTGATGGTGCTCCTTGGCAAGACCTATTCTTCCAAGATCTATAAGTATCTTTCGGAAGACGAGATCGAGCAGCTCACACTTTCCATTACCAGCCTTGACCGCATCGAAAGCGAAGTCGGCTCCGAGGTGGTGGAGGAGTTTTATCAGATCGCGCTCGCGCAGAAGTACGTTACCGAGGGCGGCATGGATTACGCGCGGGACGTGCTGGTGGCGGCGCTTGGCGAGGAGGCGGCGGACGGGCTGCTTGCAAGGCTCACCTCGTCCTTGCAGGTGCGCCCCTTCGACTTTATACGAAGGAGCGACCCTTTGCAGGTCTGCACCTTTATCCAAAACGAGCACCCGCAGACCATCGCGCTGGTGCTCTCCTATCTCGATACGAGCCGCTCGTCCATGATCCTAGGCTCCCTGCCGCAGGATCTGCAGGCCAACGTCATCAAAAGGATCGCGCGTATGGGCGTCGTGTCGCCGGATTATATCCGCGAGGCGGAGCGCGTGCTCGAGCATAAATTCTCTACCATCGGCTTTACCGCAAACGTGACGGTGGACGGCATCGACACGATCGTGGAAATTTTGAACTCGCTCGATCGAAGCACCGAAAACTATATTCTCGAGACCATCGAGCATGACGATCCCGAGCTTGCCGAGGAAATCCACAATAAGCTTTTCGTTTTCGAGGATCTGATCAAGCTGCCCAACCAGAGCATCCAGATGGTGCTCAAGGAGGTGGACAACGATGTGCTTACCATCTCGCTCATGGGCGCAAACGACGCCGTCAAGGAGAAGATATTCGCCAATATTTCCAAGCGTCTGGTGGAGACGATCAAGGACAACATGAAGTTTATGGGGCCGGTGCGCGTGCGCGATGTGGAAAGCGCGCAGCAGAAGATCGTCAATGTGGCAAGGCGGCTTGAGGACACCGGCGCCATCGAGCTTAGCCGCGGAGGAGGCGACGATGAGCTCATCGTGCGAAACGACTAAGCGAAGAAGTCTGCCCTCCTTTGAGGAAATGATGAGCGCGGCGGAGCGGGAGATCCCGCTTTTGCAGGCGGAGGACGGCGTTTTTTCCGCCGAAACAGCTTCGGACGCGCAGGGCGAAGCGGACCCGGAGCTTGCCGCGGAGCAGCTTCGCAAGCTGCGCGCGCAGCAGGAGCTTAAAAAGACGCAGTCGCTTTGCGAGGATATGCGAAAAGCCGCGGAGGAAGAGGCAGCAAAGCTCAAAGCGGAGGCGGCGGAGGAGATCAAAACGCTAAAGGAGCGGGCGCAAAGGGAAACGGCGGAGAAGCTGCAGGCGCGCTACGAGCAGGAGCTCTCGTCGCTGCGAAGCACCTTAGACAAGGCGGCGCAGGGGCTTGCAAAGGAAAAGGATCAGCTTTTTAGCGTTTTGCAGGAGAGACTCCTTGACGAGTGCGTAAAGATCGCGGAGTCGATCCTGCATTACGAGCTGGATAAAAACGACGACGCGTACCTGTCTATCATCAACCATGCGCTGGATATGATGCGCAGCGACGAGCTCATGGTGCTGCATATGCCGCCTATCAGCTACGAGCGGCTATTCGGCGGACGGGACAATACGATGCTTGCCGCGATGAACGAGCGGCAGATCAAGGTCGTTAAGGATATCGACGTTGCGGAGGGCGACTGTCTCGTCACGGGCGAACGCGGCGGCTTGCGCGTCGGCGCGCATACCCAGAGCGCGAGATTGCGCGAGGCGGTGCTCCAGCAATGGGGCGAGGTGAAAAAATGACGGGCGCGGCGGCGGAGGCGGGAGCGTTTTTCGACCGGCTCGACCAAGCCTTTGAAAAGATCGATACCGTGGAATACAGCGGAACGATCACGCAGATCGTCGGGATGACGGTTGAAGCGGACGGCCCCGCCGCGAGCATAGGCGGCGTATGCCGCATTTTGCAGGGCGGCAGCAGGGAAAGAGGCGTGCTCGCGGAGGTCGTGGGCTTTAAGCAGAATAAGGTGCTGCTCATGCCGCTTGGCGCGCTTTCGGGTATAGCGCCGGGCGACCGGATCATTGCGACCGGCTCGCAGCTTCGCGTAAAGGTCAGCAAAACCATGCAGGGGCGCATCCTTGGTCCCTTGGGCGACCCGATCGACGCGCTTGGGCCGATCATGGCCGAGGAGGAGTACGCGATCGATAACGACCCCCCAAGCCCGCTGCAAAGGGCGCGGATACACGAGATACTGCCCCTTGGCGTGCGCGCCATTGACGGACTGCTCACGATCGGCGTCGGGCAGCGTATGGGTATATTCGCCGGCAGCGGCGTGGGAAAAAGCACGCTTCTGGGCATGATTGCCCGAAACGCGGAGAGCGACGTCAATGTGATCGTGCTCGTAGGAGAGCGAGGCAGAGAGGTCAAGGACTTTATTGAGAAGGATCTTCAGGAGGCGGGCTTAAAAAAGACGGTGCTCATCGTCGCCACCAGCGACCAGCCCGCGCTATTGCGCCTTCGCTGCGCACAGGTCGGCACCTCCATCGCGGAATATTTTCGCGACCAGGGCTATAAGGTCATGCTGATGATGGACAGCCTTACCCGCTTTGCGATGGCGCAGCGCGAGATCGGCATGGCGATCGGCGAACCGCCTATCGCGCGCGGCTATACGCCCTCGGTCTACTCGATGCTCCCGCGACTGCTGGAGCGGGCGGGTACGAGCGACAAAGGCTCCATCACCGCTATTTATACCGTACTCGTAGAGGGCGACGATATGAACGAGCCGATCTCCGATACGGTGCGCGGTATTCTTGACGGGCATATGGTGCTTTCAAGAAAGCTTGCCAACAACAACCATTATCCGCCTATCGACGTGCTCGCGAGCCTTTCCCGCCTGATGGCGGAGATCGCGACGAGCGAGCATAAAAAGATGGCCTCAGAAATACGAAATTTGATGGCGGCCTATAAGGAAAATCAAGACCTTATCAGCATCGGCGCGTATAAGCCGGGCGCCAATCTGGAGCTGGATCGGGCGATTCAGCTCCACGGCGATATTGAAAAGCTGCTTTGCCAGCAGATGGACGACGCCTCCACGCTGCAAAGCGTGACCGACGAAATGCGCGAGCTTCTCGGCGGGGGCGGCAAATAAGCGAGTGAGCAAGGAACATGAAAAAGTTTGTATTCAGCAACGAAAGCTATTTGCGCATCAAAAATGACGAGCATGATACGCTAAAGCGCGCGCTGGAAAATGTCGATAAAGAAATAGAGGCGCTTGAGAACGAAATGCAGACGCTCACCCTTCGCGTAAACGAAGAAGCGCAGCGGCAGGAAAAGGATTGCGAGGCGGGCATAACTGCGGACAAGCTGATGCAGTACCAAAACTTTTTCCTTTATATGCGGGAAAAGCGCAAAGACCTTTCAAAAGCGAAAGACGCGCTGCTTCAAAAGCGCGAGGGCATACAAAAGCAGCTATTTACCGTCCATAATCAGGTGCGGGTGCTTGAGGATATGCGCGAGGCGCAATACGCGGAGTACCTCAAAGAAGTCGAAAAAGAGGAAGCGAAGGACATGGACACCGTACTGTCCTTCAGCATTCATGAAGGAGCCGGATAAGCGTGGAAGCAAGGCGGAACAGCGAGAAAAAAACAAACCCATCCACGGCGGGGAAAAAGCCCGCTCCATTGCCGATCCCTGCAAAGGAGCAAAAAAAGAAAAGCGTTTCTGTCGCATGGATATTTCTGCTGCTGATCGTGCTGGCTGCGACGGCGGCGACAGTCGCGTATCTGTATAACGCGTTCGGCTTTAAGGATATGGTGACGGTATTCTTCATCGGCGAGGACAGCCGCTTTGAAGAAGCGGTCGCGGCCGTTGAAAAGCTGAAAAGCGATCTTGACGCGCGCGAGGCGCAGATACAGACCGTGGAAGCTCAGCTCGATATCCGCAAGCAGGAGCTTGACGCGCGGGAGGAAAAGCTCAACCGTCAGGCGGAGCAGCTACTCACGGAGGATGAGGATTTTCAAAAGAAGGTGCTCTCCTTTGACGAGCGGACGATGGATTTTAACAAGCTTGTCGAGGTCGTGACGCAAATGAAGAGCGCCGAGGCGGCCATTCTGCTCAACGATATGACGGTCGTGCAGGCTGCCCGCATTCTTGCGGAGCTTGAGCCGAAAGCGGCTGCGAAGATCCTGCAGGAAATGGACGACGCGCGCGCGGCGGCAGTCGCACGTTATGTCGTGCAGTACACCAACTAAAGCGCATACGGCGAAGGATTCGCCCTTGCATAAAAACTTTAAGGAAAGGAGGAAACTCAATGATCAAAGCAATATCAGGTCAAGAGATCATCAATACGGTAAGCAACACACTCAAAACGGAGTCCGCCGCGAGGAGCGCGTCCTTTATGGAGAGCATGGAGCGGGCGGTATCGCGCGCAAGCGGCTTGGCGACGAGCTCCGGCGGCACAATCGAAGACACAAACAAAACCGACGCGCGCCCACAAAAAGACGCGTATCAGACGGAAAACACAAAAACCAAGGATTGCGACGAAACGGCGAAGAACAAAACGGAGCAGTCCGAAAAAAAGCCGGAGGATGCGGCAAAAACAGACAAGAAGGACAAGGCAAATCCCAAGGACGAGGAAAACGCAAAGAACGAAGAATGCGTAGAGGAAGCTGCGCAAACGAACCCTGCGATCCAGTGCGTGCAAGCGGAGCTGGCGCAAGGCATTGTACAGATGAGCGTGGAAGCTCCTTCTCAAAGCGAGGGAACACAGCAGACGCTTGGCGAGGCTGTAAACGCGATGGAATCGGGAAACACGGCTTTACAGGCACAGGCACAGGCACAGGCGGAGCAAGGAACGGGCATGACGCTGCCGGATGGAGCGAACAATGCCGGCACGGTTGAAGCGGGGATGGCGGAAACGGTGCAAAACGATCAGAACCAGATCGATTTCGTGAATGAAGTGATGCAGGATATCGATCAAACGGTTGCGAGCAATGAGGCTGAACGCAACGAACCCGTGATTGAACAGGCAAACGTAGAGGTCAATGCAGATGCGCAGCAGGATGCGGCATCTTCACGGGTGATTGACATAAATAAAACGCAGAAAACAACAAAATCGGAGAATACCGAGCTTTCACAGACGAACGGAACGCCGATAAACGCCGCCGTGACAACGGGCGGCGCGCAGCGTGGAGAGCCTGACGCCGTCATTACGGTGCCAAGCAATGAGCTTCAGGCGCGGGAGATCGTCCAAAATACGCTGCTTGAACAAGTGGAAAGCGCGGTCTCACAGGAAAAAAGCGAGCTTTACATCAAGTTTAAGCCCGATGTGCTTGGCGGTATGCAGATTCGCTTGACCATGACACAGGAAGGTCTGCACGCGCAGATCCGTACAAGCGATGCGGCCATGCGCTCAGTAATCGGCGCCGAGCTTAGTCAGCTCACCGAATCCCTGCGCGCGCGCGGCATCGAGGTGGTGGAGATGGACGTTTACTACGAGCAGCAAACGGCAAACAACCAATTTCTCGATCAACGTTCGGGTCAGTGGCGCGAGCAGTCCGGCGAGCGTCAAAGCGGAAATCAAGCGGCGCTTGAGGCGCAGCGCGGCGAGGAGAGCGGCTATGAGGCTGCTTATTCGCGCATGATCCCCACAGACGACGAAATCGGAACGGGCGGTGTGAGCTATACCGCCTAAGGAGAATCCGGCGTTTTGCCGGAGCACACAAAGAAAACGGAGGATTAAAATATGGGTACGACGATCAGCGATGTAGGCACTACGCGCGTACTGGATACGCAAACCAAAAGCACATCATCAAGCAAAGCCAACGAGCTTGGGAAAGATGCTTTTCTTGAGCTTCTGGTCACACAGATGGAGAATCAGAATCCTTTGGAGCCAACCAGCGATACGGAATTCATCTCGCAGATGGCGAATTTCTCCACCTTAGAGCAAATGCAGAACATGGTGAACGAGCTGCAAATGCAGACCACGCAAAACATGATCGGCAAAGACGTAACGGCGAACAAAATCTCCGACTCGGAAGGCGTTTTGAGCAACAAGGAGGTTTACGGACGCGTTTACGGCGTGGTTACGATCGGCGACAATCAGTATCTCAATGTCTACGACTACGAGACCAAGGCGGAATATCTCGTGCCGACGAGCGCCGTGCAGCAGGTCACCGACGGCAGCGCGGATACGCTGCAGACGATGCTTTCCCAGATTCTCTCACAGCTTCAAACCATGAGCGGCGCTGCGACGAGCAGCGAAGAAGCCGCTGAGGCGTATACTGCCTCCTCGACGCTCTTTGAAGCATAAAGCGGGAAGCTTATACGCAATGAAGGACAAAGGTAAAAAAGAGAGAAAAACGGAGGCAAACCTATGAGCAACACGATTCAAGATATTACCGGCGCGTCCGGACTTAACTTAAATTCATCGAAAACCTCCGCTACAAGCACAAACAGCGATACGTTTATGCAGATGCTGGCGCTGGAAATGGCGGATGAACAGAGTAAAACGGGCGACTATGCCATTCCTGCAAGTACGCTTGCGCAAATTGCCACGAGCGGCGGAAGCTCGCTCGAATCTCTGCTTGGCGAGATCAACTCTCAGCTTCAGGACGTAAGCGCGCAGCAGGCGGGCAGCG
The DNA here is from genome assembly GCA_964573365.1 of uncultured Oscillospiraceae bacterium. Classification (GTDB taxonomy): domain Bacteria; phylum Bacillota; class Clostridia; order Christensenellales; family CAG-138; genus JAQVRG01. Next base: position 10,595 of record CAZNJN010000030.1, read on the forward strand.
CTGCGGCCGCCGCATATGGCGCCGCGTCCGAAACGGCGAGCGCGACAAGCTTCAGCTTCATGGGCGGACCATCCAGGGTGGAGGGCACGACCGAGTATTACGATTATGATGTAACGTCCTTTATCAATCCTACCTCTACCCCTAACGGTTCGCTCTTTAGCGGCGGGTGAGTGGGCCCGGATTGCGGCGGAGGCTCCGTCGCGAATACGAATACAAGCACCGAAGCTGTGACGGCTTTAAGCGAGGCCGAGCTTGAGCCGGTCGCGCTCAGCTCCGCGTCCGATACAATGAGCATGACAAGCGCCGTAAATGCGCTGGTAGCGCAGATCATCGACGAGACCGAGGCGGAGCTGCAGCAGGATATCTATGATAGGATGGGCGAGGCGCAATCCTCCGCGCTGGAGATTGTACCGGCGGACAGCGAGGATACGCAAGTAAAAACCGAGAATCAAAACGACGCGGGGGCAAATAGAGGGAAGAGCGAGACAGACGGCGCTTCTGCGGCGAGTGTAAACGACACTTCCGCCGCGAGCAGAGCGCAGGAAACTGCGCACTTGCAAATCCAGCCTACGCTGCAGTCGGCTCTTTTCGCTTCCGCGGTAAAGCAAGCGATTGCTACGCCCGAGGATGCGCCTACAGAGGCGGTAAAGCCCACAACATCGATCTAGCCGGTGCAAAAGCACAGATTGAGAGGTAAAGCACTATGATGCGAGCATTGTTCTCCGGTGTTACCGGATTAAGAAGCCATCAAACCAAGATGGACGTTATCGGCAATAATATCGCCAACGTGAATACGGTCGGTTTTAAGAAAAACAGCGTAACCTTCAAAGATCTCTACAACGAAACGGTCAGCGCGGCGGCGGCGTCAAGCGGCGCCGGCGACACGGGGACGGGCGGCGTGAACGCCAAGCAGATCGGCCTTGGCTCCACGGTGGACGCGATAACGGCCGTCCATACGCCGGGCTCCTCGCAGTATACAGGTAACTCCATGGACGTGGCGATCTCCGGCGACGGCTATTTTGCCGTGATGTCGCCTACCGGCGTGCAATATACGCGCGCGGGCAATTTTTATACGGATTTAAGCGGAAATCTCGTTACCTCCGAGGGCTATTATGTGATGACGGTAAGTCCCAAGGTAACGGCAAGCGCATCGCTTACGGCAGATTCCGTCAGCACAAACGGACTTATCAATCAAGCCGCCGGCATCCGCGACGCGGCGCATTCCGGCACGGTCTCGGCGTCCTTGGACGCCGCGTCGGGCGCGCAGTTCAAGCTCGTTTATACGCCCTCCGCGGACGGCGCGTGGGCAGTAAACTACGGCTCCGGCACGACCGGCAGCTATACGCCGCTCTCAAGCTCGGGCGTAACGGGCTCCTTGAGCGTGGACGCGATCCGTACCGAAATGCTTGCGCAGGCCAACATCGCTTCGACGAGCGCGAAAGCAGGCACGCAGGAAATGACCTTCAAGACGGTCGCTGACGCCTCCGTCCCAAGCGGCCAAAGGATCGATATGATGTTTGGCGATTTGAAGGTGGCGAGCGCGCCGGCGACGAATATCGCGGCCGGCGCTACGGGGACTTACACCTTTACGGCGACAAACACGGGCGCGGCCATCGGCACCTTGAGTGTCACCAACAGCACGAGCGCCGCCTATGAAGCGCAGAATCTGGCGGATACCGTATTCAATAAGATGACGCAGAAGCCGATTCTTTCGCTGGAGGAAAAGGGTACATGGTCCCTTACCCGAAATGGCGCGCCGGTTGAAACCATCGCGCTTGGCTATACGGCAAGCTCAAGCGGGGGAATATCCGGCGACGTCAAGTTTACCACCGCGCAGTACGGCAACATCCTTCTGAGCGTTGAGTCCGGCAAGATCAGCAACCAGCAGGAGCTGAACACGGCGCTTTCAAGCGGCAACTTTTCAATTAACGTGAAGACCGAGTATGTGCCCGAATACAGCGCCCCCACGAGCGTAACGGCGCGTGATCTTTCCACGCTGAAGATCAATTTCGATAACTTCACCAATATTTCCATCGACAGCACCGGCGCGGTCGTAGGCCAGCTCAAAAACGACTCACAGCTTGAAATCGACGGCAAAACGGTCAATCTGAGCGCGGGCGACAAGGTTGTGATGGGCTATATCAGTCTCGCCACCTTCAATAACCCGAGCGGCCTTGAAAAGATCGGCAGCAACCTGTTTATGGTCAGCTCCAACTCCGGCGAGGCGACCTACGGCACGCCCGGCGACGGCACGGCGGGCGCGCTTTCGCCCTCCAACCTTGAAATGTCCAACGTCGATCTTTCCGAAGAAATGGTCAATATGATCATCACACAAAGAGGCTTCCAGGCAAACTCGCGTATCATCACGACGACCGATACGATGCTTGAGGAGCTTGTCAATCTGAAACGGTAAAAACGGACAAGGGCGGGGGCGCCTGCGCGCTCTCGCCCATAAAGAGTGAGAAAGGATGGCGTCATGATACCAGTTACGACAATGAACGGCGAGAGCGTCTACGTCAACGAGGATCTGATCGAAACGATGCGCATAACGCCCGACACGGTTCTCTTTCTCAAAACGGGCAAGCGCGTCGTCGTAAAGGAGAGCGCGCAAGAGGTGCTTGAGAGCATACGGCAGTTTAAGCGTGAAACCTTCTGCGGAAATCTGTACATCGAAAAATAACGGATCGAGCAAGAATTGATAAGGCGAGGTATGTGCTTTGGGTAGTCTTTCAACAATTATAGGCTTGGTGGCGGGCTTTGCCTGCGTGGTTCTGGGCATTATAGTCAACGACGGTATCCTGATGAATTTCTGGGATCCCCCTTCCATCTTCATTACCGTTGGCGGCACATTCTGCGCCGTGGTTATCGCGTTTCCCATCAGCTTGATCCTGGACACCATAAAAGCGCTCAAGTGCGCCTTTACCGCGAAATCCTACGATCCGACGGAAAATATCGAGCAGATCATCGAGCTTGCGAATACGGCGCGAAAAAACGGCCTGCTCGCCCTGGAGGACATGCTTGAAACAATCGACAATCCTTTTTTGCGCAAAGGCATTATGCTGATCGTAGACGGCTCCAACTCAGACCTCGTCAAAAGCGTCATGGAAACAGAGGCGTACTACATTCAGGAACGGCATGGCCGCTGCATCAGCGTGCTGATGACGGCCTCCTCGTTCGCGCCGGCCTTCGGCATGATCGGCACGCTGATCGGCTTGATCAACATGCTTGTGAATCTAAACGATTCCGGCTCGCTCGGGCCGTCGATGTCGGTCGCGCTGATCACGACGCTCTACGGCTGCCTGCTTGCGAATCTGCTCTTTACGCCGCTTGGAAAAAAACTGGGCATTTTTACGGCTTACGAGCAGATGCAGAATGAAATGATGATCGAGGGCATCCTTTCCATACAGGACGGAGAGCACCCCCGCCTGATCCGCGACAAGCTTGAATCCTTTGTTTCAACAAGGGAAAAGGCGATTTTGGCGGACAGAATCGATAAAAAGAAGGAGTCCGGAGAATAAGGAGCGCGCGGCGGGCGCGCGGAAAGGAACCGGATGGCTAGAAGAGCATCAAAGGGAGAAGAAAGCGGCGCGAACTGGATGGATACATACGGCGATATGGTAACGCTGTTGTTGACGTTCTTTGTGCTGCTGTACTCCTTTTCCACCATCAACTCGGGGAAATGGACCGAGATCGTCGAATCCTTCACAGGCGCGCCCCCCAAGCAGGCGGCGATCACGACCGATGTGGGAAACGACCCCGCTTTCAAGTTTATAAAGCCGATCGCGCAGATCAATCCAAAAGCGAAGAAGAAGAGCGAAAAGCAGCAGGAAGCGGAGATGGAGGCGATGAAGGCGGCGATGGAAGAGGGCGAGACCGTGCTTATGACGACGGAGGAGCTGGGCAAGCTGATTTCCAGTCCCGTCTACCGCGCGGTGGAGGAACAGTTCGGCAATCTTTATGATTCGCTGCAAACCTATATCCAGTCGCACGGCCTGGAAAACATGCTCTATCTGGACAGGGACATGGAGAGCATCTACCTTCGCGTCACTTCGGGACTGCTCTTTGATTCGGGGCGCGCGGAGCTTCGGGAGGACGCGAAAACGACGCTCGACGAGTTGGAAGGCGTGTTCGCGACTTCGCTTAGCGCGGTTGAGGAGATCAACATCGAGGGACATACGGATAATGTGCCGATCAGCAACGTCCAGTATAAGGACAACCGCGAGCTCTCGTCGGAGCGGGCGAATAATGTGGCGCGTTATATAGAAGAAAAGGGAAACATACCAAGCGGCATGATTCTTGGCGTAGGCTACGGCGAATACCGCCCGATCGATACCAACGACACCGAGGAGGGCAAACAGAACAACCGCCGCGTAGAATTCGTACTGCGTAAAAAAGTCATTACACTTGCAGATGTAGAAGGGGAAGAAACAAAATGAGTAAAAAGCTTGTGATCATCATTATCGTGGCATTGATCCTTGTCGTCGTCGGCATAGGGGCGTTCTTCCTCATTCGGCAGAGCCAAAGCACAAAGCCCGTGGAAACGATGGAATACTCGCCGGGGGAGGCCTTTGTCACCAATATTTACGGCACGGACTCTCTGGTAAAGCTCAACGTGGTGCTTGAGATTCGCACAAAGGATCAGGAATGGGTGGCCGCGTGCAACAACATGATCCGCGACGCCGTTCTTCGCATCATGCGTTCGCAGGAATGGGAGCTTTTTACGCAGGCCGACACCATCGAGAGGATGTCGCAGCTCCTAAAGGAGGAATTGAACAAGGTGCTTGATCCTCTGGCGAAAAACGAAAGACCGGCCGTGGAGGTAAGCAAAACCGGCGTGGACATCTCCGGAGAGGGTACGGTGATTAAGGTGTACTTTGCAGAATTTGTCATGCAGTAAAGCAGGGACGCTTCCGAAGGGAGAAACGGTTTGTCCAACGTATTGACGCAAAGCGAAATAGACGCGCTTCTGAATTCATTGAATGCAGGCGGCGACAGCGGCGGCTCCGGCGCGGAAGAGGATGAGGCCTCTGCGGTAAAGCCGTATGATTTTCGTACCGCAAATAAATTCTCCAAGGAGCAAATACGCACACTTCGTATTCTCTTTGACAGCTTTTCCACCGTTTTATCCACAAGACTCACCGGACTTCTTCGTACCATGTGCCAGGTTTCCGTCGCTTCGGTGGAGGAAAGACTCTTTGGCGAGTTCAACAATTCCATCCCCGAGCCTACCATGATCGCGGTGATTTCCGTTGCGCCGCTCAAAGGCTCGATCGTGCTGCAAATGAGCTCATCGGTGGTCTATGGCATCATCGCTCGAGCGGGTGGAACCATACGCGCGGAGAGC
>CAZNJN010000031.1:0-15604 GCA_964573365.1 uncultured Oscillospiraceae bacterium
CGGCTTGATCGCCAATCTCTCGGATAGCTGGAATGTGGGCATTCTTATTTTCCTGGCGATTCTTGGCATCTTTGTCGTGCTGATGATCCGCGCGGGCGGCAGCGCCGCCTATGGCCGCTGGGCGCGTCAAAAGATCAAAAGCAGACAGGGCGCCACGCTTTCCACCTTCCTGCTTGGCGTTTTAATCTTCGTTGACGACTATTTCAACTGTCTTACGGTCGGCTCCGTCATGCGCCCCGTTACCGATGAATTCGGCGTATCGCGCGCGAAACTTTCCTATCTTATTGACGCAACCGCCGCGCCCATCTGCATGATCGCCCCCATCTCAAGCTGGGCGGCAGCAGTGACCGGCGTTGTGGAGGGCGTTGACGGACTGGATCTGTTTATCCGGGCGATCCCCTACAACTTCTACTCCCTGCTCACCATCGTGATGATCATTACCATCACCTTGATGAAATTTGATTACGGCCCCATGAAGGTGCATGAGAAAAACGCCGAAAAGGGCGATCTCTACACCACGGACGCCCGTCCCTACGGAGAGAATAACGACGAACAGTTCAACGAAAAGGGTCGCATTATCGACCTGCTGCTCCCCATGATCGTGCTGATCGTATCCTGCGTGCTGGGCATGGTCTATACCGGCGGCTTCTTCAGCGGCGAAAGCTTTATTAACTCCTTCGCAAACTGCGACGCCTCCTTCGGCTTGGCCTTTGGCGCCTTGATCGCGCTGCTCATCTCCTGCATCTACTTTATTTGCAGAAAAATTCTCAGCTTCAAGGACGTCGCTTCCGCGATCCCCGAAGGCTTCAAGACCATGGTTCCCGCAATCCTTATCCTCTGCATGGCCTGGGGCATTAAGTCCATGACCGGCCTTATGGGCGCAGACGTTTATGTGGCGGGTCTGGTTGAAAAAAGCGCCGGCGGTCTTGCCGCGTTCCTGCCCGCGATCATCTTCGTTGTGGCGGTCGGCCTTTCCTTCTCTACCGGCACGAGCTGGGGAACCTTCGGCGTGCTGCTGCCCATCGTCGTCGCCTGCATTCCCGCAGGCAGCAATCTCTTGATCATTGCGGTTTCCGCCTGCCTCGCGGGCGCGGTCTGCGGCGATCACTGCTCGCCTATTTCCGATACCACCATCATGGCCTCCACCGGCGGCCAGTGCGACCACGTTGTTCACGTCGCCACGCAGCTCCCCTATGCCTTGACCGTCGCCGGCGTTTCCTTCGTCAGCTACATTATCGCGGGTTTTGTGCAGAATATCGCGGCCCTCTTTATCGCCATCGCGCTGATGCTCATCACCCTCTTGGTCATCAAAAAGCTAACTGCCGACAAGGCATAAAAAGCCTTTGGCTTTTCGAAAAGCGCAATGGTCTGAGACTGCCCGCAAAAGGGCAGTCTCTTGTTTTGTGTCATTTCTTGTACTATACTTCAAAGAGTAATTTTATACGAAGGAGGACTATTGAATTATGCTTTGGACGATTCTTGTCAAACTCGTCGTCGGCGCGCTGATCGGTTGGCTTGCCAGCCGCATTATGAAAAGCGAAGGCGGCTTGATCCGCAATATTTTTATGGGCATCGTCGGCTCCGCGCTGGGCGGCTATCTTGCCTCGCTCCTCGGCATTAGCGCCAGCGGCTTAGGAAGTCTGCTTGTTTCCGTGGCGGGCGCCTGCCTTTTGATCGCCATTGTCGATCGCCTTTTGCGCGGCAAAAAGAGGAAAAAGTGAAAAAGACCGGCCTACTCGTCGTTAACCACTTTTTAAGGAGCAAAAAGTTTTCGGAGCTTGAAGCCTATCTGCAGGCGGCGGCGGCGAAACGCGGCATAGAGTTTATCGTGCGTCACAATACCGAGCTTTTGTTTGACTGCGCGAGCGGTGCGCCGCTTTCTCCCGTTCCCGAGGCGGATTTCTGCCTGTTTTGGGATAAGGATGTGCAGCTCGCCTCCGCGCTTGAAGGGCGCCAACTGCGTCTTTTTAATTCCTCCAAAGCGATCATGCTCTGCGATGATAAGTCAAAGACGCACTTGGCGCTTGCGGGCAAGCTCCCTATGCCAAAGACCGTGATCGCGCCGATGAGCTTTAAGGGCGTGGGCTATAACGACGACGCTTTTTTAGACGAGGTCGCCGCCTATCTTCGCTATCCCTATATCATCAAAGAATGCTTCGGCTCCTTCGGCAAGCAGGTCTACTTTATCCATAGCCGCGCCGACGCCGAGGCGCTTTTGCAGGGCATGGATGCTACGCCGCTGCTCTTTCAGGAATTTGTACGAAGCAGCCTCGGGCGCGATCTGCGCATCAACGTTGTCGGCGGCAAGGTGGAGGCGGCGATGCTGCGCGTCAACGAGAACGACTTTCGCGCAAACATCACGAGCGGCGGTCACGCGGAAGCTTATTTGCCAAACGAAGCGCAGCGCAGCATGGCGCTTGAAGCGTGCAGACTGCTTGGCGTGGAGTTTGCGGGCGTCGATCTTCTCTTTGGCAAGGATGGCGCACCGATTCTCTGCGAGGTCAACTCAAACGCGCATTTCAAGAGCATTTACGAATGCACCGGCATCAACTTAGCCGACTCTCTGCTTTGCTACATTGAGCGCGCCGTTTACGGTACGCAAGCATGAAAGGACTGCTCGTCTACAACCGAGAGGACGCGCTGATCAACCGCCGCTTTATCGAGCTATCTTATTCGGCGGCGGAAAAACGCGGACTTTCCCTTCGTTTAGTATATACGGAGGAGCTGCTTCCTTCCTCGCTGCCGCAGGCGGATTTCGTCCTGCTTCGCACGCGCGACGCTTCGCTTTCCCGCCGCTTTGAGCGCGAGCATGTCCGCGTTTTCAACTCGTCCTACCTCAACGAAACCGCCAATAACAAAATGCTGACATATAGTAGGCTGTGTGACCTTGTGCGCGTTTTGCCAAGCCTCGACGTAAGCGGACAAGCCTCCCCTCCTTTCCTCCCCTGCGTACTCAAGGGAGCAGACGGTCATGGGGGCGAAAAAGTGCAGCTAGCTTATGATATTGCGTCTTACAATGCGGCGCGTATGTCGATTCTTCCCGATATTGTGCTTGCGCAGCCCCTTGTTGATCCGGGTCGGGATCTGCGTATGTATGTGATCGGGGGCGAGGTCGTTTGCGCCATGCTTCGCAGCTCATCTGTCGATTTTCGCAGCAATTATAAGCTCGGCGGCACTGCAAGGCAGGTCACGCCAAGCGAAAAGGAGCTGTCGATCGCGCGCGCGGTCAGCCGCGCCATCCCCATCGACTATGCGGGCGTGGATGTGATCTACGACTGCGGCGAGCCGCTTCTAAACGAAATCGAGGATCCCGTCGGCGCGCGCATGGTTTATGAAAACACCGACATCGATCTTGTCGATCTGCTCTTTGCCCATATCAAAAAAAGCCTTTCATAATAATAGGACGCAAAAAAGGACGCTTCGTCACGTCCTCAGACTGTCGATAAAGTTATTGGGGCTTCGGGGCTCGAAAGCCCCGGAAGTTAAATTCGTGAGCAGCGACATGCGCGCTGCGAGCGAAAGCCCTTGCCTGTCAAGGGCTTCTTCTCACGATGCGCTGACCGCTCCTAAAGGAGCAAGCGCAGAGTGTAAACTCGAAAAACGTGGCAAAGCCACGTTTTTCGAAAGACAATTTATGCCTGCTTTTCGGTTTCCTCCCGCTTTTTCGCTTCTTCCTTCTCAAGCACGCGGTAAGCTACCTTGCCTACGAGCGTCTTGGGCAGGCTCTCGCGAAATTCGATCTGCTTGGGCATAGCGTACTTGGCGATATGCTTGCCGCAATAGGCAAGGATCGCCTCCTCGATCTCCTCGCTGGGCTTAAATCCGGGCTTTAGCACAACAAAGGCCTTGACGCGCTGCATCTTATACGGATCGGGTACGCCGATGACGCAGCTCATATGCACAAAATCGTTTGCATCCAGTATGTTTTCGATCTGCGAGGGGTACACATTATAGCCGCTGGTCACGATCATGCGCTTGATGCGCTGACGGAAATAAATGAAGCCCTCGTCGTCCATCATGCCCAAATCTCCCGTATGCAGCCACACAAGTCCGTCCTCATGCTTTTTCAGCGTATTTGCGGTTTCTTCCGGTTCATCGACGTAGCCAAGCATCACCGTCGGGCCGGAAAGGCAGATCTCACCCTCCTCGCCGTAGGGTAGCTCTTCAATCGTGCCGGGCTTTACGATCTTATAATAGGTATCGGGGAAGGGAATACCGATGCTCCCTTCCTTCGCCATATGCGGCGGCGTCAGACAGCTCGCGGTGACGCATTCGGTCGTGCCGTAGCCCTCGCGCACCTTGATGGTCGCGTTATGCTTGGCTAGAAACTCATCAAAGCGCTTTTTCAGCTCAACAGAGAGCGAATCGCCGCCGGAAAACACGCCCTTGAGACAGGACAAATCCACATCGTCCAGACTCGGCAGGCGAAGGAGCGCCTCGTAGAGCGTCGGCACGCCCGCAATAAAGTTAGGCTGGTGCTTTTTGAGCAGCTCCGCGTAGCTTTCGGCGTTGAAGATCGGAATCAAAATGCAGTGGCCGCCGTTTGCAAGCATGGAATGGATGCTCACGCCCAGACCGAAGCCGTGAAACATCGGCATGACGGCAAGCATCTTGTCGCCGGGCTTAAACATAGCGTTGACCGCGACGATCTGCGCGGCAAGCGCGTTAAAATTGTAGTTGGAAAGGGCGATTCCCTTGGTTTTTCCGGTCGTGCCGCCGGAATAGAGGATCGATGCGGGGTCGTTTGCGCCGCGCTTCGCCCAGAAGCGGTTTTTGTAAGCATCGCCGGCTTTGATGAAATCCGGCCAGCGCGTGATAGGCGCGTCGTCGGGAATATGCACGCCCTTGAAAAACTGCACCATGGCGTATGCCGCGCGCTTGGCGGGCGCTAAACCGTCGCCCACGCCGGAAATGATAAGGTTTTCGATCTTTACATTTTTCATCACCTTTTCAAGACGCGGCCATGTCTGATCTAAGGCCAGCGTAGCCTTGCTCTTGGAAAAGCTGATATAAAACTCAATCTCCTTTTCCGAGGATAGCGGATGCACCATATTGCTGACCGCGCCCACAAGGTTCACGGCGTAAAACATGATGAGCGTCTGCGGCGCGTTGGGCATAATGATGGTAACGCGGTCGCCCGCGCCGATGCCGATATTGCGAAGCGCGCGCGCGCAGCGAACGACCTGACGCACAAACTGCCTGTAGCTGACGTTGCTGCCCATAAAATCGTAGGCGATAAGATCGGGGTATTTCTTTGCGACATTGCGCACCGCTTCAAACATCGTTCCGTCAAAGTATTCAAGCGTGGCGGGCATATCACCGATGCTGCCGAGCCATGGCGTCTTTACGCGTGTTTCACTCATAATCGACTTCCTCCTCTGCCGGCAGCTCCAACAGCTCCGGATTTTGTAATAGATATTTCACCAGCTTAATGGACTTGGAATAGTAGTAGCCGTCCGCGATGCGCTCGTCAAGCGTAATGCCGATGTCGAGCACCTCGCGCATGGTGACATTGCCCGCCTCGTCGTAAAGGGGCGCTTTGTGCTTTTCCCCGATCACGATAAAGAGCGAGTTCGTTCCCCAGTTGTTCAAATGATGATAGGCGGCGTTGAGCTTGATCGAGCCAAGATTGGAAAAGAAAAGCGTTGCGTAGTTCGGATCGGTCTTGATGAGATCATAGGGAACCGTACCCTTATAATCGTGCCTAAAGAGCCACTTCATCACGAGCTTTAACACAAAGCGGGGAAGGCGCAAAAGCATATCCATACCCTGCGTGGAATTATCCACCGCGTTGCCCTTGCGGAAGGTTGTTACCTCCTGCTTGATCTGTTCGTGTACGCTATCGATGGTCGCGTCCTTGTCAAAATAAAGGAAGGCAAGCGATTCGTGCGATTCGTCGTTAAACGTCTTTTTTACCACGAAGGCGGTCGTAAGTACATGCCGTTGATACACGCGATTACCCTGTATAAAGCGGTTTAGCTGCGGGCGAAGCGTCACAGCTTTGACCATCGCCGCCACAATGGCATGAAAAAAGGTGTATTTGAAATCCTCGTTGCCGATGTTTTTCTTTTCCAGATACGCCATCAGATTCGTTAAATCGATCTGCTCCTTGATAAAAGCTTCGTTGTCGGCACGGTTTGGATACAGATAGGGCGTAAAGCCATGCATGGCGTCGAGCTCGTTTAGCCACACGCCGTCGCGCCTGTCCGTGCGCTTTTGCTTGGGTCTCCTTTGGTCTTTGAGCATAAATACCCCCAACTTTTGTTTCCCTTTGCGGGATGATTATTGCGGATCGGCTTCTACCGATGCGTCAACATGGATTGTAAGCTTCGTCACGCGCAAATTGCGCCTTCGCTTTACGGTAACAGTGAGATTTTTATAGGTAAAGGAATCCCCCACCTTCGGGTATCCCCCCAGCATTTCAATCGTCCAGCCGCCAAGCGTGGCGTTATCGTCGTCAAAATCACGCTCGTCCATTTCCAGCTCGTCAAAGAGGTCTGTGGTACGCATGTCGCCGTCCGCTTCATAAAGCTCGCGCCCGACTTTTTTGAATTCGGGATCGACCTCGTCGGTTTCATCCCAAATATCTCCCACGATCTCCTCCAGCACATCCTCCATTGTCAGGCAGCCCATCGTACCGCCGTATTCGTCGGTGACAATCACCATATGGCAATGGCGGGCGCGCATGGTGGCAAGCACATCGTCAAGCGGCATGGTCTTGTGTACGAAGAACACAGGCAAAAGCAGCTCCCGAAGCAGGCTGGTATCCAGAATCGCCTCCTCGGCCATGCGGCGGTAGACCTGGTTTAGATGCAAAATACCGATGATATGATCGATCGTATCCTCATAGACAGGTATGCGCGAATAGGGAGAGGCGTCCATGATCTCCATGAGCTCGGAAAAATCGTCGTCTATATCGATCGCGATCATATCTACGCGCGGCGTAATGATCTCATAGGCAAGCACATCTGAAAAATCCAGCGCGTTTTGCAAAAGGTCGCAGCGTTCCTCTTCGATGACGCCCTCGTCCTCCGCCGTTTCGATCAGGGTCTCCAAATCGTCTGTCGTCACAGCTTCATCGGTTTCTCTGCCGTGCCAAAGGCCGGAGGCAAAGCGCATAAAGCGGTTCACCGCCCATGTCACGGGCTTGAGCAGCCACATGATTGCGCGCAGCGGCACGGAGGCTTTAGCGGCAAAGCGATCCGGATCGCGGCTTGCGAAAATCTTGGGAAGGATCTCGCCGAAGATGATAATAAGAATCGTCATCACGGCCGTGGCGACCCACGCGTAATCCTCGCCCAGAATGGAAATCGCGATCACCGTCGCAAGGGAGGACGCGGCGATATTGACCAAGTTGTTGCCGATGAGTATGGAGGTGAGCGCGTCGTCAAAGCGATCGAAGACGTATAGCGCCAGCTTGTCGCTTAGCTTTGCATCCGAATCGTCGGCGCGGCTGCGAAGTCTGAGCCGGTTTGAGGAAGCAAAGGCGATCTCCGAACCCGAAAAATAGGCGGAAAGACAAATCAGTATCAGAATTTCAAGGTAAGGCAGCAGCGTCATTGGACAATACCGCCTTCCGGGTCTTCCTCGTCGTAGATTTCGCCTACCAGCTCCTCGAGAATATCCTCCATCGTAATGACGCCCAGCGTCTTTCCCTCACGATCAATCACCACCACCATATGCGTTTTGTTATCGCTCATGGTCTGCAATAGCGCGTCGATGGGCATATCGTCGGCGACAAAGTTGGCGTCAACCATGACCTCGGAAAGCGTCACGTCCTTATCCTTGAGATAGGCCTTGAGATAGCTTCGGATCGGCAAGATTCCGATGACCGCGCCGTGCTGTCCCGTGACGGGCAGGCGGGAATGCGCGCAGCTTTTGATCACATCGATGATCGTTTCGCTGCTCATGGAAAGATTGACGCGGACGACCTTATACCAGGGCGTATAGACTTCGCGCACCTCGGTCTCGGCAAACTCCAGCGCGTTTTGCACCAGCTCTCCCTCGTCCTCGTCAAGCTCGCCCTCCTCCACGATGGTATCGATAATATCGTGAAGCTCGTCCTCGGTTACGGTGGGACGCAGCTCGCTTTTTTTCATAAAGGGGCGGCTGAGAAGATTGCTCAGCTTATTAAAAATCAAGGTGATTGGCTTCATGACGCGCATGAAAAAGAGCATCGAGCCGCTTACCGCCTGCGCCCATTGCTCGTTGCAGGCTTTCGCGAAGCTCTTGGGAAGTATCTCCGTAAACAAAAAGACCACGACCGTCGTAATGAGCGTAGTAAGCGATACTGCGCCATTCCCCCAAAGACGAGTCGCTAAAAGCGTCGCGAGTGTCGCGCAGCCGATTTGCATAATGTTGTTGCCGATTAGGATCGTTGTCAATGCGCGGTCGAAATCGCCGAGTATGGTTAGCACCTTTGCCGCACGCCTGTTTCCGTCGTCCGCATAGCTCATCATGCGGATCTTATTTACGCTGGTAAGCGCCATCTCCGCCGAGGCAAAGTAGGCGCTGCCGAGCAGAAGTAAAAAAATATAAATCAATAGTCGTATAGGACTGCCGTCATCCATAAAGGAAGAATCACCTCTCTCATCATTTCGGTCTATGCCCAGCATATCCGTATTTACAAGCATTATATAAAAAACGCTGTGTTTTTGCAAGTTTCATATCAGAAACAAGCAGGCGGACGCAAATTGACGCGCCGCCTGCTTTTTAACTCACTTCCTAGAAGCATTGAGAGGAACCGCCGTTCTTTAGGGGATCATCAAAAAAACAGATGCAGCGCATACTGATCGAGCAATACAAGTATGCCCAGTATGCCGGTATAAATCGAGAAGCCAATGAGACTTCTGTTCTTGATGAGCTTTAGCATCCAGCGGATCGCCATATAGCCTGAAATTGCCGCAACAAGCGTTCCTGCAAGCACGCAGAGCAGCGAAATATCCGCTACTCCCTCCTCCGCTACATCTTTAAGCTGCAAAAGGAGCGATCCGAGAATCGGCGGTATGGAAAGAATAAAGGAAAACTCTGCCGCCGCGTCCTTGTTGAGTCCGAAAAAGCGGCTGCCCGCGATCGTGCTGCCGCTTCGGGAGACGCCGGGCAGGATGGCGATTGCCTGCACCAAGCCTACGCCGGCCGCCTGCGCATAGCCGAGCTGCTCGATTTTTTTCGTTCCGTCGCTGAGTCTCTCGCTCACAAGCAGAATCAACGAGGTCAGCAAAAAACCGATGCCAAGAAGGCCGCCCCCGAAAAGCTGCTCAATGCGGCTTTCAAAAAGAATGCCGAAAATCCCTGTTACAGCCGTTGCGCAAAGAAAGAGATAGACTTTTTTTTGCAGCGGCTTTTTCAGCATTTGCCAAAGCGTTTTGTAGAACACCGCTATAACAGCGATCAGCGTGCCGACATGGAGCATCGTGTCAAAAAAGAGCACATCCTCAGTGATCCCGAATATATTTTGCAGCAGAACCAAATGTCCCGAGCTTGATACCGGCAAGAATTCGCAGAGTCCCTGTACCAATCCCAAAATCAAGGCTTGAATCAGATTCATGCGTTACCGCCTTTCTTTTTCTTCTCTGTTCCTGTATGATAATATATGTTGAACTTGATTGCAACTTCCATTCTTTGTGGATTGTTTGCATTTGTTCCATTGACTTCGTGCGCAGACATGATATTATGTGGGTTCGGCATTCTTGTATGCGCCGCTTCGTGCGCTTATACGATACCGAGAAAGGAGGTAAACAGACTTATGACTTTACCTATTATCAAAGAGCCATTTAATTGGAAAGAAGACTCCTTAACCCTGCTGATTATTGCCGCGGTATGCTTCGTACAGGCTGCAGCCATACAGGGCTTTTATGTACCGCACATGGTTCTCTCCGGCGGCTATACCGGCCTTGCCATGCTGATCAACTATGTTTTCGGACTTCCCGCATGGATCTTCATCATCGCGCTCAATATTCCGACAATTATCGTGGGGCTAAAGCATCTACGCGTTAAAACCGTTGTTTTCAGCGCCTTTGCGCCGCTGATCTTTACCCTGTTTTACGAGCTTACACAGGGTCTTGACTTTGGCGTGAGCAATCCCATTCTCTCCGTGGCGGCGGGCGCCTGCATCACCGGCGCGACCTCCGTGTTTGTGGTAAACCGCGACGCAACGCTTGGCGGTACGGATGTGATCGCCCTGATCCTCTCGCGCAAGCTCAGCGTTCCCATGGGTTCGATCTCCCTGCTCTTTAACCTGCTGATTATGTCGCTGCTCGGCTTTACCAAGGGGCTGGAGCTTGCGCTGCTTTCCATCCTTGCCTCCTTTGTCGCCAACGCCGTATTCAACGGAGGACTTCGCGGCTTTAACCGCACCAATACGGTACTGATCTTTTCCGACAAGTGGAAAAGCATTGCGCCGCATGTACTGGAGGACATGGGCAAGGGGCTGACCTATCTGCACGGCGAGGGCGGCTATACGCATGAGCCTAAGGAAATCGTGCTTTGCATGGTGCGTTCCTCCGAGATCGCGCGCCTGAAGGCAATCGTCAAGCACGAGGATCCCAAGGCTATGTTCTCCATCATCGAAACCAAGGAGGTGCTTGGCCGCGGCTTTAGAAGCTTCAACTAAACGCCCCTACGTTTATTTTGCGGTTCTTTGAACCACTTTATATAGACATTCAAGCCAAGGAGGTTCACTATGAACAAACAAGTAGATCAATGGATCGATACACACAAGGATCGCATCGTTTGCGCGTTGCAGGAGCTTATACGCTATGCGAGTGTTTCCAACAGCGCCGCCGCGGTTGAAGGCGCGCCCTTTGGAAACGACGTCAAGGGCGCGCTCGACTTTGCGCTTTCTCTCTGCTCGTCCTTCGGCTTTACCGCCACCGATCTGGATGGTTATATCGGTTATGCCGATTATGGCGACGGCAAGGAAACGCTGGGCATCCTCACACATCTGGACGTCGTCCCCGAGGGCGAGGGCTGGACAAAGCCTGCCTTTGGCGCGCAGCTTATAGACGGGCGCATCTACGGACGCGGCGCGCTTGACGACAAAGGCCCCGCGATCGCGGCCATCTTCGCGCTTGCCGCCGTAAAGAGCTGCGGTATTCCGCTTGAACGCACGGTACGTCTGATGATGGGCTGTGACGAGGAATGCGGTATGGGCTGCATGAAGCACTACATCGAGAACCGCCCTCTGCCGGACATCGCTTTTTCGCCGGATGCCAACTATCCGCTCGTCAACAGTGAAAAGGGCATTTTCCACTGCTGCTTTGAAAAAAGCTTTTCCTCCCCTTCCGCGATCACCTTAAACGCCGGAACGGTGGTCAACGCCGTACCCGGAAAAGCAACGGCTTTTGTTCCTCTTGATCGTGCGCTGATCGAGCCCGTCGCGGATGCTTTTTTCAAGGAGCGCGGCTTTGAAGCTACGCTGGACACGACGCACGGCGGAACCTCGATCACACTGCTTGGCGTAGGCGCGCATGCTTCGCTGCCAGAAGATGGAAAAAATGCGCTCCTTGGTATGCTCGACCTGCTTTCGCGCCTTTCCTCCCATCTCCCCGAGGAGGACGCCGCCAACATCTCCGCGCTGCATAAGACGCTTGCCTATGACACTCACGGCGAAACGATCGGTCTTAGCTGCGAGGATGAATCCGGCTGCCTTACGTTGAACCCGGGCTTGATGCGATGGGATGCAAAGGGCTATCGCCTTGACATAGACATCCGCTATCCGATCACCATGGACAACGATCTGATCCTTTCCAGACTCGACGCGGCGCCCCTTGGCACACGCGGCGACACCGCCTTCAAGGCGGGACACTATGTGAGCGAAAACAGCGAGCTTGTGCAAAAGCTGCTCGCCGTCTACGAGGCGCGCTCCGGCGAATACCTGCCGCCCATGAAAATCGGCGGCGGAACCTATGCGCGCTGCATCGGAAACGCGGTCGCCTTCGGTCCCGAGATTCCCGGCGGCGACAACCGTATCCACATGGCTGACGAGTTTATGGCAGTGGACGATCTGATGTACCACACCAAGATGATTGCCGACGCCATCATCGCTCTGGCGGGAAAATAAAAGTATGCACAGAAAAAGAGCCGCAGCTCAAAGCCGCGGCTCTTTTCTTTTCGCTTATTTCCCGTTACTTCATTGTATACCTGTGCAATATCGCCTCAAGCACGGCGCCGCCCAAACAGCGCGCCTTGTCCGATACCGTAAAGCAGTGGATGCGCTTGCAGCGCGGATCGACGTCCGCACATTTCATGCCCGCGAAGGTGTCAAGTCCCGGCGGAAGCTGTCCGCGCAGGATGCCGGCGATCTTCGCCTTGACGCATTCGCCGTTTACATAGGCCACCACGTCCCCCGCGCTTACCTTTTCACCGATCTCCACCACCGGCTCATACTGTCCCGCGCAGGGCGTATGCATGACTCTCTCATGTGTATAGCCGCCGATCTCGCCCGGCTCATGCGTATCCGCGCAGGCTTTCGCGCCTTCCATATAGAACACACGCCCAAGGTCGTGACCGCGCATGGTCTCGATCACCGCATGGCAGTCGATCCCCGCCGTAAAGCCCGGTCCCAGCGCCACCACATAGGGCGCCATATCGATACGCGTACCGATATTTTTTTTCGCAATGATCGCGTCAACAAGAACATCCGTTCTAAGCATGGGCAGTTTTTCGCCCATTGGATCAACAAGCAGCGCAATATCGCCTACCGAAGCTGCGCGCAATGCGCTCTCAGGCGAGTCGCAAAGCACGCCGCGTAGATCCTCTACGCGCATTTCACCCTTTCGCACCGCTTCGCTCATCGCGACCGTGCGGCGAATGGCGCTGGGCGCGGCGACCTCCAGCATGATCACCGCAAAGCCGGAACGGCGCAGACGAAGTCCGATGCCCGTCGCCAGATCTCCTGCACCCCGAATTACCACACGCATAGCTCGCCCTCCCATATCTCGATGACCGGATACAAAGCGTGCAGCGATGCGATGACCGTCCTTTTATGCGGCCTGGCCGCCGCAAAGGCGCGCGCCTCGTGCAGCTGCTCCGCCGTTTCCGTCTTGTTAATCAGCACCGTATCCGCATACCGCGCCGAAAGTGCAGCCATTTCTCCGCTGACAAGATCGTCAAGGGACGCGCCGACCGCCGCCGCAAAAAGCTCCGGCCGATGGACGACCTCGCGGATCGGTCTGTTAAAGGCGTCCGCGCCGATCACGCTAATGACCTTTGCGCCCTTGGGAATGACCGGCTCATGGCTCGCGTGCGCCTTGAGCGGAAGCTGCTTTGAACCGTCCGCCTCTACGATCAGGCAGTCGCAGCAGCAGAGCAGCTCCTCCATACCCTCCTTTGGCGCGCAGAGCTTATAGTTTTCCGCGCGCGAGGCGATCCAGACGGGATTCTGCGTTTCAAGCATCGCTTTTAGGGCGCTCTCGTCCTGTGCTAACGGCAGCTTTGTGGGCATAGCGATATGCGTAGTCGTCGTGAGTACCACGCGATCCTCTTTCGCAAGCTCGCGCCCAAGCGCCTCACAAAGACTGGTTTTCCCGCCGCCGCCGATCACCGCCGTAACGCCTATGCCTACGCCGAGCGCTTCGCTCAACGAACGCGGGCGCAGAAAATCGCGCACGATGCGGAAGGTCTCCTGTCTTGTATTGCAGCTCAAATGCAGCGTGCGCACGCCGGGTGTTTCGCGCACCTCTTTCATAAAGGGTATATCCTCGTCCTTGCATACCCCGATCACGCGGCAGGGTTTTTTCAGCGTAGCAAGCACGGCGCCGCGAAAACGCGCCGCGTCCTTTTCAAGACGGCCAAGCTCGTCCATGCGCACGACGTCGCCGGCGCAAACCTTAGCTAAAGCGTCCGCCGCCGCGTCAAAGCGCTCGGGATAAACGCGGTACGCGCCACATTCGCCCTCCGCCGCGATCTCCGTTTTTCCGTTATAGCGGATCTCTACGCGGCTCTTTCCGTCCTCCGCTTGTATTTTTTCTGTGGAAAAGCCCTTCGCTTCGATTTGCAGGCTCTCAAGAGCACGGCAGATGGAATAGCTTTTTCCGGCTCCGCTCTCTCCGTAGAGAAACAGGTGCATTTCTTACTCCATTTCCATGCCCGCAATCAGGTCATATATGCTTTGCAGTTCTGTTTTGCTGTAATACTCAATAATAATTTTTCCCTTTTTCTCATTTCCGAGAATTTGCACCTTGGTGCCGAGTCTCTCCCGAAACGCGGTTTCCGCCGCCGCAAGGTCAGTGCTCCGCTCAATCGCGGACTTTTCCTTTTTCGGCGCCTTTGGCTTGTCCTTAGCGAGCGCCTCCACATCGCGCACGGACAGCGAGTCGCGCACAATGCGCTCTGCAAGCTCGATCTGCTTTGCTTCATCCTTGATCGCGACGAGCGCGCGGGCATGTCCCGCCTGTATGCTGCCTCCGCGCAAAAGCTCCAGAACGCCAGAAGGCAGCGAAAGCAGGCGCAGCGAGTTTGCAACCGCCGGACGGCTCTTGCCAAGGCGCTCCGCGGCTTCCTCCTGCGTAAGATCCTGCTGCTCCATCAGATACCTTATACCGGAGGCTTCTTCAACGGGGTTGAGATCCTCTCTTTGTAAATTTTCTACCAGCGCCGCCTCCATAGCCTGCGCATCCTCAAGGGTACGCACGATGACGGGAACCTTGCTTAAGCCGCAGATGCGCGCCGCGCGAAAACGTCGCTCGCCCATGACGATGGTATAGCGCGCGCCGTTTTGACGCACCACGATGGGCTGTAAAATTCCGTGACGCTCGATAGACGCCGCCAGCTCCTTCAGTTTTTCCTCGTCAAAGGTTTTGCGGGGCTGCTCGGCATTGGTGTCGATGGAATAGATGTCCACCTCCTGTATGCCGCTGTGTACCGCCTCGTCATATTCGCCAAGGAGCGCGTCAAGCCCCTTTCCCAGTCCTTTTTTCATAGCCATAGCATTTTACTCCTGTTCCTGATTCGCGTCGATGACCTCCTGTGCAAGCGCCATGTATGCTTTTGCGCCAACGCAGCGTTCATCATAGAGCGTAATGGGCAGTCCGAAGCTCGGCGCTTCGCCTAAGCGCACGGAGCGCGGAATAATGGTCTTGTACACCTTATTTTTGAAGAACTTTTTGACCTCTGTGACCACCTGCCCCGAAAGATTCGTGCGGGCGTCAAACATGGTAAGCACCACGCCCTCCACCTGCAAGCGGGGGTTTAAGCTTTGATGCACAAGCTTGACCGTATTCATCAGATCCGAGAGCCCTTCAAGCGCGTAATACTCGCACTGGATGGGCGCAAGCAGCGTGTCCGCCGCCGTCAAAGCGTTGACGGTCAAAAGTCCCAGCGAGGGCGGACAGTCAATAAGGATATAATCGTACTCATCCCGTACCTTGTCCAGCGCGCGTTTGAGCACCGTTTCACGCGCGAGCGCACTCACCAGCTCCACCTCCGCGCCTGCCAGCTCCTTGCGCGCAACGAGAAGCTCCAGTCCTTCGATCTGCGTTTTTACCTTTGCTTCTGCCGCATCTATGCCGTTGATCAGCACGTCGTATACGCTGTATTCCGCGCCGTCCTTGTCTACGCCCAGCCCGCTGGTGCTGTTGCCCTGCGGATCGGCATCCACGCATAA
>CAZNJN010000032.1:0-15480 GCA_964573365.1 uncultured Oscillospiraceae bacterium
CATAGCATACATAAAAATGTGTTGACATTTGGATGAAAAGCACATATAATTCAAAAGGTTCAAGCAGAGGCCGCCCGCTTCTCACCTGCCGGCGAAACAGTCAGGCACGGTTATGGCAATGCATTCGTATTGGGATTTGTGGGCGCTTTTGCGTTCACAAATTTTTTTTGGAGGTGTCTACCCATAGCCAAGGATGAACTGATGATCAATGAGGAGATCCGCGATAAAGAAGTGCGTCTTATCGGAGAAGACGGCAGCCAGCAGGGCATTGTTTCGCTGGAGGTCGCAATGCGCATGGCGGATGAGGCAGGTATGGATCTTGTCAAGATCGCGCCGCAGGCAGAACCGCCCGTATGTAAGATCATGGATTACGGGAAATACAGGTTCGAGCAGGGCAAGCGGGAAAAGGAGCAGAAAAAGAATCAGAAAGTTATCGACCTAAAGGAGATTCGTCTTTCCGCTACCATCGACACGCACGACATGGAGGTCAAAGCAAAGGCGTGTACGAAATTCCTGCAAAACGGCGACAAGGTTAAGGTCTCGATACGATTCCGTGGTCGTCAGGCCAAGCATGGCGATATTGGCTTGGATGTAATGAACACTTTTTATGAGATGGTCAATGAAACTGCTGCGATCGACAAGCCTGCCAAGCAGGAAGGTCGCAATATGTTCATGATACTAACACCGAAAAACTAATATCCATCAAGGAGGAAACCCCATGCCAAAGATCAAGACCCACAGGGGTGCAGCAAAACGCTTCAACCTTACCAAGACAGGTAAGATCAAACGTGCCAAGGCTTACAAAAGCCATATCCTGACCAAAAAGACCACCAAGCGTGGCCGCAGGCTGCGTCAGGGCGGTTACATTGCAGATTGCGAAGCCAAAAAGGTTCGCGAACTCATTCCCTATAAGTAAGAGGAGGTATTACAATGGCCAGGATTAAAAGGGCAGTCAATGCCGTTAAAAAACGTCGTAAAGTTTTCAAAATGAGCAAGGGCTATTTTGGCGCTAAGAGCAAGCAGTATCGTGCAGCTTCTCAGCAGGTCATGAAGTCCATGGCATATGCTTATGTCGGACGTAAGCTGAAAAAACGCGAATATCGCCAGCTTTGGATCGCTCGTATCAATGCGGGCGCCAGAATGTGCGGAACCACCTACAGCCGTATGATCAACGGCTTGAAGATCGCCGGTGTCGATGTCAACCGTAAGGTTCTTGCCGATCTCGCCGTCAACGATATGGCTGCGTTCAAAAAGCTTGCCGAAGTCGCGATTGAAGCGCGGGCATAAACAAAAGTGCAAAAGAGTGAGCGGTTCATTTGTATGGATCGCTCGCATTTTCTATTAGGAAGAATACTATGCTTATTGAAAGTACCCGAAACGAAACGGTAAAACGGGCGAAAGCCCTGCACATGAAGAAGGAACGCGACGCAAGCGGCCTGCATTTTATTGAGGGCATACGCATGCTGCAAGAAGCGTTGAAAGCCGATATTAAAATAGAGGAAGCGTTTCTTGAAGAAGGACATGCTGAAATCGCAGAGCTGCTAGAGCAAAAAGGCGCACAGGTGCATCTTGTTTCAAGAACGGTGATGGAAAGCGTATCGAACACACAGACGCCGCAATGGGTCTGTGCCTGCGTAAGAACGCCTGAAAATGAACTTCCGCAGCGTTTCCCACAAGGGCTTATCGTTGCGCTAGATGCCGTTCAGGATCCCGGAAACATGGGGACGATTATACGAAGCGCAGATGCTTTGGGTGCGGGGGGCGTCCTGCTGGGAGATGGTTGCGCGGATCCCTTTTCGCCAAAAGCGCTGCGCTCAACGATGGGTTCGGTTTATCATCTGCCCGTCTGGAAGTGCAATCTGCCAAAGATTATGACACGCTTATCCGGGCAGGACTTTTTGCTGCTTTGCGCCCACCTGAAGGGCAGCGAGCTCTTTCCCGATCTTCCGTCAAAATCGGTGCTGGTGATTGGAAATGAAGGGAATGGCGTAAGCGATGAGGTCGCCTCTCTTTGCTATTTATATCGCCTGCCGATGGGAAGGGCGGAATCGCTGAATGCGTCGGTGGCAGCGGGAATCTTGATCTATGAAATGGCGCGCCATATGAATTTGAAATAGAATACATATTGTGGATTTTTTCAGTACATGCTACAATATATGGTATTGATTGGATAGATCAATACCATATATTTCATCAGGAGCAAATACCATGTCGAATTTTAGTGAAAACGCCATGCGCGTATTGGAAAAGAGATACCTTGCGAAGGACTCCCAGGGGCAGCTCGCGGAAACACCGGAAATGATGCTGCATCGAGTTGCGGACGCGATAGCGGCGGCAGATCGGCAATTTGATCCCGAAGCTGACGTCTCAAAGACGGCGGGAGAGTTTTTTAAGATCATGGCAGAGCTATGCTTTATGCCCAATTCACCGACGCTGATGAACGCGGGAAAACCGCTAGGGCAGCTTTCCGCCTGCTTCGTACTGCCGGTGGGAGATTCGATGCCGGAGATCTTTGACGCGGTAAAAAACGCCGCATTGATCCATCAAAGCGGCGGCGGTACGGGCTTTTCGTTTTCGCGGCTGCGTCCGATGGGTGCGACGGTGCGTTCTACCGGCGGGGTTGCGTCGGGGCCGGTAAGCTTTATGCGCGTTTTCAATGCCGCTACGGAAGCGGTCAAACAGGGCGGAACCAGACGCGGCGCTAATATGGGCATCCTTCGGATCGATCATCCTGATATTCTTTCTTTTATCCAGTGCAAATCAAAGGATAAAGAGATCAGCAACTTTAATATCAGCGTTGCGATTACAGAAAAATTTATGGAGGCGGTTCTTGAAAATAAACCCTATGATCTGATCGATCCGCATGATAAAAGGATCACAGGGCAGCTTAACGCGCGAAAGGTTTATGACATGATCGTGGATAGCGCGTGGGCGAACGGCGAACCGGGGATTGTATTTATTGACCGAATGAATCGGGACAACAACGTACCTCAGCTTGGCGAGATCGAATCGACGAACCCATGCGGCGAACAGCCGCTGCTGCCTTATGAAAGCTGCAATCTAGGCTCCATCAATTTAAGCCGTATGCTTAAAGAGGTGGACGGGCTATGCCGTGTCGATTATGAGCTGCTGGGAGAGGTTGTGGATACAGCCGTTCACTTTCTTGATAATGTAATTACAGTTAATAGGTATCCACTGCCGGAAATCGAAGCTCAGACACTCGCTACCCGAAAGATCGGTTTAGGTGTGATGGGCTTTGCCGATATGCTCTTTCGACTCGGGATTCCTTACAATTCCGAAGACGGTGTTGCGGCGGCGGAGCATATTATGAGCTTTATCAATCAACGCGCGCATCAATACAGCGAGAAACTCGCGACAAAGCGGGGTGCGTTTCCCGCCTTTGAGCAAAGTACGATCAAGGATGAAGCGCCCTGCCGTAACGCGACCTGCACGACGATCGCGCCTACCGGCACGATTTCGATTATTTGCGGAGCGTCAAGCGGCATAGAGCCGCTGTTCGCACTTTCCTTCGTGCGCAATGTGATGGATAATGATGAACTGCCCCAGGTCGATCCCTATTTTGAGGAAGTCGCCAGACAAGAGGGCTTTTACTCTGAGGAACTGATGCGGAGGATTGCGGCGGAGGGCACAATTCAGCATATGGCGGAAATCCCCGACCATGTCAAGCAGGTATTTGTTACGGCGCATGATATTTTGCCGCTTTATCACATTCGGATGCAGGCGGCGTTTCAGCGCAACACGGATAATGCGGTTTCAAAGACGGTTAATTTCACGCATGAAGCGAGCCGCGACGATGTTTCAGAGGTCTATATGCTTGCCTATAAGCTCGGCTGCAAGGGCGTTACGATCTACCGTGACGGAAGTCGCAGCGAGCAGGTGCTCTACGTTGGCGATAAAAAGAAAGAAACGGGGGAGAGCACTGCGAGGATTACGCCGCGAGCCAGACCGGAAATCACGCGGGGCATCACCGAAAAAGTGGTGATCGGTTGCGGAAACCTTTATGTTACCGTCAATTATGACGAGCAGGGGATCTGCGAGGTATTTGCAAATCTCGGGCGCGCGGGCGGCTGCCCAAGTCAAAGCGAGGCGACCAGCAGGCTGATCTCGACAGCGCTCCGCTCCGGTATGGAGGTTGACGCGATCATCGAGCAGCTCAAAGGCATTCGCTGCCATTCGACCTTGCGTCAGCGCGCGATCAACAAAAACATAAAGGTTTTATCCTGCCCTGATGCGATTGGGCGTGTACTTGAAAAGGTTGCCAAAATCAAAGCTGAGGAAGACGCGCAGCGTGCGCTTGCAGGCGCAGAGGGAGGAACGGCAATGAAGCCGATCGAAGCGGTGGACGACGAAGCGCTGCTTACGCATACTCATGAAGATGCGGGGGCGAAAGAAACCGCCTTGACGCCCTGCCCGGAGTGCGGTTCCGACATGATGCACGAGGGCGGCTGCGTAATATGCAGAGCCTGCGGCTTCAGCAAATGCGGCTAATTCGGAGTATCTTATGAAAAAGCGGGCATTTTCGCCCGTTTTTTTTCTTTTCTTTGCTTTATGGGACTTTACAAGCAGTTCCAGCACTGTTAAAATAATATTTGGTGCAGTATGCACCCCAAATTTCAATTTCATGAAGATAATCTTACACCATCAGGGGGAAAGAAATGAAAAATTACTGTGCAGCAAACATTCGGAACATTGGCGTTTTTGGTCATGGCAGCGAAGGTAAAACTACGCTTACGGAAGCCATACTGCTCAATGCAGGCTTAGTCGAGCGTCTTGGCCGCGTTGAAAACGGCACTACGACTACCGACTTCGATCCCGAAGAGGTCAAACGTAATATCTCCATCAATATGGCGCTCGCTCCCTTAGAGTGGAAGGACGTCAAGATCAATTTAATTGACGCTCCCGGTTTCTTTGATTTTTATGGCGAAGTTGCTTCAGCGTTTGCGCTTTGTGATGCTGCACTGATTGTTGTAGGCGCGGTTTCCGGCCCTGTGGTCGGATCTGAAAAAGCCATGGCGATGTCAAAGAAGTACGGCAAGGCTCGCATGATGGTCATTAACCAGATGGATCGTGAAAATGCGAACTTTGAAAAAGTCATGGGTGAAGTAAACGAAGAATTCGGTCCTAGCGTAGTGCCGATACAGCTTCCGATCATGGAAGGCGGCGCCTTCAAGGGCTATGTTGATATCATTAACATGAAGGCGAAGCTTTTTGACGGCAAAAACGAAAAAGACACCGAGATTCCCGCCGGCCTCAAGGATGAGGCGCAAAAGCTCTTTGAGCAACTCACCGAAGCCGCCGCGGAGAGCGATGAGGAACTCATGGAAAAATTCTTCGACAGCGGTGAATTGAGCCATGACGAGCTTTTACGCGGACTGTCTAAGGGCGTGCTTGATGGAATCGTGACTCCCGTATGCTGCTGCGCGGCTTTGCCGAACATCGGCGTTACGACCTTGATGGATAATCTGATCCACTATATGCCTTCTGCCGATAAATGTGTAACCCGTAGTGCAAAAGATGCAAAGACAGGCGAAGCTGTAGTCGTTGAGAAGGATGGCAAATTTGCAGCGCAGGTCATGAAGACGATGATCGACCAGTTCGGCAAATATTCGATCATAAAGGTGTTCCGCGGAACGCTGAGCGCCGATGTGACGCCCTATAATCCCAACACGGATAAAAGCGAAAAACCCGGCGCACCCGTAATGCTTCGCGGCAAAAAGTCCATCAACTGCGATAAGCTGATTGCGGGCGACATTGGCGCCCTTGCGAAGCTACAGTATACGAATACCGGCGATACGCTTTGCGATGCCGCGCAGCCGGTAATTTTTGATCCCATCGATTTCCCGAAGCCGAGCATCGGTCTGGCGGTCTCCGCAAAGAAGCAGGGCGAAGAAGACAAGGTATTCGCGGGCTTAAACAAGCTTCTTGAGGAAGATCCCACAATGAAAATTGAGAAGAACGTAGAGACCGGCGACGTGCTGATCTGCGGTTTAGGTGAAGTGCATCTGGACGTTCTGTGCTCCAAGCTGAAGAACAAGTCCGGTGTTGAAGCGCAAATCAGCGACCCCCGTATTCCTTATCGCGAGACCATTCGCGGCAAGGCGGAAGCGGAAGGTAAGCATAAAAAGCAGACCGGCGGCAGCGGTCAGTTTGGCGTAGTCAATATGCGCTTTGAACCGACAACGGACGGTACGGACTTTGAGTTTGTCAACGCAATCGTCGGCGGCGTTGTACCTAGGGAGTATATCCCGGCTGTTGAAAAAGGTACGCGCGAGGCCATGCAGCGTGGCGTTTTGGCGGGATACCCCATGATTGGCGTAAAGGCAACGCTGTTCTTTGGTAAGTATCATCCGGTAGACTCTAAAGAAGTCGCTTTCAAATCTGCCGCAAGACTCGCGTATAAAGAGGCCTGCGCAAAAGCACAGCCCGCTTTGATCGAACCAATCTATTGCTATAAAATCCTCGTTCCCAGCGATTACACTGGCGCAATCATGGGCGACCTTTCCAGCCGCCGTGGACGCGTTTTGGGCATGAATCCCTGTGAAGACGGTACGGAGATCGTCGCGGAAGCGCCGCTTTCGGAGATGTTCAAGTACGCTACCGACCTTCGTTCTATGACACAGGCGCGCGGCTCCTTTACGAGCGAATTTGTTCGCTATGAGGACGTACCTGCGTTTGAAGCGAAAAAGATCATCGAGTCTGCGAAGCATGAGGACGATGACGACGAATAAAATCAAGCTAAAAGCTCTGCTGAAAAAGCAGAGCTTTTTTTATGACGTTCATACAAAATACGTCCTATTTTCACAATTACTTCGCTTCCCACAAACATGCAGACATGCTATACTATGAGATATATTGGGAAAAAGGACGGTACTCCCTATGGATACGAAGATGCCACCACCGCAGGTAGATGGTACTTTAAGAAAATTTGCGTTGCGTGTGCCGGAGGTGATCCGAAAATGCAGCGGTATCGTGATCTTTGGTAAGAGGATCAAGTCCATTGTGTTTTCAACGGACATATGTATTATCCGCAATGTTAACGCGGACGCCGTCATTGCGGTCTATCCGTTCACACCGCAGTCTATCATTACGCAGGCAATCATTATGGCTGCCGATATTCCGGTCTTTGCCGGCGTGGGCGGGGGACTTACAACGGGAAAACGAGCTGTGAACCTTTCGATGTTTGCGGAAATGCAGGGTGCAACCGCCGTTGTGCTCAATGCACCGACAGCCAATGAGGTGGTTAAGCAGGTTTCCAATCGGGTCGATATACCCATTATTGTTTCCGTAGTGAATGAGAACCTCAACGTAAAGGAGCGCATAAATGCGGGAACAGATATTTTTAATGTTTCGGCAGCCGCGCAGACGCCGGAGCTAGTAAGAAAAATACGCCGGGAAGCGCCCGATTTTCCGATCATGGCAACCGGCGGCCCAAGCGATGAAACGATTTTGGAAACGATTGAGGCCGGCGCGAACGCGATTACTTGGACGCCGCCTTCAAACGGAGATATTTTCAAAAGCATTATGGCCGCGTACCGTTCCGGTCAGCCGCATCCATAATGCAAAAAAGGGGATTGAAATGGAAAAACAGTATGACGTGATCATTGTCGGCGCCGGACCTTCCGGTATATTTTGTGCCTATGAGCTAAAAAGGCAGAAGCCTGAGCTTCGTATCCTTATGGTGGAAAAGGGCAGATCCATTGAACATAGGAACTGTCCCAAGCGTATTACCAAGCAATGTGTAGGTTGTCAACCTTGCTCAATAACCACAGGCTTTGCCGGCGCCGGTGCTTTTTCGGATGGGAAGCTTTCCCTTTCTCCGGATGTGGGCGGTAATTTACCGGAAATTCTGGGCTACGAAAAGGCAAAGGAATTGATCGAAGAATCCGATTCCATTTATTTGAAATTTGGCGCGGATGAGAATGTATACGGTATTGATAAACAAGACGCCTTGATTGAGATTCGCAGAAAAGCGATCAACGCGAATCTGAAGCTGATCGATTGCCCGATTCGCCACTTGGGTACGGAGGAAGGGTATAAAATCTATACCAAATTTCAAAAGCACCTGCTGGATTGTGGCGTAGAGATCATCTTTAACACGATGGTGAAGGATATCATCATCGAAAATCAAAAGGCGAAGGGAATAAAGACGGATACGGACGTTTACTATGCCGACGAGGTCGTGGCGGCCGTGGGACGTGAGGGCGCCGAGTGGTTTAAGAGTATTTGCGAAGCGCATGACATCGAAACCAAGGTTGGTACGGTTGATATAGGCGTGCGTGTTGAGGTGCGCGACGAGGTCATGGCTTTCCTCAATAAAAACCTGTATGAGGCGAAGCTGGTATACTATACGCCAACCTTTGACGATAAGGTACGAACCTTCTGCACAAATCCAAGCGGCGAGGTGGCTACGGAATACTATGACAACGGCCTGGCGGTCGTCAACGGTCATGCGTATAAGTCGGCGGAGTACAAAACCAACAATACCAACTTTGCCATTCTGGTATCGAAAAACTTCACAAAACCGTTTAAGACCCCCATCCAATACGGAAAGAAGATCGCCGAGCTTTCCAACATGCTCTGTGATGGCAGAATCATGGTGCAGACCTTTGGAGATTTTCGCAGAGGCAGAAGGACGACGGAGGGGCGACTTTGCAGAAATAATCTGATCCCTACGCTTAAAGACGCGGTTCCCGGCGATCTTTCGCTGGTATTTCCGCATCGGATCATGGTCGATATTGAAGAGATGATCATGGCACTTGATAAGGTGACGCCGGGCATTGCCAGCGATGAAACGCTGCTTTACGGCGTCGAGGTCAAATTCTATTCCAATAAGGTTGTGATTGACAAGGACTTTGAGACAAGCATCAAGGGCTTGCGGGCGATTGGCGATGGCGCGTCCGTGACGCGAGGCTTACAGCAGGCATCTGCAAACGGGATCGGTGTAGCCCGAAGCATTCTAATACGACTTGATGAAAAATAGAATCATGCTTTATAAATAGCGTATGAAAAGCGACGGTAACGCCGCTTTTCATAGATTATAGCAATAATTTTAACAGACTCGTCATAGTATTGGGCTGTCCCTGTGGTATACTACAGAAAGTGAAAAGTGCTAGGAAACACAGGAGGTTCTTATGAGAATGAAAAGAACGATTGCGCTGATGCTGACGGGGCTGTGCCTTTTAGGGCTGGCGGTTCCTGCTTTCGCTGCGGAGGCGGGGGATAAACGCGTTGCCATTGCAGCCGATCTGACCGTGGAAGAACGTCAGCAAATTTACAAAGATTTCGGCATCAATCCCGGAGACGTGCCGGAGATTATCGTTACGAATGCGGATGAAAAAGCGTATTTATCGGGACTGATCGACGATCAGAAAATTGGCAATGTCGCGCTTTCTTGCGTGTATATCCAGATCCTTTCAGTAGGACAGGGCTTGACTGTACTGACAAATAATATCAATTACTGCACGCCTGACATGTATAAAAACGCTTTAACGACGGCCGGCATTGCAGACGCGCGTGTTATGGTAAGCGCGCCGCATCCCGTTTCGGGTACTGCTGCGCTTACGGGTGTATATAAGGCGTATGAATCGGTTTCCGGCAATACGCTATCCGAGCTTGCAAAGAGCGTCGGCGCGGAGGAGCTGGTGGTCACGGGCAATCTTGCAGAGTATATCGGCAGCGATGAAGCCACCACACTCATTAATGAGCTGAAGGGTATTCTGGATCAGACCGTGAATATGACGGATGATCAGGTAAAAACGCAGATCGATATGCTGGCAAAGCAGTATAACATACAGGTTAGCGACGGACAAAGAGAGCAGCTATTGAAGCTTTGCAGGAGCTTTGAAAAGCTTGATACAAACCAGCTTCGTGAAAAACTCGTTTCGCTGGGTAATACCGTACAAAAGGCGAGCCAGGCAAAGGAAAGTCTTGAAAAATTTGCTGATGACGCCGGCAATTTTGCAAAAAAAGTTGGGAATCTGGTAAATAAGATAGGCGGTTTTTTCCAAAACTTATTTAACAAATAGCGATCATTGTTTGACGGCAAACGAATCAATAAAAAAACCCTTCGCTGCATTGATACGCAAGCGAAGGGTTTTGCTTTTATGCTATTTATTCGATCTCAGCATTGACTCTTGCGCAAAGATCTTCAAAGCTGCACGATAGACAGGTTACATCGGGATGATGATAAAACACGCAGGTGGCGGAACCGCCGCCGAAGGGAGCCTCGTCTTCCGACCAGATCCATATTTTCTTTCTTTCCCTCGTCGCAAGAGCAACACCTAATTCGGTGTGTGTGCCTTTTCCACCGGGAAGAAGGACGATGACCCAATCAGCGTTCATAACGGCGTTTATCTCATTTTGTGAGGTCTCAAGCATCGCCATTTCGCCATTGTTCCTGACGTCACCGCGCTGTGTCCAATCATAAGTGATCATGTGTCCGCTCAAACGGAGCTGACTGACTAATTTTGCAGCCATATCACGGTTGTTTAAGCTGCTTGCAACGTAAATTTTCATTATTCATCCTCCTTTTTTAAGCTGTTTCCCGGATTGCCTAGCCGCCAATGTCGGCGGCATAAGCCAATATATTTATCGTCCGCGCCAAGAACGACTTGTTCGCCAACTTTGGTGATTCCGCCCTTGCCATCCAAACGCGCGTTACAGGTTGCTTTTTTGCCACACCAGCATACTGTCTTGATCTCCTCAATCGTATCCGCCCAGGCTAAAAGCCACATACTGCCTTCAAATAGATTTCCTTGGAAGTCGGTCCTCAAACCATAGCAGATCACGGGTGTATGATAGAGATCGACAAAATCCACGAGCATTTCAATATCCTTTTTACTCAGAAACTGTGCTTCGTCAACAATGATACAGTCGTACACATGCGCCTTAACTTTATCAAGGTCGATTTCATCGAACAAAATACAGACATCCTTTAATCCGCAGCGTGACGCAATGATTGTTTCGCCGTCCCGCGTATCGATTCTCGGCTTTACAAGGAGGGCGTTTTGGTTGCGTTCATGATAGTTGTATTTCACCATGATGGCGTTGGCAGTCTTACTTGAACTCATAGCGCCATAGCGAAAGTATAATTTTGCCATAACGATCCTCCGCGGCTATCTGGAGCCCTTGTCGTAGGGTACACCTTCCGCCTTCGGCGCCCTTGATTTTTTGGATGTCAGAACCAGCACGATCATCGTTACGATATAGGGCAGCATCAGATAGATATACTCGCTGGACTTTATCGAAGCAAAGCTGGGAAGGAAGGGGATACTGCCGCTATAGGAACCGATGATTTTGAAAAGCGCAAAAAACAGAGAAGCACCGAGAATATTCTTCGGCTTCCAGTTACCGAAAATCATAACCGCCAAGGCGAGGAAGCCGTAACCGGCGACCGAGGACTGAAAACCGGCGCCTGCAGCGATGGTGTATGCTAAACCGCCAATACCGCCGAGAATACCGGAAATAAACACGCCGGCATAGCGCATTCTGTAAACGTTGATGCCAACAGAATCCGCGGCTTGCGGATGTTCACCGCAGGCTCTTAAACGCAGACCGAACTTTGTTTTATAGAGCACGATGATCGCAATAATCAGCAGAATAAACGCGACGACGGTCGTAAGATAGAAATTCTTGAAAATCAAGGTCTGGAAAAAACCATTATTCTCGGCAATGCCAAAGGTAGCTTGCGTAATCCGCGTCCATTTGGGAATGAGTATCGTTGTCTGTCCTTGCCCTTGAATCGACCAGGTCAGCACGATGGCAAATGCGGGCGCGAGCATGTTCAGCGCAGTACCGCCAATCGTTTGATCCGCTCTCAAATTTATCGAGGCAAAGGCAAGCAGGAGAGAAAAAACAGCACCGGTCACAGCGGCAATCAAAATTGAAAGCAGCATGGCAAGCTGCGGAGCGCTCGCGCCCAAGCCGCTTGCGTCAAAATAGCGCAGCGCAAGACAACTGAAGAGCGCGCCGACGATCATGATGCCCTCAAGCGCGATGTTGATAATACCGCTGCGCTCCGAAAACATACCGCCGAGTGCGACGAGCAGCAGGGGAACCGCAAAAATGATGGTGGCGCTTAAAATATCAGCAAGTATTTTCATTTTTCATCGGTCTCCTTTTCCGCATTTTCTTCAAGGACTTTCACAGAAGGATCATCGTTAACGTTCCCGATATCCGGTCTGATCCATTTTGTAATCATGCCGCGCATAAGCAGTGCGAAGGCGGAAAGATAAATGATAACGGCAATGATAATGTCGATCATTTCTTTTGCAAATTCAGGCTGCATCGCATCGCCGCCAACTTGAATGTAGGAAATAAACAATGCGCTGAAAATTGTGCCTATGGGGTTTGAGCTAGCCAGCAGGGCGACAGGTATGCCGTTAAAGCCCATACCAAGCAGCGATTTTACCAGTGTAAACTGCGCCGTTCCGCTCAAATAGTAGATCCCGCCGCCGACTCCGGCAAGCGCGCCTGAAATGAGCATGGACAATACGATGTTGCGTTTTGCATTGATACCGGCGTAAATGCTTGCGTTTTTGTTATAGCCGCAGGCTTTAAGCTCGTACCCGAAGGTCGTTTTGCTAAGGATGATCCAAATCACGATAGCCAGAATGATAGTGATAAAAATGCTGATGTTCATGTAGTTTGAGCCAAGAAGCTTGTCCAGCCCGAGCTTGGGAATGATGCCCGCCGGATTCGCGCTGCCAAGGCTTGCCGTGCGATCCTTATTCATTGCGCCCCAATAGTTAGCCAGCATCATGGGCATATTGTTTAAGGCAAGGTTAACGGTAAACAGCCCGATCCAGTTGAACATGATGGCGGTGATGACCTCGTTTACGTTGAACTGTGCCTTGCAGATACCGGGAATGGCGCCCCAGATCGCGCCGCCGATGCAGGCGGCAAGCAAGCCCACATACCAGGGCATCTGGAACTGGATAACGCACACGAGCGCACAAAACGCGCCTACCGTATACTGTCCGGTCGCGCCGATGTTGAAAAGACCGGTTTTGAAGGCAAAGCCGACGGCAAGACCCGTCATGATAAGCGGCGCGGACTGATAAAGTACCTTTGCAAACTTATCAGAGGAGGCAAAGCCGGTCGTCATCATTTTTCCAAAGCCATAGAGGGCAAATTTTGCGTCGAAGATAAAAAGCATTAATAGACCGAAAAGCAATCCGAAAGCAATGGAAATCAGCGACGCCATGATGCTGGTGCAGCCGGGGCTTGCTAAAGTGTGCTTTAATTTATTCATTCTGCGGACACCTCGCTTTCCTTGCGCTTTGCGCCTGCCATATACAGACCGAGTTCTCCGACGCTGGTCGTCTTTGGATCAAATTCACCGACGATCTCGCCTTCATACATAACGAGAATACGGTCGCTCACATTCATAACCTCGTCAAGCTCCAAGGAAACAAGAAGGACGGCTTTTCCCGAATCTCGTTCCGCGACGAGCTGCTTGTGGATGTATTCGATCGCACCCACATCCAAACCGCGTGTAGGCTGTACGGCGACCAGCAGATCGGGCTCTTTATCGATCTCGCGTGCAATGATCGCTTTTTGTTGATTGCCGCCTGACATGCTTCTTGCAGGAGTCAAGGGACCTTGTCCGCTGCGAATGTCGTATTGGTCGATCAGCTTTTGCGCATAGCTTCTTACGGCGTCCTTTCTGATAAAACCGTTATTTTGAAATTCCGGCTGCCAATAACGCTGTAAAACCAAGTTTTCTTCTAGGGAGTAGTCTAAGACCAGACCGTATTTATGACGATCCTCCGGTATGTGGCTCATACCGAGCTTTGAACGCTCACGAATCGGCGCAGCGGTTATTTCTTTTCCGTGCATTTCAATCTTGCCTGAATCAACCTTTTCCAAGCCGGTCAATCCAGCGACGAATTCCGTCTGCCCGTTGCCCTCAATACCCGCAAGGCAAACAATTTCGCCTTCACGAACCTTAAAGCTTACATTTTTTACGGCGTTCTTTTTATGGATTTTGGATGCGATGGTTACATTTTGCACATTGAGCACGGTTTTCCCGGGCTTTGTATCCTGCTTTTCGACCGTAAAGCTGATATCGCGGCCGA
This sequence comes from uncultured Oscillospiraceae bacterium, assembly GCA_964573365.1. Taxonomy (GTDB): domain Bacteria; phylum Bacillota; class Clostridia; order Christensenellales; family CAG-138; genus JAQVRG01. The sequence goes on from CAZNJN010000032.1 coordinate 14,100, forward strand.
CCATCATTTTGGACAGATCTTCTTTGGAGGTATCCTTAATATCGACAGTGCCGATACACTTTCCTTTTCGCAAGACCGTACAGCGGTCGGCGACGGCCATGATTTCGTTAAGCTTGTGCGTAATAAACAGAATGGATTTGCCCTCATCCTTAAAATTGCGCATAATCTGCATCAATTCTTCGATTTCCTGCGGCGTTAAAACGGCGGTAGGTTCGTCAAAAATGAGAATTTCATTATCGCGATAAAGCATTTTCAAAATTTCGACGCGCTGCTGCATACCCACCGAGATATCCTCAATCAGTGCATCCGGATCAACGCGCAAGCCGTATTTTTCACTTAATTCAACGACCTTCGCTCTGGCCTGCTGCTTTTGCAAGAAGCCTGCCTTGTTCGGCTCAACGCCAAGGATAATATTATCAAGAACCGTAAAGACCTCGACAAGCTTAAAATGTTGGTGAACCATACCGATGTTCAAATCATTTGCATCGTTAGGATCATTGATCTTCACGATCTGGCCATTCTTTTTTATGATTCCTTTTTCCGGCTGGTAAAGACCAAAGAGAACACTCATCAAGGTGCTTTTGCCCGCGCCGTTTTCACCGAGCAACGCATGCACCTCGCCTTGTTTGAGCTGGAGTGTAATATCATCGTTTGCCTTGATGCCGGGGAATTCTTTCGTAATGTTCAGCATTTCGATTATATAATCAGACATAGATGCTCCCCTTTAATGTCAGGTATTATCAATGATTGCGATAGAAAAGAATAAGAGAGGAGGCCGGGCTCCATGCCCGGCCCCAAATGTGAAAAGCTTCTGTTTCGTTTTAGTTCATGTAATCGACGGTAACGTCCACGGTAGGAGCGACGTCGGTTGCGTTGGAGATGGTGACTTCACCGGCCTTGACCTTCGCGAAGAGAGCATTGTACTCATCAACGGTGAAGGTGCTCATACGCCAGGAACCTTCGGCAGTAGGAAGACCTACGCAGTCGTCGGCGGCGCCGAGCGTGGAGGTTGCGCCGGCAAGACCTTCGGGCCAGGTGCCGTTGTTGCTGTAAAGGTCGGTCAAGGCGAGTACGACGGAGTTGGTCAAGCCCTTCATGGCGGAAGTGATGATCAGATCGGATTCAGCGGACTGGTCAACGTCAACGCCGATGACCTTGGCGCCGGCTGCCTCGGCAGCGGCTACAGCGGACAGATAGATGCCGCCGCCGCAGGAGAACACGACTTCGGTGCCTTCGGTGTACCAGCCGGACATCTTGGTCATGATGTCGTCGGAGGGAGCGAAGGAATCGCAATACCAATACTTGACTTCGATGTCGGCGGCGTTGCCAAGCTCGGCGGCCGCGTCATTGATGCCCTGCACATAGCCGTAGCCGTAGCGAA
>CAZNJN010000033.1:0-8220 GCA_964573365.1 uncultured Oscillospiraceae bacterium
TTGCCTTGAAAATCAAAAATTCGATATGTCAACTGTATATGATTATATAATTGAAAGCCGCATAAAGCAATGCTCTACGGATATATAATCTATACCGCGCAAAAGTGTTTTTTCTTTATTCTCGCGTGCTATAATCATAGTACAAAGTCAATTAACGTTTCTATTTTTCGTATTTTTTTTGCAAATCAACCAAAACTGAATGAGGAGGATACCTACTTGAAACAACTAATGTTAGGCAATGAAGCGGTCGCGCGCGGCGCATATGAGGCGGGCGTGAGTGTTGTCAGTTCCTATCCGGGAACGCCGAGCACGGAAATCACAGAATTTGTAAGCACTTATCCCGAAATCTACAGCGAGTGGGCGCCCAATGAAAAGGTAGGCGTGGAGGTCGCGTTTGGCGCGGCTGTTGGCGGCGCGCGCGCGATGAGCTGCATGAAGCATGTAGGTCTTAACGTGGCGGCGGATCCGACCTATACTGCGGCTTACGAGGGCGTCAACGGCGGACTCGTGCTGATGGTGGCGGACGATCCGGGCATGCATTCCTCTCAAAACGAGCAGGACACCCGCTTTCATGCGCGCGGAGCGCATCTTCCGCTGCTGGATCCTTCCAATTCGCAGGAGTGCAAGGACTTTGTTAAATTGGCTTATCAGCTTAGCGAAGAATATGATACGCCCGTTATCGTGCGTTTGACGACGCGCGTTGCGCATGCGCGTACCTTGGTGGAGATTGCAGAACGCGAAGACGTAGCGCTCAAACCCTACGAAAAGAATGCGCAGAAGTATATTTCGGTTCCCGCGAACATGATCCGCCGTCATCCCATGGTGGTGGAGCGGGAAAAGAAGATGGCGGAAGCGGCCTGCACAATGCCGATCAACCGTATCGAGTGGGCGGATAAGGAGCTAGGCGTCATTACGAGCGGCGCTGCGTATAACTATGTTAAAGAAGCGCTGCCTAACGCCTCCGTGCTAAAGCTCGGTATGGCTTATCCTATGCCCCGCAAGCTGATCGAGGACTTTGCCAAGCAGGTCAAAGAGCTTGTCGTTATCGAGGATATGGAGCCGTTCTACGAGGACGCGATCAAGAGCTGGGGTATTCCCTGCTCCGGCAAGGATAAGACCGGACTTGTGGGCGAGCTTTTCGCGCATAAAATCGAAGAAAAGTTTGCAAACGGCAAGGTCTACGGCCCTTTGAACACGCAGAATATTCCGGTTCGTCCTCCCGTGCTTTGCCCCGGATGCCCGCATCGCGGTCTTTACTATATGATGAGTAAGCTTGGCCTTACTGTGATGGGCGACATTGGCTGCTATAGCCTTGGCGGCAGCGCGCCGCTGTACGCGACCGACACTTGTACCTGCATGGGCGCTTCTATCGGTATGGCGCATGGTATGGGAAAAGCAAGAGGCGCCGAGCAGCGCAGAAAGACGGTCGGCGTTTTGGGCGATTCCACCTTCTGCCACAGCGGCATGACCGGATTGCTTGATATGGCATACAACGGCAACTGCGGTACGGTCATTATTGCCGACAACAGCATTACCGGCATGACGGGACATCAAAATAATCCCATGAACGGTAAAAACATTCATGGCGAACCGGCGCTTGCGCTCAATGCCGAAAAGCTCTGCGACGCAATGGGCATCAAACACTGCGTCGTCGTCGATCCCTTCGATCTCAAGACGCTTGAAAAGGTGCTCAAGGAGGAGACTGCCCGCGACGAGCTTTCCGTTATCATCACCCGCCGTCCCTGCGAGCTGATTGCAAAGCATGAACGCACGCCGATTCACTGCGATACGGAAAAGTGCAAAAAGTGCCTGATGTGTACGAAGATCGGCTGCCCGGCAATCGTAAAGAAAGACGGCGGCGTGTGGATCGATCCTACCCAGTGCGTAAACTGCGGTCTCTGCCAGGAGCTCTGTAAGTTTGGCGCGCTTGTAAAGTAAGGAGGCAGAAATATGTATAATATCGCAATCGTAGGCGTCGGCGGACAAGGGACGCTGCTCGCCAGCAAGATTCTCGGTTATCTGGGCAATGTGAACGGGTATGATGTGCGCGTAAGCGAGGTTCACGGCATGAGCCAGCGGGGCGGCAGCGTCGTGACCTATGTGCGCCTTTCCAACGATAAACCCATTTATTCCACCATTATCGAGCAGGAGCAGGCGGACGTCGTATTGGCTTTTGAGAGCCTTGAGGCGCTTCGCGCGCTGCCCTATCTGAAGCCGGAAACCGGAACGATCATCGTCAACACACAGGAGATTCTGCCTATGCCTGTGATCATCGGACAGGCGGAATATCCTTCGGATTGTCTGGAACGCATCCACAAGGCTTGCAAAAACGTACTGGAGGTTGACGCGACCGGCATCGCAACAAAGTGCGGTACCTTTAAGGCGGCAAACGTCGTGCTGCTTGGCGTACTTGCCAAAAAGCTTCCGTTCAGCCATGAAGACTGGATGAAGGCGATCGAAAGCAACGTCAAAGAAAAGTTCATCGACATGAACAAGGTCGCCTTTGACAAGGGCTATAATCTGTAAAACCATATTTCGGGGAACGTGGAAACATCCACGTTCCCTTTTTGGAAGAAGGAAATTATGAGAAAAATAGAGCTGATTGCCACGGGCGGAACGATTGCCTGCTTGCCATCGGATAACGGCTTAGTGCCGGGCATGAACGGCGAGGCATTGCTCAAGCTTGTGGATATTGACAGAACGGATATCGACTGTCTGGATCTGTTTTCCATGGATTCAAGCAATATCCAGCCCGAGGAATGGCTGGAGATCGCCGCGGCCGTCAACAAGGCAGTAAACGACGGCTATAACGGAGTAATCATTACCCATGGCACAGATACGATGGCATATACGGCGAGTATGCTTACCTTCCTTTTGCAGAATATACCGATTCCCGTGATTCTTACCGGCGCGCAGTTTCCGATGGTCTATCCGGATTCCGACGGACGAAGGAATCTGGGCAAGGCGATTTTGGCGGCGCGTGTCATGCCCGGCGGCGTATATGTTTGCTTTGGAAACGCAATCATTCGTGGCTGCCGCGCAGTAAAAACGCGCACGACTTCGCTCAACGCCTTTGAGTCCATCAATGCGCCCTATGTGGGAACCGTTGTGGACGGCAGGTATATCCCGATTGATGAAAGACATGCGGCGTCAATGTACCGCTATTACAACACGCTCACGCCGGAAGTTGCACTGATCAAGCTGATTCCCGGCACCAATCCGGCTTTAATACTGCAATGCGCAAATTGTGGGATAAAGGGCGTAGTCGTCGAGGCATTTGGACTTGGCGGTGTGCATAATGTAAGAAGGGATCATGCGGAGGCGCTACGTGAGATTATTGAGGCGGGTATTCCTGTGGTGGTAGCTTCTCAATGTCTCTACGAGCCAAGCTCGGTAAATGTTTATGAGGTGGCGGCGCCTCTCAGAAGCGCCGGTATCATTTCTGCCCTTGATATGACAACGGAAGCGACGGTTACGAAGCTGATGTGGGTGCTTGGGCAGAGTACGGATATGGAAAAAGTCCGCCAGATGATGCAGACGGACTATTGCGGCGAAATCAGCGCGGAGAGAGAAAGCTAGCAACCTAGCTTTCCATACGGTCGTTATATGCGCTCAAGCAGGTATTCATATTGGAAAGATAGGCGAGCGCGCTCTTTTTTTCATCCTCATCCATATTTTCAAGCATGGTGGAATAGATCATTTCCAAATCGAGTTCGCACCAATGCGCATATTCTTCTCCCTTTTGTGTAAGCGCGATGCGTATGCATCGCGTGTCTTTTTTATCCCGCACGCGCTTGACAAAGCCCCCCTGTTCAAGACGGCGCAGGGATACGCCCACCGAAGCGCGCGAAAGGTTCATCTGCGCCGCAATTTCATTTTGGGTGGGCTTTTCCATGGAGCGAATGCACAAGAGAAGCTGAGGCTGCCCGGGATAAAGGCCGTATTTGCGCAGTGTTCGCTGCATTGCAATATCATAGGTGTGCAAAAAAACTTGAAAATCCCGCTGCATCTGCTTTGCAAGCTGCGCGGTGGAGGTTTCGCTGGGCATAAAGAGAGCGTCCTTTCATAATAAAAGTAATTGAAGTGCCGCTACGGCATACAAAAAACAAAAAAATGTCGAATCGTAACATGCGATATGATAAACCGTGTTACTTTGCAGAAGGCAGTATACCATATTTGCGCCCTTCTTGTCTAGCTCTTTTATTGCAAGCAAAAGCAAATTGTGTTAGACTAAAATAATCTTTATAGACGATTGTACCGGCATAGTGGCAAGTTTTGATCAGTTTGGGAGGATTTTTGATATTATGATGGACGGAAAAGCGATATTCAGACGCATGGAAGCGGATCTGAGCAGCTATTATCAAATCGATATTCAGCAGGCCAGCACGACGCAGCTTCACCGGGCCTTGGCGGGCGCGGTCATGTTTGCCATATCCAGCGATTGGCGTGAGAGCCGCAACGACCATAGAACGGTTCGGCGTGCGCACTACCTTTCCGCAGAATATCTGGTAGGAAGAATGGTATATAACAACCTGTATGCCTTGGGTATTCTTGATGAAATGCGCGTTCTGTTCCGCAATCGGGGCGTGGATATCGCCGCCATGGAGGATATTGAGGATGCGGCGCTTGGCAACGGCGGCTTGGGCAGACTGGCGGCCTGTTTTTTGGACAGCGCCGCGACGCATGAATATCCGCTGGACGGATACGGACTGCGTTATAAATTCGGTTTGTTTAAGCAAAAGTTTGTGGACGGTTATCAAATTGAAAGTGCCGACGACTGGGAAAAGTATGGCGATCCATGGAGCAGACGTCGCGACGATCAGATTCTTACCGTGGAATTTGCCGATCAAAAGGTGCAGGCTGTGCCGTATGATATGCCGATCATCGGCTATAAGACCAAGCATATCAGCACACTCCGACTTTGGCAGAGCGAACCCATCGAAGGTTTTGACTTTGCGCTCTTTAACGATCAAGAATACGCCTTAGCCGTGCGCGAAAAAAATTCGGTAGAGGATATTACGCGCGTGCTATATCCCAACGACAGTACCTGTGCGGGCAAAAAACTGAGACTCAAGCAGCAATACTTTCTTGCCAGCGCGTCGATGCAGGACGTGCTCATTCGCTATAAGCAGATTCACGGCAAGGACTTTAGCGCCTTTAGCACGCATTGCGCGGTTCAACTGAACGATACGCATCCCACGGTGGCCATACCGGAGCTGGTCAGACTCTTGATGCTGGAAGGACTTGATTTTGACGCCGCCTTTGAGATCGCGCGCAACACCTTTAATTATACAAACCACACCATTATGAGCGAGGCGCTGGAAAAGTGGGATGTGGAGCTTTTCAACGGCGTCGTGCCTAAGCTGACTAATATTATCTACAGCATCAACGAGAAGCTGAATGCTGAGCTGATGCGGATGGGCGTAAACGGCGATCAGCGTCTGCGTATGCAGATTGTTTGCGACGGACAGATCCATATGGCACGCTTGGCGGTCTATGCTTCAACCTTTGTCAACGGCGTTGCGCAGATTCATACGCAGATCCTCGAAAACGATGTATTCAAGGACTGGTATGGCGTTTACCACGATAAATTCCAAAACAAGACGAACGGCATTACACAGCGCCGCTGGCTCGGACTTTGCAATCCCGAATTTTCCCGCTTGATTACCGAAAAGATCGGGGACGGCTTTTTGACGGATCTTTCAGAGATGGAAAAGCTTAAACCCCTGATCGATGAAGATATGATCTGGCGTTTTAATGAAATCAAGACGAAGGCAAAGAGAAATCTTGCCGCGATCATCAAGGAGAAAGAGGGCGTGGTGATCTCTCCTGATTTTGTGTTTGATGTGCAGGTCAAGCGTATGCACGAGTATAAGCGACAGTTGCTCAACGCATTCTCCATTATGGATATGTATTTTTCCATCAAGGATGGAAGCTTGCAGGATATAACTCCGACTGTCTTTATCTTTGGCGCAAAAGCGGCGCCGGGCTATGTACGGGCGAAAAACATTATTAAATACATCAATGAGATCGCCAACATTGTGAACAATGACCCCGCCATGGCGGATAAGCTGCGCGTGGTTTTTGTGCAGAATTATAATTGCTCCTACGCGGAGCACATTATCCCTGCGGCGGATATTTCCGAGCAGATTTCACCTGCCGGCACGGAGGCAAGCGGTACCAGCAACATGAAGCTGATGCTCAACGGCGCCGTTACGCTTGGCACCTATGACGGGGCGAACATCGAGATCGTCGAGCAGGCGGGTGCGGATAATAACTATATCTTCGGCGCGCGCGTGGAGGACATTCGTCAACTGGGCGACGGCTATAATCCTAAGGCGATCTATGACAGCGAGTATCGCATTCGTCGCGCGGTTGACACACTGGTTAACGGCATGGTCAGCGACGGCGGGACGGGCGTATTTCAGGAAATCTACAATTCGCTGCTCTTTGGCGCGGATTGGCATAAGCCGGATCATTATCATCTGCTTCTGGACTTCATGTCCTATACCGATACCAAGCAGCGCGCGCTTCGCGAATATCGCGACCGCTTATCCTTTGGCAGAAAGTGCCTGATGAATGCGGCTTCTGCCGGAAAATTTTCCAGCGACCGCACAATTAAGCAGTATGCGGAGGAGATTTGGCATATCGAACCGATTCCCCGCCATGAGGATGCCGAGGAGGATGCGCTCGAATAATTTGAGCAGTGAGCACAACAAAAAAAGAGTTTCCGCAGCGCTTTGCGGAAACTCTTTTTTTCGTCTATCGTGTAACTTCAAGCTGTACCTTTTCACCATCAAGCGTAAAGGTACAGCTCCCGTCCTGATCAGTACGGCATATTTGTACGTTTCTTTGCGCAAGCAGGTTTAGAACGCTTTGGTGCGGGTGTGAATAGGAATTTTGATACCCGCAGGAGATTGCGGCGTATTGGGGCGATACCGCATGCAAAAAACGCGGAGTCGTCGAGCGGGAGGACCCGTGATGACCCACAATCAGCACATCCGAGTGCAGCTCTTGAGCTGTAAAACGATCTAAGACCACATTCTCGGCAAAGGAACCGGTATCCGCGCAAAAGAGAATCGAAGTATCGCGGTAGACAAACCGAAGCATCAGGCTACCTTCGTTTTCATCCGGATAAGGCAGGGACGGATCGGGTGACAAAACCTGCAATTCTACTTCCGTGTCCCACTTTATATGCATTCCGGCTGAAAGCGTCTGCGTTGGCACGGACGCTTCGGCAAGCGCAGCGGCAAGCGCGTCGCTCTCGTCCATTTCATAAGGCGGCAAAAAAAACAGAGAGGGCAAAAATGCTGGAATAATGGCGGGAAAAGCGCCAATATGGTCGCTGTGAAGATGTGTGGCAAGCGCGCAGTCAAGCTTTGTGACGCCCTTTGAAGAAAGAAAGCTGCGCACGGCAGGCGCATGTTCCAGCTCGCCCGAATCGATAAGCATACTTTTGCCGGAGGGACTGATAAGCAGAGCGCTGTTTCCCTGACCGACATCTAAAATATAAACGCGAAAAACGGGTGTGTCCGTCGGCAAAACGGCTTGTGAGGGGGGCGGCGCGGGTAAAGCCATATGCGCCGCTTCTTCTAAAACGGGGGAAGCGGTTTGCGCAGCATTGCTGCGTAAACCGAAAAGGGTGCGTATAACCGCTTTTGAATCGGATGTGAGCGCGCAGAAGCAAAGCAGCGCGAACGCACAGATGAGCAGCACGATCAATACATTTTTTAGAAGAGACGATTTCTGCATACTTCTGCTCCAGCCTGAAATACCTATAGTTTACACCCCGGCGGGAGGATTTGCCACAAAAACGCGCCCCACTGCTCCCGATTGACGGAAAACGCGGAACACTCTATACTTAATTCCATAAGAAATATGTCGAAATGATTAAAGGCATATGGATGATATAAAAAGAATGAGTAGGGGGATTGTGAAAATGGCAGATGAAAAAAAGCCTGTGGAACGGAACTTTATCAAGGCGAGTGAACAGGAAGAACCCAAGAAAGAGGCGCCCAAGCGGGAGAACGTAAAAAAAGAGGAGCCGCAAAAAGCGGCAGCAAAAGAATCGGCGCCTAAGAGAGAAAAGAAGCAGGAGTTTGTCGAGGTCGATCATAGCCAAAGCGGAAAGACCCGTCCCGAACGGGCAAAGGGCTTCCGCATCGGCGCATGGGTGCTGTGGATTCTTGGAATCCTTTTTGAGGTTCTTGCGATCCTTAT
>CAZNJN010000033.1:8230-14771 GCA_964573365.1 uncultured Oscillospiraceae bacterium
AAACCATGTATGTGCCTGCCGATAAGTTTTCGCTTTACTTTTACGGCGCTTTAGCCATCGATCTCGTAGCGGTCATCATTGCGTCGCAGCTTTGGAAAAAGGCCAATCACATCGATCCCGCCTCCGAGGCGAACAAGGCGAAGTTTGTGCTCCACAATAACCTTGGCGTGATTATGAGCATCATCGCATTTCTGCCTATTTTGGTTCTTCTGCTTACCAATAAGGATCTGGATAAAAAGACCAAGAAGATTGCCTCCATTGTGGCGGCTGCCGCACTGGTTGTGGCATCGCTTTGTTCTATCGATTACAATCCTGTCTCGCAGGAGGAGCTTGCGGCTGCAAAAGAGGATGTTTCCGAAAATGCGCTCGACGGCAGCACGGTCTACTGGACGCAGTTTGGCAAAAGCTATCACTACGATCCGGATTGCTATACGATTCGCAATTCCAAGAATGTGTATTATGGCACGATCGATGAGGCTTTTGAAGCGAAGCGCTCGGATCCCTGCGATTTCTGCGCCAAGGAGGATGCCGCGAAGCTTACCGAAAAGTCAACAGACGAACCTGCGGCACAGAGCGCCGAGGAGCCGGCGGCATAACTTGACAGAAGAATTGAAAATCATGTATAATGACGTGTCGGTTTTCCGGCACGTTATTATACTATAAGTACTGTATTATCGGAGGACCTTGAAAAATGGAAAGTTTTGAGCGGGTGCGTGACATCGTTCACGATGTTACGGGTCTACCCTGCGAGCAGATCACAGAGAATATGACCGTATCTCAGTTGAATCTGGATTCTCTTGATCTTTACGAGCTTGTAATGAGCGTGGAGGATGCTTTCGATGTTTTGATCGAAGACGAAACCAAGCTGCATTGCATCCATGACATCGTCCGCATTGTGGACGAGCAGATGGCGGTAGCCTAATTGTTGCGAACCTACAAAAAAAGAGCTTGATTTAGCCAAGCTCTTTTTTGATTCCTTTTCACTACTGCCTAGAGGACAAAACCGCCGTCAACGCCGATCACTTGGCCTGTGACAAAAGAAGATTGTGCGGACGCAAGATAAAAAAGGAGATCAGCGACCTCCGCGCATGTACCGATGCGTGAAAGCGGCGTTTCGTCTGCCAGCTCGCGCATATCCCGTGGCGAGAGATCTGCGTTCATGTCCGTATCGATTACGCCGGGAGCTACGCAGTTGACGCGAATGCCGGAGGGGCCGAGCTCTTTTGCGAGCGCCTTGGTAAAACCGATCACAGCCGCCTTTGACGCGCTGTAGGCGACCTCGCAGGAAGCGCCGCAGCGCCCCCACATGGAGGAAACGTTCAGAATAACGCCGCATTTTCGTGATATCATCTGGGGCAAAACCGCCTTTGCGCACAGAAAAGTGCCGCGCATGTTGACGGCAAAGACTTTCTCCCACTGCGAAAGGGACATATCGCTAAGCAGTCCGTTCCAAGCGACGCCCGCATTGTTGATCAGCACATCGGCATGGCCAAAGGCAGAGAACATTTCTCCTACGGCGGCTTCATCCGAAACGTCGGCGCAGTATAGCTCCGCGCAGCCGCCGCACATACGGATCTTATCCTGCAATGTGCGAGCGGCTTGTTCACTTTGCAAATAATTGATGCCTACGCGAAAGCCTGCGCCGGCAAAACGAAGGGCGCAGGCGCGGCCAATGCCGCGCGAGGCGCCCGTGATCAGGATGGATTTCTGCATGATATCAATCTCCGTGCGTACATCAAAATCATCTTATCGCTGTTATCAAGACCCTACTCTGCCGTCTGAGGGAGCTTCTGTCGGCGAGGGCGACGGCGAAGCTGTAGGTGAAGCCGACGGCGAGGGCGTAGGTGTTGCCGTTGTCCATGGCGTAGGCGTCGCCCATGGCGTGGGCGTAGGCCAAGGCGTAATGGTGACGACGGCGGCAGTAGGAACGGTTGTGGGCGTGGCGGTAACGACGGCGGCAGTAGGAAGAGCTGTAGGCGTAGCCGTCGGCCTGCAGGTCGGCGTGGGCGTTACCTTTGGTGTGGGCGAGGGCGTGGGTGTAGGCGTAGGCTTGGGCGTAGGCGTAGGAAGCGGAGCAAGAACGTTGATAATCTTGGCTAGCGGAGATTTGGCGGCATACCCGTCAAAGGTTATGCGCACCGTCGCGCCCACGCTCAGCGTATATTTTCCGCTGATTTCGGTATCAGCATTGCGCTTAAAGGTATAGGTGTTGCCATCTGCGGCGGAAATGCCAATGCTGTCTTGACCTAGCGATACGACCTTTCCTTTTATTGTGCGGTTTGCAAGCGGCCCCTCATCGGCAGGAGAGAGGATCGTTACATTCATGGCGATCGGCAGATCGATCAGCTCGCCGTCATAATCGATCATGACGGTATCGCCGATTTTGGGGTCCTCCGTCATATTGAGATAGACCGTATCCTCCGTAAGCGAAAAGCCGAAAATGCCGCCTGTGATCGTCTGTATATACAAATACCAGTCGCGATTTTTTGTGACGACGCCGCTTGCAACGGGGGAAAACACGGAAGAACCGTTTTTTGTGACGGAGATCGCCTCTGGAGAAAGCGCGGTATCGCCCACATAATGCACGGTGATAATGTCGCCCGGCTCAACCTTGACATCGGGAATGAGCGTGGTCATAAAGACAAAGGTGGTTCTGCCCACGTTCATCGCGATTGAATTTTTATATTGGCTTATGACAGTACCGGTGATCTGTCCCTCCGGCTTTTCCTCCTGCTCATCGCCGAGCAGGGCAAGCAGGCTGCTGTTGTCGGGTACGTCCGGTGAAGCCTCGGGAGAAGCATTGGGAACGGGTTCGTCAAGTGGAGCGGTGTTTTGCTGCGCACAGGCGCACAAGAAAAAAAGGCATAACGCTGCCGAAAGGACGCTTAAAGCTTTTTTGCGCATCGTAAACTCCCGGTTCTCCAAAACTAAAAGAGTATTCCCTATCTATTCTACACGATTTGCGGATAAAGAGCATCTCTTTTTTGCAGAAGTCGAGTTAGACATAGACCCATGCCCATGATTTTGATGAAGCTCTTTCTATAGTGTACTCCTTGCTATCGATTTGATTGCGCGAGAATGCGAGGGCAAGAGCTTGTTCTTTACTTCTTTGAGTTTGGAGCTTCCATGTCCGCGGGCGGAGTTCCCATAGGCGCGCTGTCGCCCTTACCCAGATCGACCGCTTCTCCTTTTTCGTTCACGGCGCTCACGGACGAGGAGAGAAGCAGATCGGCAAGCTTACCGCCGTCGTTACAGAGGGCGTAGCTTTCGCCCTGCTTGAGAGCGGGAGCGCTGAAAATAACCATAGAGTAGTCCTTTTCCGGTGCAAAGCCGACAAGTACGCTGCCCGTGCCGTCCTGCAGGAAGCTCCCTGTGCCAGCCGACTGCTTTTGGGTATAGGAAACAACGATCGAAGGCTGCGCGGAGCTTTCTGCAAAGATCTGGATCTTGTTTCCCTTACTACCGGCGCCCGCAAAAGTACCGCCGCTGATCTCACATTGTCCGTCAAAATCAATAATGCTGTTGGCTTCGTCCTCTGGGCCCGATACGGTAATCGTACCGCCGCTGATATACAGATCGCCGTTAGAGTCTAGGCCGTCGCCCATTGCGTTGACATGGATGGTACCGCCTTGAATGTGCAGCGCGGCGCTTTTACCGCTTTGAAAGCTGTCGGCGCCCGGCCTTTCACAAACAGAGGAACCATCGGCGCCACCCGCTACGTTGATGCCGTCGTCCTGCGCGTTGATCTCCAAGCTTCCGCCCCTAACGGTGAGCGTATTGCCCTCGACGCCCTCATAGCTTTTTTCAATGCCAATGCTTCCGCTTAGGATGTTGAGCGCGCCTCCGGCATGGATACCGTCATCGCCGGATTGAATGCGCACAGATGAAGGCGCAAGCGTCATATCGCCATCTGCATGGATCGCATCGTCCGAGGTGTCAAGCTCAAAGCTGCCGCCTTGAAGCTGCAGCGAGCTGCCGGCTTTTAGACCCTTTGCGCTTTGCGCCTGCGTATTTTCGGCGCTGCTCTCTGCGGCGGACCAGTTTCCCCAAGCCGCATTTTGCGTCACGGCTTTTCCGCTTGTCGCGTAGCTCGCGTTCGCACAGCCGCCGCCGGTACGAATTGAGAAGTCTCCGCCCGTGACAGAAAGGCTTGAAGCGGCTTGTATGCCGTCGCAGCCGGCGTCAATGGTGTAGCTGCCGCCGCTGATGAGCACATAGCCGGTCGTGGCGTCTTCTGTGTTGGTAGCCTGTATGCCGTCGCCCGAGGCTTGGAGGTTAAGCGTCGCGTCCTTCAGCTTTATGCAGTCTTTTGCGCGCAGACCGTCGCCTGGTGCGCTTAGCTGCAGCGTGGCGTCAACGATAACTAGGTCGTCCTTGGAAACGACGCCGTGCTTATAATTGCCGCGTATGAGCAGATTTCCGCCGCCGTTGATGCTCAGATCCTCTTTGCTGTAAAGAGCGGCGTTCGGCTTTTCATCGTCAAGGGAATAGCTGTCGCTGTCGGAAAGATCGTTTTGCGTGCTATCCGCGATTGTGAGGAAAACCTTGTCCGCTTTTTTGATCCATATTGCCGGTCCGTCCGAAGCGGTAATGCTGACGCCGTTAAGTACAAGCTGCAGCTTTTCGTTCTTTCCTGTTTCCACCACAACACGGCCGTTCATACTTCCGCTTAATACATAAGTACCGCCGGAATAGATCTGGAGCAGCGAGCCGCTCGCACTTGCGCCTTCACCATCGATGCGTATATTATCACCAAGCGTAATACGCGTAGCCGTTTCGTCCTCCCAATTCCCGTTTAGATCACGGTCGGAAAATGCCGCGTCTCTGGAGATAAATTCGGCAGAAGAACTATCGGTCGGCTCGATTCTAGGAGCATCGAAGGGTGAAATATCTTTCACCTTCGAGCCGCAGCCGTAGCACAGCCCGAAGACAAGCAGCACCGATACGGTAAGAGACAGTAATTTCTTCATTTTTGCGCTCCCCCAAGTAAACGTATTTCGATAAAGAGTCTAACATATTTTTCTCTTTCCATTTTACGCCAGTTTTCTGCTTTGCGCGCTATAATCATTGTAAGCAAAAAAGCTGTGTTTTATAATAGAGAAAACAGCGCCGGAAAACTTTCCGGCGCTGTTTGGCGTTTTTGGCGGCTCAGACGGAGAACAGGTTTTTGAGCAACGACGCCGTATCACTTGTGCTGTAGTTTTCGGTATAGGCACTGATGGCGTTTTTATATGCGCGATCAAGGCTGCTTGACGCGGAAGTGTTGCCGGTTTTATCGCTGCTTTCACCTTTGCTTGTTGAGCTGTTATTCGACATAGACGCAGCATAGTCGGCCATAGAACCGCTTTTGGCGAGCGTTTCAAATATGGACTGCTGCGTTAACAGATTTTCAAAGGTAGAATTGCTTGAAAACAAAGAAGACGAGCCGCTCGCAAGGCTCGTGTTCGCAAGCGCCGAGATCAAAGAGGACTTGGCATTTGCGCTGACGAGTGAAGCAAAATCCATGCCCGTAGAGCTTGAGAGTGCGTCGCTAAGGGCAGAGGAATCGCCTTTGCTCTTATCCGTGGTACTTGTGTTCGTGCTTGCCGCGCCGC
This sequence comes from uncultured Oscillospiraceae bacterium, assembly GCA_964573365.1. Taxonomy (GTDB): domain Bacteria; phylum Bacillota; class Clostridia; order Christensenellales; family CAG-138; genus JAQVRG01. Next base: position 13,825 of record CAZNJN010000033.1, read on the forward strand.
TCGCGTAGGTTTGTTGATACCAAGCCTGCAAGGACGCGTAGTTATTGATTGATGAAATGGACACAGTATCACATCCTTTTTCTTGCCATCCGTTGCATATTTCATCCTTATCCTAACTTTAACACAAAAAATGGCAAAGGGAAGCAATAAATGCAAAAAGAGGCGGTATCTGCACAAAATTTTAGATTTGTGTGCAAGACTCGAGGGAATATACTCTCAATAAGACTGTTTCCGTTTTAGAAAAAAGCATGTTATAATACAAACAAGATTCATAGGATGGGGAAATGAAGCATGAAAGCGATTATGCTTGGCACGGGAAACGCCGCGGTTACGGAATGCTATAACACCTGCTTTCTTCTTAGCGAGAATGAGCGATACTTTTTGGTGGACGGCGGCGGTGGAAACGGGCTTTTGCGTCAGCTTAAAGCGGTTGGCGTCAACTGGAAGGACATCGGCGATATTTTCGTAACCCATAAGCATATCGACCATCTTCTTGGTATCGTGTGGATGCTGCGGATGACGCTGCAAAATATGGACAGAAACGGCGACGAGCGAGAGATCCGTCTTTATGCGCATGAGGAATTGATTGAGCTTTTACGCACCGAAGCGGAGCTGCTTTTGAAAAAAAAGGAAACGCGCTTCATTGACGAGCGCCTGCTCTTGATTCCTCTGAAAAGTGGAGATACCCATGAAATCATCGGGCATAAGGTAAGCTTTTTTGACATCGGCTCGACAAAAGCAAAGCAATTCGGCTTTTCTATGCGGCTGGAAAACGAGAAAACGCTTTGCTGCTGCGGGGACGAGCCTTATCAGGTCTGCGAAGAAAGCTATGCGAAAAACAGCACATGGATGATGCACGAGGCGTTCTGCCTATATTCGCAGTCTGACGTATTCAAACCGTATGAAAAAAATCATAGCACAGTGAAGGACGCCTGCGAGTGTGCGCA
>CAZNJN010000034.1:0-14540 GCA_964573365.1 uncultured Oscillospiraceae bacterium
GTTCTCCGCATAACGATTCACTGGCGAGGGGGACGTTTATCGGCATGTCCATGGATACAAGCAGGACGGATATGACGCAGGCGGTTTTTGAGGGCGTCGCTTTTGCCATCCGCGATTCGTTTGAGATTGCCAAGGCGATGGGTATTCCCATTTTGCGTAGTAAAATCTGCGGTGGCGGCGCAAAAAGCGCGTTATGGAAAAGGATTATAGCAAACGTACTGAACATTGAAATTGACGAGATGGAGGCCGAAGAAGGCCCCGGCTATGGCGGCGCTATGCTTGCCGCAGTTGCGTGCGGGGAGTATAAAAGCGTAGAAGAAATTGCCGCAAAGCTTGTGCGAGTGAAGAACACGATCAAGCCCGAGCCTGCAATCGCAGCGCGCTACGAGAAAAAATATAAACTCTTTAAGCAGATATATCCTTCGGTGCATGATTTATTCCAAGTCATGGGTCAAGAAAACTAAAATAGGAAAGCGAAAAAAGAGCCAAGACTTACGCCTTGGCTCTGCTTTTATTTCAAATCAAGTATGGCTGCAAGCGTGATACGCCGTTCAAAACAGAATTTCATCGGCATAGAGGGAGAAATCCGCGAAATAAAGATCGGAAAGCGTGACCGCCGCTCCTTTTGCGTCCAGCTCAAATAAGGAACGCTTGTCATATACTGTTTCAAAGGCTCCGCTGCTCGGATAGTAACGAAAACGCATCAACTCGCGCTTGAGCATAGCATCAAAATATGAGTCGGCATGTGCATAATCTCCTTGAAAAATTACGACGTCGGGATTGAACACGAGTGAAATATTGTGTAATGCGAGCGAAAACAGCTTCGCAAGCGAGTCTACGATCGCGCGCGCATATTCATCTTCCTGAGCCGAGGCGCTGAAAATATCCGTTATTTCCATCTTATCCGGGCAAAGTGAAGAAAGGGGCGACGATGAAGGAGGCGGGTTTTTCTCAATCCTCTTTCGGATACGACGGATATCGATAAGCCGCTCAAAGCAGCCGTGGCCGCCACAGCCGCAAAGCTCTTCATCCTTTGCATCTATCACCATATGACCGATCTCACCAATGAGGGAATCTTTTCCGCTTAGGATTCGTCCGTTTTCGATTAGGCAGGCGGAAAGCCCCCAGGTGGAGAATAACACCAAAACACGTTTATCCTGTAAGGATGGATCAAGGAGCGCGGAGCGTCCGGTCATTTTTCCGGCGTTTTCCACAAAAAACTCCTTGTCCGTGCCGAAAATATTTGCAAGATAGTCGCATACGGGAATATCCGTACCCCAATTCGGATTGAGTGAGCTGTATTTGAGCCGCTTTGTAGCATAATCGATTGTTCCGGCTGTGGAAAGAGCGACGCCATAGAGCGTATCGCTCTGTACGGCGTTGTTCTTCAGATATGGTTTGACCGCGTCCGCCACCTGAGCGAACACGGCGTCAATATCGCCGTAAAGCGGCGTTGACAGCTCAAGAAAACTGATGCGGTTACAAAGAAGATCATAAAGCGCAAAATTCAAATTGCCCGGCCATAGCGTGATGCTTAATACCTGCTTGAGCGCAAGAAGACGATAATACTCGGGCTTCTTTCCGCCCACGTCGGTTGAATTTCCCTTGCCTGCCGCGACCAATACGTTTTTAGCACAGAAAAACTGAATGGCGCGCATAACGGTAAGCTTACTGATGCCTGTCGCAGCGGACACATCGCTTGCCGTGTGCGCGCGCCCGTCGCGAAATGTTCCTAATACGCGCATTCGGTTTTGTATTTTCAAATCGGAGGGCATGGCCGCACTGGCCGGTACGCACTCGGACGCAGAAACAATCGTATTGGAAATAACCATAAATACTCCTAACTGCCCGGAAAGAAAAATATGTTGCTAAACATTCTACACTAACTTTAGCATTTTTGTTTTCTTTCGTCAATCAAGCGGTATGGAATATGCACGCAGATAAAAAATCATTCCTCGTTAGGCAAAAGAACTTCTTTGGCGCAGGCGATAAACCGTTTCATAGCGGGCGAGAGATCCTTCATGGAGCGAACAGCGATTCCTAAGCGGCGATTTACGGGAGGATCGATAGGACGAACGGCTACGTTTAAGTCTTGACCCTTGAGAATTAAGCCGGGCATGACGCAGACGCCCAGACCGTGAGCGACCATCCCGATTACTGCGTATTCATAGTTTGAGGAAAACATAAAATTCGGTTTTCGCTTCATTTTTTTGAATACGTTTGTCTCGTCGCGGTCAACGCCGCCTTCCGTCGTATACATAATAAACGGCTCCTTTGAAAGCTTGTCCAGCGGTACGACGTCTAAAGACGCAAGCGGATGATCCTTGGGTAAAACCGCATAAAACGGATCCTGCATAATTTCAAAGCCTTCCAAATTGCGATCATGATATAAGCTGAAAAGGCATAAATCCACACGACCTTCGCCTAACCAGGTTTCAAGCTGGATCGTGCTGCCCTCCAGCGTTTCAACATTGATGCTTGGATAGCGCGACTGAAAGCGCGCCAAAATTTCAGGAAGCCAATGGGTAGAAATACTGGAAAAGCTTCCGATGCAAAGATTACCGATTTCATAGCCGCAGATCAGAGCGCATTCCTGCCGCAGACGATCCTCCAAATTGCAAATATTTCTGAGGATGGGTAAAATACGTTCGCCTTCCGAGCTTAAATACACACCTTTGTTGGTACGAACCAAAAGGGGAAAGCCAAGCTCATTTTCCAGCGCGTTCATCATATGCGTCATACCTGATTGCGTATAACCAAGCTTTTCGGCGGCGCGCGTAAGGTTTCCGCAGTCTGCCACACACAGGAAAGCTTCATATTTGCGATTATCCATTCCATCCTCCGTTAAAAAATATCTTATTGATATCATAATATAAAATCAGTAAAAAAGCCATGTATCGAACATGGCTTGTACCGGTTTACAGGGATTTTTTCATAAGCTCAAGCAGCTTTGCATAGGCGTCGTCCCACTGCTGCGTATGGTGCGGAAGGTATGTTTCTACAGGGAAGGAACGGCGCACCACTTGGCGCAGCTCCTCAATACCTGAAAGCTCCTTTAACGCGACTGCCTGCATCAGCAGATTACCGATCGCCGCGCCTTCTTCGGGGCCGGTAATAAAAGGCACGTCGGCGGAATCGGCGGCAAGCTGATTGAGCATTTTGTTTTTGCATCCGCCGCCCACGATGTTCAGCGTGTCAAGCTTCGCGCCCTTGATCTCACCAAGGCGCTCAAGCGCCCAGCGGTATTTGAGCGCGAGACTTTCATAAATACAGCGGGCAATCTCACCAATACTCTGTGGAACAGGCTGCGCGGTAGAGCGGCAGTAATCCTGTATTTTTTGCTGCATATTGCCAATGCCGAAGAAAGAAGCATGATCCGGATCAATAATTGAACGCAGAGGAGCGGCTTTTTCAGCTAGCAGCACGATATCATCCCAGCTTAGAGAATTTCCGGACTTTACCCAGTCGCGTCGGCATTCTTGGATCAGCCAAAGTCCCATGATGTTTTTCAAAGGCCGGAATCCACCCTGCACTGTGCCTTCATTGGAAAAGTTAGACTCGTATACGCTTTCTGAAAGAATAGGCATTTCGGTTTCCACACCGAAAAGCGACCATGTTCCGGATGAACAAAAGGCGAAATTTCCCTGCCCCGGTATCGCGCAGACAGCCGATGCGGTATCATGGGAGCCGACTGCCGCAAAAGAAGCCGCACCAAGGCCGATCTCGCCCTGTAAGCTTTTTTTGAGAGAGCCGCGCAGCGTGCCGGAGGCTTGGACAGGTTTGAAAATGTGCGGGGGGAGGGACAGCTTTTCGATTAATTCATAATCCCAGTTTTTCAAGAGCGGCGAATAAAGCTGCGTGGTGGTTGCATTGCTGTATTCGCTCGCTTTTTCGCCGGTGAGCATGTAGCCTAAAAGGTCGGGAATCATCAGCATACAGTCCGCGCGCGCAAGCTGATCGTCACCCTCATGCTTTCGCCGGCATAGTTGATACACGGTATTAAAATTCAGAGAGGCGATGCCGGTGCGCGCAAAAAGCTCATGCTTGGGAACATTTTTCCAAACGCGTTCCATGTCCTCGTCAACGCCGTTGCGGTAGCAGCGCGGATCGCCCAAAAGCATTCCCGATGAATCCAAAAGACCATAATCTACGCCCCAACTGTCGATACCGAAGCAGGAAAGCGGTTCGCGAATCCTATGCGCGTATTTTTGAAACGTTTCTTTCAAATTGCCGTATAGCATGTTGATATCCCAGTACAGCAGCGCATCCTTTTGCATATAGCAGTTTTCAAAGCGATGAAGCTCCTCCATGGCGATCCTTTTGCCGTCAAAGCGTCCGAGTATGCCGCGCCCGTTGGAAGCTCCAAGATCAAAGGCAAGCAGATTCATCTTTTTCATGGGGAAACCTCCTTATGCTTTTCCCGCAAGGGACTTGCGGTATTTTTCACTTTCCCAGTTGGCGATAAACGCTTTGGCGGCCTCGCCCATCGTGCAAACATGACAGCCGTTCTTTGTGATGGTCTCGCAAATAAAGAGCACGGCGCAGAGGGTTTCTTCGATTACGAGGGCCTTCTTTTCGTTCATTCGGTATGTGACAAGCCCACTTTGTGAATCAAGCGTACAGCAATCAATTTCGGGCTTTTCACCGGAGGAGAAGGTTCCGGTAAGGAACACCAGTTGATCAGGATAAAGCGGTTCTTCAAGCAAAAAGTCGCTTGTATATTTACCGTCTTTCAAAAGCTGCGTCAAAAATGGCGTGGCGGATGTAAAGGTAGCGTCGCCGTTTGCTTTGATCGCCGGCTTTACAAAGCTTCCGTCCGTGATTTTGAAGTACGCGGCAAGACGCGCATTTGCGTCTGTGTGGATTCGCTCTGCCTCCTTGGCGCTGTCCGCGCATGCGATCATGCCATGGTTTTGCATCAGTATGACGGCGGGCGCTTTCCCGCTTTTTTCGGTGACGGAGCGAAGCTCATCACGAATGGAAAAGGTCAGACGTGCGCCGGGATCGGTATAAGGCACGAAGCCGACGCTGTATTCTGCACCTTCAAAAGCCTTCTTTGCTATTTCACGCCCTTCCTTTGCGCAGGCGGCGAGATTTGCGTATACGCTGTGACTGTGAATCACATAGGCGGGCAGAAGCGAATGAAAACCTGCTTCTACGGAGGGACGAAGGGTCGGAAGCTGCGGTATTTCCAAGCTGCTTTCCTTTACCTTAGCCGCTCCCGCTTTTTCTACGTCCTCAAAATCGCTTGGCGCGTGCTCATGGTAAAAGGAAGCGATTTTTTTATAGTCTAGCACCGCGTAGGCGGCGTTGATATCAATATCGGAAAGGCAAAAGCCGGAGGCTTTGATCGCCATAAGACCGTTTGGAAGCTTGAAGGAGGTATTGCCACCGCCGCCCTGCACATAATCGACGCGACTGCCTATCGCGCGCGACATATCACGAAAAGAGAGCAGAGCGTCATGATTCTCGGTCAAAAAATCTTTCATATGAACCCCTTTGCATTCAATCAGTTTTGTTTATGAATATGAGAGTCGTGTAAGGGAAAAAGGGGCGGGCATATGCCCGCCCCTTTTCTTGCCTGATGTCTCTTAGCTTAATATACGGTCTTCCAGTCTTCGATGTTTTCGGCGTTGAATTCAAACGGAGGCCCAATGATGATCTCGGTGCCGCCGCTGCCTTCGGTGACTTCATAGGTGGTTCCGTTGGCGGCGGTGAAGGTCTCGCCAACAGCGCCGGTCAAGCTGCCGTTTGCCATCTCGAGGAGAGCATAACCGGCGACTCTGCCGACATCGATAGGATTCCAGAGGAACATATAGGGGCAGGCAACACTGCCGCTGCCCATGAACTCAGCCATCTCAGAGGGCAGACCAAGACCGGTCACGATAACCTTGCCTTGCAGACCTTCGTCGGTGATGACCTTGGAAGCAGCCGCGATACCAACGGTAGTCGGCGCGCAGATGAGCTTCAGGTTGGGGTAGTTGGAGAGCAGAGCCTGCGTCTGGTCAACAGAGGTCTGATAGACGTCGTCGCCATAGGCAACTTCAACGAGGTTCAGCTTGGAGTATTTTGCATCCTTCATAATTTCCTTCTGAGCTTCGATCCAGGCATTCTGGTTCGTAGCGGTAGAAGTCGCGGAAAGGATAGCCCAATCGCCTTCGCCGCCGGTCAGATCCAGAACGGCGTCAGCCAGAGCCTGTGCAACCTGCGTAATACCGGCCTGGTTGATATGGGTCATGCGGCTTGCAGCGTTGACGGAAGAGTCGAGAGATACAACCTTGATGCCCTTATCCATAGCGGCCTTCAAAGCGGTCTCGAGCTGGTTCTCATCGTTGGCGGCGACGGCAATACCGGTGACGCCCTGCGCGACGAGCTCGTTGATCAAGGTGACCTGTGCTTCCGCGGTGATCTCAGCGGGATGCTTTACGATGCAGGTAGCGCCGGCGGCTTCAATGACTTCCTGGAAGCCGGAAGCTTCTCTTTCATTGTAGGGGTTACCGGCAGACTTGGTGATGATTGCGAAGGTCTCTCCGGCGGCGCCGGCAGCGGCTGTGTCAGCAGCAGGAGCGGCAGGCGCGGCGCAAGCCACGGCTGAAACGACCATCATCAGGCACAGAGCGAATACGATGATTTTTTTCATGTGTTTGTCTTCCTCCGTTTTAGTTTGTTTTTTATATGAACACTTGCGTGTGCATACCATAATGACTACACGGCCTTTTCAATTTTTGCCGCGTTTGTCTTTTTTTTGAAAAGACGACCAAGCTCAAGGTTGGGCAGCATGACGACGATGATCAGTATAGCGCCGAAAATCATCAGAATGGTCTGGGAATTAACGTTAATCAGTCCTAAGCCATATTTGAGCAGACCGATCGTAAAGATTGCGATGACCGTGCCAGGGAAGTTGCCCTTGCCGCCCGCGGTCGAAATGCCGCCAAGCACGACCATGGAAATTGCTTCCAGCTCATAGCCGGTCGCGATGTCGCTGCGGACGGTTCCCATCCAGGATGAGTAGTAGATTGCGGATATGCCGCAAATAAAACCGACAAGTACAAAGCAGATCAGTCTGATGCGCTGTACGGGGATACCTGCATATTGCGCGGCGGTACGGTTGGAACCGATCGCGTAGAGATAACGCCCAAACTTGGTCTTGTGCAGTACCAAGCCGAAGACGACGGCAAGGAGCACAAATAGGATAAATACATAAGGAATTGCACCAAGACGTGCGTAATACAGATTGTAGAACCATTGGCAGTTGTGGAAACCGCCGCTGCTTTGGCTTTCCAGTATCATTTCCGCGATACCGCGATAAAGCGTCATTGTGCCGAGCGTGACCACCATGGGGGCAAGCTCGGGGAGACTTGTGAGAATGATGCCGTTGAGCAACCCGCAGAGAATGCCGCAGCCTAAAGCGAGCAGTACGGCGACGCCCATCGGAAGCCCGCTATTATAGCTGACGCCCAGTATTGTGGCAGAGAGTGCGACGGTGGAACCGACGGAAAGATCGATGTCGCCCATCATCAGGATATAAGCCATCGGGAAGGCGATAAAGCCCTTAACGAGAAACGTGCTGATCGCCGTAAAAAGATTATCGACATTCAGGTATTTTGAGGATATAGAGGCGTTCATGATGTTGACAATCAGAAAAAGTACAATCAGCAGGAACTCCCACCTCAAGAAGAAAGATTTTACGGATTGATCTTTTTCAGCGCTGATCGTGCGGCCGGATTTCGTAGCCATAGCTTAAATCTCTCTTTCTTTCAGGATGTTCTTTTTCATCATGCGCTGCGTCAGTACATTGATGATGATGGCGATAAGGATGATCGCGCCTTTGATCGCGGTCTGCCAGAACTGCGATACGCCGACCATCGGCAAAGCCTTACAGATAACCGCCATGGTGAGCGCGCCAAGAAACACGCCTACCACGGAGCCTTGACCACCGTTGAGGCTTACGCCGCCGATGACGCAGGCGGCAATGACGTCCATTTCCATGCCGATTCCCATGTCGCTTTGCGCTGAAGCGTAGAGCGCGGTATACATGGCGCCGACAAGCCCCGAGAAGCAGCCAGCCATCGTATAGACGATGAACTTGATGCGGTTGATGTTGATACCGCTCACCGACGCCGCCTGGGGATTGGAGCCGACCGCATAGATTCTGCGGCCAAAGCGCGTCCATTTCATGATGACAAAGAACACGATATAGCAAATGATCGCGATAAACACAAGATTGTTGATCAATCCGAAGGAAAGTGTGCTGGACTGAGCAAATTGCTTAAACGTGGATTGAAACTGATAGGCGGATACCCAACGGCTGTCAGAGACAATGTAGGTGGCGCCGCGATAGATGTTGGTCATACCCAGCGTTGCTATGATCGGCAGAACCTTGCCCTTGGTAATGATAAGGCCTACGAGCATACCGCAGCAGGTGCCGATCGCAATGCTGACAAGAAACATAATAAGCGTTGAAGTATATACGCCGTCACGCATCAAAAGTGAAGCGCACATACCCGAAAAGGCAAGGGTAGACGCGACGGAAATATCGATGCCGCCGATTAAAAGGACGCTCATCATTCCCAAAGCCAGCGTGATGGTGGTGGAATAGTTTTTGAGCATATCGCCAATCGTTTTGGCGGTCAAAAATGAACTGTTGCGGAACTGAATGAACGCGCAGAGGATGACGAGTACGAAGAACAGGCTCAACTCGCGCGAGCTTTTCAGCTTTTTGAGGAAATCGTTCCCTTTAGAACTTGCTTGCATTCTTTTTTCCTCCTTATTCCTCGGAAGTTTTGGCGTGCTGCTTCGCCATAGCAAACTCAAGGATCAGCTCCTGCGTCGCCTCGCCCCGATTCAGCTCGCCGGTCAAACGACCGTCGCACATGACGTAGATTCTGTCGCACATACCGAGAATTTCGGGCATTTCCGACGAAACCATGATGATTGCGAGTCCGTTTTTCGCAAGCTCGCCCATGATTTCATAAATGGCGGCCTTCGCGCCGACGTCTACGCCTTTGGTAGGCTCATCGACGATCATTACCTTGAGATCGCTCCCGAGCGCCTTTGCTACTACGACCTTTTGCTGATTTCCGCCAGAGAGTGAGCTTGCCTTATCAAACACCGAGACTGCTTTTACATCAACTTCCTCGGCGAGCTTTTTTGCCGTCTCATTTTCAAGCTTTTCATCGATAATATGATGCTTTGTGTATTTTCGCATTTCGGGCAGCGTGATGTTTCGCCCGATGCCCCATTCAAGGATCAAGCCTTGATTTTGGCGATCCTCCGTCAAAAGACCGATGCCGTTTTTCATCGCGTCCTGCGGACAGGAGATGCGTATTTCCTTTCCGTCCAAATAGAGCTTTCCTGTGTTATAGCGCTCAATGCCGTATACAGTCTGCATGACTTCCGTTCTTCCGGCGCCGACCAGCCCCGTAAAGCCGACGATCTCACCGGCATTCACATGAAAGCTGACGTCCTTGAAATAGCCGATGCGGCTCAACCCTTCGGCGCGCAGCACTTCGGAGCCAATCTCGACCTTGGGCTTGGGAAAAAGATCCTTGATCTCACGTCCGACCATAGCCTTGATAAGCTCGGGCGGTGTGATTTCATCAACATTGTAGGTGCCAATATAGCGGGCGTCTCGAAATACCGTAACGCGGGAGGCAAGACGATACATGTCTTCAAGTCTGTGCGAAATAAAAATAATGGATTTTCCGTCGTCACGAAGCTTTTCCGTGATGCGGTATAATTCTTCGGATTCGCTTTTGGTAAGCGCGGCGGTCGGCTCATCCATGATGATGATGCGCGCGTTCATAGAAAGTGCCTTCGCAATTTCGACCATCTGCTGCTGCGCGACGCTCAAGGAGCTCATAAGCGCGGTAGGGGAAAACTCGGCGTTGAGCTGCTTTAACAGCTCGGCGGCTTTCTTGTTCATCTGCGACCACTGGATAAAGCCGCGCTTGACAGCCTCATGTCCCATGAAGATGTTTTCGGCTACGGAAAGATGCGGGTAACTGGTAACATGCTGATAGATAGCGGCGATACCGGCTTTCTGCGCATCCAGTGGGGTTTTGAAAACAACCTGATTTCCATCAAGGATGATTTTGCCCTCGTCAGCCTTATGTACGCCCGTAATCACTTTGATAAAGGTTGATTTTCCCGCGCCGTTTTCGCCCATTAACGCGTGGATTTCACCCTTTTTCAAGGTAAAATGGACATTGTCGAGAGCTTTTACGCCGGGAAAGGACTTTGAAATGCCGACAAGCTCCAGCAGGTATTCAGACATGTTATTTCCTCCTAATCGCTTTCAGTTCCTTGCAAAAAGGACGTTACGTTCATACTCTTTTACGACTTTAAGCCATTCCTGATCGCCGGGGACGTTATTCTTCATGCAGAAATAATCCCAGACAGCGCCCAGCGGAAGTGTCTTTCTCGCTTCATAGACGGCAAGGCGGGAGGTGAGATCACCGCTTTCTTCCGCCTCGCGCATAACCTTGATTGGCGCAAGAGCGGCGGAAAAGAGCGCCTTTTTCGCATTGCGCATCCCAATCGCCCAGCAGGCGATGCGATTGATCGAAGCGTCGAAATAATCTAAGCCGATAAATGTGCGGCTTTCATAGTGATTCCAAATGATTTCATCCATAATGCGCTGCAGCTCGTCGTCAAGCGCGACAACATGATCGCTGTCCCAACGCACGCCGCGGCTGACATGGAGTATGATCTTATCCAGAAAGGAAAGCACCGCGCTGATTTTGGCGCTAATGACCTCGGTAGGATGAAAGTGTCCGGAATCCAGACAATAGAGCAAACCACGGGACTGAGCATATAATAAGGAAAACTCATGGCTTGCTACCGTGTAGCTTTCAACGCCTAAGCCAAAGAGCTTGCTTTCCACTCCGCAGGGTACAAGATCCTTATCGATTTTCTCTGCGAATATTTCATCTAGCGATGCGACCATCAGATCGCGAAGCGATCTTGTATCGACACAAGTATCCTTATAGCCGTCGGGCATCCAGAAGTTTACCGCGCAAGGCTCGCCCTGTTCCTTGGCAAAGCAGAGCGCAATTTCGCGGCAGCGCTTGCCATGCTCGATCCAAAACTTGCGAACATCCGCCTTACGACTGGCAAGAGAAAATTCTCCATCCATCATCGGATGAGAAAAGTAAGTGGCGTTAAAATCGAGCCCGATTTTGTTTTGCTTTGCCCAGTCGAGCCAAGTGCGGAATTCATCGATGGTGTATGCGTCGCGGTCAATCTTCTTGCCGTGTTTCTCGGCATAGCTGGCGTGTAAGTTCAACTTAGACCTTCCGGGAATCAGCTTGATAGCCTGTTCGATGTCCGCGCGTAATTCCTCGGGCGTCCTTGCGCGTCCCGGATAACTGCCGGTTGTCGCAATGCCGCCGGTGAGCGAACCGACGCCGTCAAAGCCGATTACGTCGTCGCCCTGCCAACACTGCATGGCTACGGGGATGGCGGCAATTCGAGAAATGGCGGCCTCTACGTCCACACCGTAGGCGCCGTACTGCTCCTTCGCATATTCAAAACCCCTGATGATCTCTGATTCTTTCATGCTTACCTCACTTTATTTATGAAAAAAAACTTGCTGAAGCTGGACGGAAGTACCGGTCTGAGGGTCAAAATCCATAACCATGACATCCTTCATATATTCATTCCATTGATCGACCACGGGACTTTCGGCCTGAACTTTGGCGGCATAGGCGATGCTTTCGCATTCGTAATATCCAAAAAGTGAGTCGCCGGTGTTCCAAATGGTATAGTTATGTACGCCGGCGTCATTTAACACCTTTGTCATCTCAGGCCAAATTTCATCATGACGGCGCTTATACTCTTTTAACATACCGGGAAGGACGGTAGCTTTCCATGCGAATCTCTCCATAATGTCTCCTTATAATTCACAGAATCTTGGTATTGTTTCAAATAATATATTGCAGAATCTTGACGCGAAATATAACAATAATTGTTGATCGAAGCTGCAAATAATCTCACATAAAATGCTTATCTAGTAATGTTTTTTTATTTGTTGAAATCTGGACTTCTTTGTTTTATAGTATTATATAATAAAAATATAGACGAATCATCAATAAATCTTGTGTTGTTATCATACTTTCTTGACAAGGAGCAGATTATGCCGCAAAAGCAGGTACAGCTTACCTATGAGCTGGATTTGGCGCCGGATTCCATCTGGCTTACGGTTACGCCGAATCAGGCGGTTAAGGGAATGGTTCCGTATGTACAGGAATTAGGCGATTTCTATTCACGCGAAAAGTATTTTACACGGCGTGAGGGACTGCAATCTTACCTAATTAAATGCACGCTTTCAGGCAAGGGCATTTTGGAGTATGACGGGCAAAGCTATACGATTGAACCCGGGCAGATTTTTTGGATCGACTGCCAAAAACCGCAATATTATTATACGGCGCCGCAGACAAAAGAATGGCGAATCCTGTGGGTGCATATGTATGGCGGAATATGCAAAGAGTATTATCAGCTTTTCATGTCGCAAAACGCGGGAAACTGCGTGGCGACACTGCCGCCCTCAAACAGCGTTACGGGCGCGCTGCATTCGTTGATCAAAATGTACGAAAGCGGAGAAGGAAGCATTCTATCCGATATAAAGGCATCGGGATTGCTGACTTCGATCATGGTCGAATGCATTGAGGCCGCTTCGCCGGATAAGGAAATGCTTGGTCTGCCGGACTGTATCCGCGACGCGCGCGCCTATCTGATGCAAAACTATAACGACAGGATCACGCTCGACGATCTAGCGCTGCGTTATTCAATCAATAAATACTACTTTCAAAAGCTATTTAAGCGTTATACTGGCTTTACGCCCAATGAATATTTAATTTCTGCACGTTTAACGCATGCAAAGGAATACCTTCGCACGACGAACATGCCGATCAGCGAAATCGCCTGCGAGGTGGGCATAGAAAATCCGAGCCATTTTATCAATCTGTTCAAACAGCATGAGGGTACTACGCCTAACGTTTACAGACATAACTGGTACAGAAAATAGGCGCAATAAAAAGAACAGCAAAAAAGCCGCAGATGCGGCTTTTTCTATCAGCTAAATTAAAAATCGATTTTGCTTTGAATGTGATCGACCAGCTCTGCGATCGGAAGACGAACCTGCGCCATGGTATCACGATCGCGCACGGTCACGGTATCATCCTCAAGCGTGTCAAAATCGATCGTAACGCAAAACGGAGTGCCGATTTCATCCTCACGGCGATAGCGCTTGCCGATCTGACCGGACTCGTCATAATCTACCATAAAATGCTTACTGAGCATCTGATAGACTTCCTGAGCCTTGTCGCCGAGCTTGTTTTTCTGCAAGGGAAGTACGGCGGCCTTATACGGGGCAAGGGCGGGATGCAGATGCAGGATGTTGCGCACATCTCCGTTTTCAAGCGTTTCCTCATCGTAAGCGTCGCAAAGGAAGGCTAAAGCCATGCGATCGGCGCCGAGGGAAGGCTCTACGCAATAAGGAACGAAACGCTCGTTGGTAAACGGATCCTGATAGTCAAGCATGACGCCGGAATGCTCTGAATGCGCCTTCAAATCGAAATCCGTGCGGCTGGCGACGCCCCATAATTCACCCCAGCCAAAGGGGAAGAGGTACTCGATATCCGTCGTGCCGTTGGAATAGTGAGAAAGCTCTGCCTGCTCGTGCTCGCGAAGGCGGATATGGTCTTCGGCCATGCCAAGCGACAAAAGGAAGTTTTTGCAGTAGTCTTTCCAATACCTGTACCATTCCATCTCCGTGCCAGGCTGACAGAAGAATTCAAGCTCCATCTGTTCAAATTCGCGAATACGGAAGATGAAATTGCCCGGCGTGATCTCATTACGGAAGGATTTGCCGATCTGCGCAATGCCGAAGGGCAGTTTTCTGCGCGTGGAGCGCTGCACATTCTTGAAGTTGACAAAAATGCCCTGCGCGGTCTCGGGACGCAGATAAATCTGGTTTGCCGTTTCTTCGTTGACGCCTTGGAAGGTCTTAAACATCATGTTGAATTTGCGGATTGGCGTAAAATCGCTTTTACCGCATTCGGGGCAGGTAATGCCTTTTTCGGCAATATATCCGGACATTTCCGCATGCGACCAGCCATCGGGATGTACATCTTCTAAACCGTGCGTGCTCGCATAATCCTCAATCAGCTTATCCGCGCGAAAGCGCGCCTTGCAGGATCGGCAATCCATGAGGGGATCGTTGAAGTTGACAACATGACCGGAAGCCACCCAAACCTCCGGGTTCATAAGGATTGCCGCGTCCATACCTACGTTGTACGGGCTTTCCTGCACGAATTTACGCCACCAGGCCCGCTTTACGTTGTTCTTAAACTCGACGCCTAAGGGACCGTAATCCCAAGAATTGGCAAGTCCGCCGTAGATTTCAGAACCGGCGAAGATGAAGCCGCGATTATTGCAAAAGGCGACGATTTTTTTCAAATCAAACTTTGTCATATTCCAACTCCTTTAAGAGAATTAAACTAAAATAGATCATATCACAAAACGAATCCGCTTTGCAA
>CAZNJN010000035.1:0-5141 GCA_964573365.1 uncultured Oscillospiraceae bacterium
CCGCCTTTCGGGCGGCCCGGCCCCACGTCCCTGCTCGATGAGGACATCGCCTGCTCAGTTTGTACTGTTGATCTCGCATTCCATGCAGAATGTAATGCAGTGCAAAGAGTTTTAACATTATCGCATGCTGCTTTGGCTCTGTCAAGCCCTTTTATATAAAATACAAAAAAAGCAAAGCAACATGATTACTTTTTATTTCCATGATAAGTATATGCATCACTTCTGTTTTAGGTGCTCGCCGATGGTGCTGCCGCTTTTTTGCCGGGTACTCTCGATAATTTCGCGCACATGTGTCGTAGCGTGTTCGACTTCCGCAATAAACTCCCTTGCGCCCGTCATCAGGGCGCTGCTGCCCCACGCACTAAGGCGAATTAGGTGATCGGAGGTGACTACCCGCGCCGAATACTTTTCGCCCATCTCACAAAGCCGCTGTGCGATATAGACGTCCGCCGATTCATCCTTTGCGGTAAATACCACCTGGATGTTTTTATAATCGAAGCGTTCCTGCGGTATTGTATCGGTTTTATAAGCGTCGAATACGAGGGTGATATTTTCACCCGTGACGCCGCAGTAATTGCATAAAATGTCCATGAAGGCGCTGCGCGCGGCGTCAAGATCCTCCTCGGATAAGGCTTTAAGCGCATCCCAGGCAAAAAGCACGTTGTAGCCGTCAATGAGCAAATGCTTGCATGAAATTTCTGCAAGATTTTGCTCGGGCAGAACTGCCGCCTGCGTTGCTCTTGTGTAAAGCGGCCGCTTGATAGGGCCTACGGTCTTGAGAAGAATTGCTTCAAGCTCCTGATCGCTGACCGGCTTTGGCCTTTGTATGCAGGCTTGTTTGCTTTGAAGCGGGCTGTTCGTGTGCATGCGCGCCTCTACGTCATCCCATTTTACAATAACGCCCGCGCCATGCGAGCAAAAAACGGAATCGGCGGTATTTTCGATATCGGCTTGCGGGAAATAGCCGCTTTGCGCGATGATCGCCTCTGCGTTTGCGCAGGGAGCGTAGCCGTCAAAACGAAAGGAAAGCCGTCCCCGTCCGCGCGTATAGGCGGCAAGCTCCTTGGCGTAAGAGCGCATGGCAGAAACCGGCGCGCGGCCGCTAAGAAGACTTTCTTCGCCGTTTGTTTCCGGTGCTTTGACGGACGCGGACATGCGCTCAAGATCGTTAAGCGCGCGCCCCACAAACTCCGTGGGCAGTTCCAGAGAAAAAGCATAGTAAGGCTCCAAGAGTACCGATTTTGCGCGCATCAAGCCTTGGCGCACGGCGCGGTAGGTCGCCTGGCGAAAATCGCCGCCCTCGGTATGCTTGCTATGCGCGCGTCCGGTAAGGAGCGTAATGCGCATATCCGTAATAGGCGCACCGATCAGCACGCCCAAGTGCTGCTTTTCCGCAAGATGCGTGAGCACAAGCCGCTGAAGGTTCGAGGCGAGCTGATCTATGGGGCAGCAAGAGGCAAAGACCAGTCCGCTTCCCCGCGGCAGAGGCTCAAGCAGCAGCCGCAGCTCTGCATAGTGACGCAGCGGCTCGAAATGGGCGATTCCTTCCACGGCTTTATCGATCGTCTCACGGTAAAGGATGCGTCCGTCCGTAAATTTCACCGCCAGATTGAAACGGCTGAGAATGACGCTTTGAAGGATCTCAAGCTGTACCTCGCCCATGAGCTGTGCATGGATTTCTCTTGCAGCTTCGTTCCACAGAATATGAAGCTGAGGCTCCTCGTCCTCGATGAGCTTGAGCTTTTGCAGCAATACCCGTGCGTCGCAGTCCTCCGGCGGAAGGACACGGTAGGTCAAAACGCTTTGCAAAAGCGGCTCGCGCGTTTTCCCTTCCAAGCCCAGCCAAGTTCCGGGCTGTGTCTCGCTCAAGCCTAGCACCGCGCATAGGTCGCCTTGAGACACGCTTTCGACGCTCTCAAAACGCTCACCGGCATAGACACGTATCTGCGTGACCTTCTCGCTGCGAGCTTCGCCGTCTTTTCCACGGTAATGTAGCTCCGTGCGCACATTCAAGACGCCGCCCGCAAGCTTGAGCCATGTTGATCGGTTGTTTTGCGCATCTCTTGATATTTTGAAGACCTGCGCCGCAAAGTCGGGAAAATAGGGCGGCTCCTGCGTATAGCTGCAAAAGCCTTGCAAAAAGGCCTCGATGCCCGTCATTTTCAATCCCGAACCAAAAAAGCAGGGAAAAAGCTTTCTTGCGCGGATCATGCTTCCAAGCTCGTTGTCGCTAAGATCACCCTGCGTAAGATATTTTTCAAGCATGACCTCGTCAAGCGCCGCAGCGTCCTCGGCGGCGCGCGCTCGCTTTCTGAAATCGACGCAGGCGGTGCTTAAGCGCGCGTGAATGCTTTTTATGACCCGCGCCGGGTCGGCGTTTGGCATGTCCATCTTGGTGATAAAAAGGAATACCGGTATCGCGTAGCGCTCCAAAAGTCGCCACAGCGTTTCGGTATGCGCCTGCACCCCTTCGTTGCCGCTTACGACGAGGATCGCGTAATCAAGAACCGACAGCGTCCGTTCCATCTCGGCGGCAAAATCGATGTGGCCGGGCGTATCGAGCAGCGTGATCTGCATTCCTCCATACTCGAGCGTTGCCTGCGAGGAAAAAATAGTGATTCCGCGCTGTTTTTCAAGTGTATGTGTATCAAGATGCGAATTGCCCTGATCGACGCGTCCGCACGACCTGATCCTTCCTGTGAGATACAGTAGGCTCTCACATAGGGTGGTCTTGCCCGCATCCACATGGGCAAGCACACCTGCTGTAATCTTTTTTATCGTAGCTTCGTTCATGGAAAATATCATAACACAGAATAGACTTCCATAGAAAGCAGGGAAGAAAGAGCGGCAGAAAAAAGATACAAAGTCGGGTTTTGAATAAAAAAAAGACCCTGCGTTTGCAGGGTCGTTATCATCAGTTACAGTCTGAAAGGGGTCATCCATTACCACTTGTTTCACTTGCAAGCTTAGTATACCATGCGGATTCGCCCAATGTGTCACAAATCTGTTACAAAAGATCAAAAAGTCTGATAAGAAACCATAAACTAAAGGCAACAGAAAAGGAAGAACCGCTGAAAAAGTCTTTTCACGCAGAGCGCGACATGCTACAATGGATGCGCAAAGATAAAAACACAGCTCCGGCCGGTAGTCCGGGCGCGGCAGCAATGCCGTCAGTAACCTGCCTCCTTGGTTGTCCGTTCTTTGCAGGATCGATACGCACAGGAGGAAAAAGAATATGGATGCGACTGCGGTAACTCTGACGGTTTTATTTGATCCGCCGTTTTGGATCGGGCTTTTTGAAAAAGAGGAGAATGGGCAGTACAGCGTATGCAAGTACACCTTCGGCCCCGAACCGAAGCCCTATGAGGTTTACGAGCTGGTGCTAAACAAGTATTACCGTCTGCGTTTCAGTCCGCAAAGCGAAGCGTCAATGCTTGCAAGGACGAGGATCAATCCCAAGCGGATGCAGCGCGAGATCAGCGCGCAGATGCAGAATAAGGGGATCGGCACAAAGGCACAGCAGGCCTTGAAGCTGGAGCATGAAGCGTGCAAAGCGGAACGGAAAGTCCTTTCACGAGAAGCTCGCGAGACGCAAAAGGAACAGCGGTTTGCACTGCGACAACAGAAACAAAAGGAAAAACACAGGGGACACTAAAGCCCCTGTGTTTTTTCTTTCTCAAGTGCTCGCCTTGACAAAAAAACACATAGTGCCTGTAGGCAATACCATAAAATACATGTACAATAGATGCGCAAAGATGCGCAAAGATGCGGAAGGAAGATAGACACATGAGCAAGGAAAATAGATATATCAATACCGGCAAAAATAAAAAAATCTCGCAGGCAATGCTTTTTATTCTGCTCTTTGGCATCGTCAGCCTGTTTTCGGATATGACGCATGAGGGCGCGGCAAGCATACGAGGCGCCTATCTTTCCCTAATGGGAGCCTCCGCGGCGACGATTGGCTTTGTTTCCGGACTCGGAGAACTCATCGGATATTCCCTGCGTTATGTGTTTGGCAGAATCACCGACCGAACCAAACGCTATTGGCCGATGACGATAGCGGGGTATGCGCTCGATGTGCTTGCCGTACCCGCGCTCGCGCTCTTGGGCGAGCATGGGTGGATCGGCGCTTGCGCGCTGCTCGTCATACAGCGGATGGGTAAGGCAATCAAAAAGCCCGCAAAAGATACCATCATGTCCTTTGCAGCTTCACAGGAGGGCGCGGGCAAAAGCTTTGCTTTTCAGGAGGCGCTTGACCAGATCGGCGCGTTTTTAGCCCCCGTGTTTTTGTATCTGGTCATGCTTTTCAAAGCGGACGCCACGGACTTTGAGCGGTATTCGACCTGCTTCGCGCTCCTTGCGATACCGGGAGCGATAACCTTGATTCTGCTGCTTGCCACCAAGCATCAATTCCCCAATCCGGAACGCTTTGAACCGGAGCCGAAAGTCTATGTGCCGTTTCAAATGAAAAAGGAGTTTGTCCTGTATATCATCGGCATCAGCCTTTTTGCCTTTGGATTCGTGGATTATTCGTTGATCCTTATGCATATATCCAGAACCTATACGAGCCTTTCTCCTGCTTTTGCAAAGACCGGAGCCTTGCTTCGTACCGGCACACTGCCGCTCTTGTACGCGCTCGCCATGCTGATCGACGCGGTCTCCGCCTTGGTTTTTGGCTTTTTATACGATAAAAAGGGCGTGCGCGCTTTGGTTTATTCAACGCTTTTGTGCGCGCCCTTTTCGATTCTTATTTTCACCTTGCATTCAATGTCCGCTCTGCTCATCGGCGTTGCTCTGTGGGGCGTAGGCATGGGCGCGCAGGAATCCATTCTCAAGGCGGCCGTTACCGCCATGGTACCCAAAAACAGCCGGGCTACGGGCTACGGTATTTTTGAATGCTCCTTCGGTATACTTTGGTTTTTGGGAAGCTGGCTCATGGGCGTGCTTTACCAGATCAGCATACCGGCAATGGTCATTCTATCCGTTATCGCGCAGCTCGCGGCGATTCCGTTTTATATCAGCTCAAGCAGATGCAAGGATAAGGCAATATAGGCAAGCTGGTGCAAAGAGAAGCATAAAACCGACAATAGAAAAATGTGAAAACTATTTTTATGATAGTATTTCAGAAAAAACAATTGAAG
>CAZNJN010000035.1:5151-14460 GCA_964573365.1 uncultured Oscillospiraceae bacterium
CACGCCTCAATAATCGTGTCGCGCATAGACTCGCGCAGGGATTGCAAACGCGTGAACAGCTCCTGCATTTCAGCGATTTTGGAAATCATCGCGTCGGAACGCATGGGGCGGTGACTGGTATGCCCGCTGCGGTAATTCTGCAATACGATCTTGTATCGCGCGGCCGCTTTTTTGACGCTGTCCTCCCAAGAAATATACAGCTCGTCCATCGCGTGCTCGCCTATTGTTTTAAGCTGATCGCTCCGTTTGCCGATCTCAAGGAGCGTATGCGTTAAAGCAACGGCGTTTTCTTCGATCAAAATTCCGTTTTGACCATCCGTCACCCGCTCGGCGGCGCAGCTCCCGCGAATGAGCACGCTTGGCAGAGCGCAGGCGGCGGCTTCGCCTACGACGATCCCATTGGTATCGTAGGAGGAAGGAAACAAGAGAAGATCCGCGATGGAATAGTAAGCCGCAAGCAGAGCTCTGTCAAGGACGGCTCCTTCAAACTGGCAGTATTTTGTCAAGCCAAGAGTCGCGGCTTCCTTTTGGATTTCGGCGGCGTCCGTGCCGCCGCCTACAAAGAGCATACGAAATTCCAGACCCGCCGACGCGGCGGCTCGCAGGGCGTCAAGAATGATATGAATGCCCTTATACCACATCATTCGCCCCACAAAAAGAAACACAAGCATATCCTCAGGAATACTGAGCTTACGGCGCAGCGCTTCACAGACCGCCCTTGGCGCCCTGCCTTTTGCAAAGTCCACACCGTTTTCCATCTGCACGACGTCGCCTTGATAGCCCAACTGACGCAGATTTGCCGCAGCACCGCGGCTTACGGTCCACACCTCGTCACAGGCCTCGATGTTTTTGATCATTTGCTTGACGGATGGCTCCTGCAATACCTTTAGCTTGATCGCCTTGGCAACGTCGATGTCAAACTTGGTGTGATAGGTGAAGACCACAGGCGCGTCCGTTAGCTCGCGCAGGGTGCGGGCAAGAAAGGTGGACATGACCGGGCAATGACTATGGATCAGTTCACAGTTTTCCTTTTGCAGCCGGTTAAGCATTTTGCGCTCAAAGGGATAGCCTGCGCGGTAGCCGACCAGCTTTGTTGTATTCATGCTGGAATAGCGGATCACGGGAAAGGGATAATGATCCGTGACATTTGGATAACTCGGCGTCACCACGACGGCGCCCTGCCCCCATTTGGTAAGAATATCGGCGTAGTTATAGACCGCATTGGCGACTCCGTCGATCAAGGGCGGAAAGGAATCGTTCATCAGACAAACCTTGGGAGAATGCTCTATACCAGCAGGGCTTTGATCCTCTCTGTGCATCTATGCTCCTTCCGGCTCCTAAAAGCCGCGCTATTGATTGCGAAACGAAAAAGAAATGTCGCATTTATCGTTTGAAATGCCGGTTCTTCAAAACCGACGAATGCCGACGCTTATCTATTATATAGCCTGTCCACGCATCCTTCAACCGAATTTCTGTTTTGTATGGGAGGTATAACAAAATATACTTTTCACCATGAGAGCTTGTCTTTTATGCAACGATGCGCGTAAAGACCATAATTCGCAGCTTTTTTGCGCGAAAAATGTCAAAAAATAGATTGACAGCTAGTGTTCGCTAGCTTATAATTCATCTAGCTAGCGGACACTAGCTAGATGATTGACACGAGGAGACGAGAAAAATGGATCAGTTTAATCTTGAAGCATATTTGACAAGCGGTGTAGAGAGCATCGTAAAGGGGATCTGGAAAGCTTCGCTAAAAAATCCGGCGGCCGCCGCTTTTATGCTGCGTTACAGCAAAAGCAGCGCAGAGGCAAGCAGCCGGCGCAAAAACTCGGAGCTTAGAGGGGAGCATATTCCGCCGTTTTTGATCGCAAGCATTACAACAAGCTGCAATCTCCACTGCAAGGGCTGTTACGCAAGAGCCAATCATAGCTGCTTTGACGAAGCGGATCAAACGCGGCGCCCGCTTAATAGGGAGCAGTGGAACCGCATATTTACGGAGGCGGAGGAGCTGGGGGTCGCGTTCATCCTGCTGGCAGGCGGAGAGCCGATGCTGCGAAGGGACGTGTTGGAGCTTGCGGGTACGCATAAAAGCCTGCTGTTTCCCGTTTTTACAAACGGCACGATGTTTACCAAAGGCAACCTTGAGCTGCTTTGCGCAAACCCTAATCTGTTGCCTGTACTCAGCATTGAAGGCGAAGCGTCTTCAACGGACGCACGCAGGGGCGAGGGCGTATATGCAAAGCTGCTCGCCGGTATGGATGAGCTGAAAAAAAGAGAGATCGTCTTTGGCAGCTCCGTTACCGTGCAAAAAAACAATTTGCGGGAAGTGACAGACGACGCATTTTTGCAGTCCCTGCTGGAGCATGGGTGCAAAGCGGTGGTCTATGTGGAATATGTTCCGGTCAACCCCGATACGCGGGCTGTGGCGATAGACGAAATTGATCGTGGCATTATGGAGGAACGCCTATCCGTGCTTAGAAAAAAATATCCGCAGCTACTCTTTATTTCGTTTCCGGGCGATGAAAAAAGCTCCGGCGGATGCCTTGCGGCAGGCAGAGGCTTTTTCCATATCAACGCATACGGCGGCGCGGAGCCCTGCCCCTTTTCGGCCTATTCTGATACCAGCTTGAAGGACGTAGCCCTCAAAGACGCGTTGCGCTCGCCCCTGTTTACAAGTCTAAAAAGCAGCGGTACACTAATAGGCGAACATACGGGCGGCTGTGTCCTCTTTGAACAGGAGGAAACGGTGAAAAAGCTTTGCGCAAAGAGCAGCGCCGAAAGGGAAACCGCACGATGACGACAAAAGAACGGATCGCCGATGAAGCGCTTACTCTTTTTGCCGCAAAGGGCTATAAAGGGACGAGCGTGAAAAACATTGCCGAGGCGGTAGGGATCAAAGACGCTTCCTTATACAAGCACTTTAGAAGCAAACAGGAGATTCTAAAGTGCATCGTGGAAACGATGCGCGGGCGAATCGAGACGATGTCAAAAACCTTTGGACTGCCGGATGAAAACGACTTACCCGCTTCTGCCGCCATGTATGCCGATTTTGACGAGGATATGCTGGTCGCGTTAAGCAAAAAGCTCTTTCTGTTTTATCTCAAGGACTCGTTTGTATCCCGCTTTTGGCGCATGGGGATGATTGAGCAGTACCAAAATGCGGAGGTTCATGCCGTGTTCAGCAAGCTGTTTTTAGAGGACAGCATCGCCTATCAAACGGCGCTGTTTCGTGAGATGAGCAGAACAGGTGCGTTTTTGCCGGCCGATCCTCAGGTGATGGCGCTCTACTTTTATACGCCTATCTTCTTTTTGCTCAGCAAATATGCAAATGCTTGTGCTAAGGAGGAGGAAGCGCTGCAAATCCTTGAAAAGCAGGTGCGAGAATTTTGCCGGATCTACAAACGAAAAGAATCGGGAAGGGACGCATATGCGCCTTTGCGGAAAGGTGAGGAGGGGGCATGATCCACGCAGAGCCTATCAATCGCGCGATCGACTATATTTTAGCGCACATTAACGAAGAAATATCGGTTGATGACGTTGCTTCGTACTGCAATTTCTCCAAATACTATTTTTCCAGAATGTTCAAAACGGAAACGGGAGAAAGTCTGTACGGCTTTATCAAGCGCGTAAAGATGGAGCAGAGCGCGTTTCGGCTCAAAATCGAAAAGGACAGAACGATCACCGACATCGGCGGCGACTATGGCTACAGCGCCTCCAATTACAGCTCTGCCTTCAAAGAGCATTACAGACTCTCCCCCATGGAATTTCGCCGCTCGATTCTCCAAAAATCCTTGGAGAACCCGATATTGAACGACGAGGAGATTACCCTGGAATCCTTTCAAGCTTGCAATGAAAAAATCAGCGTGGAAACTTTTCCGGACTTTTTCGTGATCTATGAGCGCTATAAGGGGGACTACGGGGACTTGATCGTTCACTGGGGCGGCTTCCTTGAAAGATATCAGCGGTATGTCACAGACGATACGCTGCTTTTTGAGCGCAGCTACGACGACCCTTCGGTAACGGATAGGGATCAGTGCCTCCGCGATATCTGCATGAGTGTCTCAAAGGACTGCCCCCTTGAAAACACCTGCGTGCTGAAAGGCGGTAGGTTTGCCGTTTATCACTTCAAAGGCGATGTTTCCAAGATCTATGCGGCATATCAGAGCATCTTTAATGTATGGCTTCCCTGCAGCAAGGTAAAAATTGACGAGCGCTACAGCTTTGATATTTACAGAAAAGTGGATTGCGATACCATGCTTATGGAGATCGATCTCTGCGTACCGATCAAATAAAGCACAAAAACAGAAGAAATTTTGTTCCCGTTCCTATATTCTCTATGTCGATATAGCTGATAAGGAAGGGAAATGAAAATGAATCTGGAAACCATTCAAAACAACAAAATCAACATGATCCTACAGTTTTCGATCCCGTCGATCATCGCGATGGTACTCACCTCGATGATTACGATTGCCGACGGATTTTTTATCGGGAACTATGTAGGAAAAGAAGGCCTGGCCGCGGTGAACCTGGGGCTGCCGATCGTTTACCTGTTTTTGGCGCTGGGACTTATGGTATCGGTAGGCGGCATGGCGCTTGCGGGGATCGCGCTGGGAGCAAAGGATAGGAAAACCTGCACGAGCGTCTTTAATCAGACGATGTGTACGACGATCCTCCTCACGGTGCTGCTTGCTTTAGGCGTGAGCTTTTGCCTTGAGTCGATGCTTAGGGTACTGGGCGCGGACGCACTGGTGGCG
Source organism: uncultured Oscillospiraceae bacterium (assembly GCA_964573365.1). GTDB lineage: Bacteria > Bacillota > Clostridia > Christensenellales > CAG-138 > JAQVRG01. Next base: position 9,906 of record CAZNJN010000035.1, read on the forward strand.
GAGCATTTCAAAAACTATTATGGCATCTTGCTTTTTGAGCTGCCTGTTATGGTGATTAATGCCTCCTTTGGCATGTTTATTCGCGGCGAGGGCAAGCCGCAATACTTTATGAAGGTCAACGTCTTAAACGTGCTGCTCAATATCCTATTGGACTATGTGTTTGTCAAGTACTTTGACTGGGGCGTTAAGGGCGTCGCCGCCGCTTCGCTGATCGCGGCGCTTATTGAGCTTTGCTGCATATTGAATTTCTTTATCCGTAGGTCTGAGGTGTACAAATTTTCCCGCTTTGTTTTTTCAACGAAGATACTGCAAAGCACGCTGCTCAACGGCGCATCCGAATTTGTGGGTGAAATGTCCATAAGCATTTCCATGTTCGCCTACAACTATGTCATCTTAAAGTATATCGGCGTGGACGGCGTCACCGCATTTACGATCGTGGGCTATCTTGCTTATATTTACAGCATGGTGATCGTCGGCTTCGGACAAGGAGCAAGCCCGCTCATCAGCTTCACCTACGGCGCGAAGGAATACGCCCTTGCCGCGGAGCTTAGAAAAATCACGAGCCGGATGGCCTTTGCTTCAGGCGCGCTCCTCTTTGCGTTGGTGCTGATCGGTTCGTCCTGGTACAGCCGTTTGTTCGTAAAAAGCGAGGATGTGGAGACAATGGTGCGCGCGGGCGCAGCGATCTTCGCCGTTTCGTTTCTGTTTTCGGGGATTAATACGATTTCGTCATTCTATTTTACATCCATCGCTAAGGCGAAGGAATCTGCGATCATATCCTTTGCGCGCGGCCTTATCATCCTGCTGATCTGTATTTTTACGCTGCCGCGTCTGCTGGGCATGACGGGCGTATGGCTTGTGGCGCCGGTAACGGAAATACTGACCTTAGCAATCAGCATTGCTTATATCATTAAAAATGACGGATTGATCCAAGCGCTTTCCCCCGTCAAGACCGAATAAGGCGGGCGGCACGCAGACGGGATCAGTCAAGTAAAGTCAGATCCTTGTTTGGGCGTATGGAGCGCTTAAACAGGCTCAAAAAGGATTCAAGCTGAAAGCTGAGCGTTTGATCTCGCGCAAGATAATAGATATAACTCTCGGGCGGGCTTTCCGTTAATGAACGGATCTGCACGCCCGATATATTTTTTACGCATGTCGCGACATGTGCGGGTAAAATAGCCCAAAGATCGCGCTGCTGGAGAAAGTATTCCAAGAGACTCATTTGGTCAAGCGCGACGCGCGGGTGCAGTGAAGACGAAAACCAGTATCCGTGCCAAAGATCATATTCGGGATTCCATGGCAGGCGGATCTCCTCCCCCGCGTCCAAGTCTCTTGGACCAGCGGCGTGCGTATATTTTTCGCCGCTGCTAAGCGCCAAGACCATTGCTTCGCGAAAAAGGGGGATGGTGTAAACTTCCCTTGAAAACATGTCGTCCGAGATGAACGCCATATCGAGCGCGCCTCGCGCGACATGATCGTAAGCCTCCAGAGAGTGATAATTATGAAATTGCAGATTACACTCAGGATACGCGCTTAAAAAGCACGAAACGACTTCCGGCAGGAGATAAGTGCTTACGCTGCCGACGGACGAGAGCTTTACGATGCCGCCTTTAGAGGCGGGGATCAGCTTCGCCTCCTGCCAGAGCGCGATGTATTTTTTTGCCATCGGAACGAAGGCTATACCCTCCTGCGTCAAAAGGGAGGAACGAATGCCTTTTCCGCGGATCAGCAGGGGATACCCAAGCTCGCCTTCTAGGGCATGAAGCCTTCGGCTTAAAGCAGGCTGGGTGATAAAGAGCGCGCTCGCCGCTGCCGAGATGCTTCCAAGCTTTACAGTAGTCAAAAATGCTTCGATTTCCGGTTGTGTCATACGACTTGTTTCCTCCGTATTGCCTGTTATGGCTAAAAATATAAATAAACAATTATATTTTAGAGGATAAATAGGCATTTTACAATATATATACGCCGGTTTATAATCGAAAACATCGAAGAAGCTTACTGCGCATGAAGGGAAGCCTAATGGAAATGAAAGATAAAAAATATGAGATCATCCTTGCCGCCGTTATCGCGGCGAGGGCGACCTCCTTTATATTCAGCAAAATGGTGCTCAAGACGCTGAGCCCCTTCAATCTGCTTGCGGTCAGATTCCTGCTCGCGTTTACGCTGCTGGTAATTGTATTTTGGAAGCGGCTCTTGAAGCTTTCACGATATGATCTAGCATCGGGGTTTGTGTGCGGCGCAATCTTCTTTCTGATTATGACCTGCGAATACACGGCGCTCAAGACTACGGCTTCGGGTACAGTATCGCTGCTGGAAAACTGTTCCATCGTCTTTGTTCCGTTTTTCGAGACGCTCCTGCTTCGCAGATTGCCCCCAAAGCTCACGATCATAAGCGCGCTTACCGCGATGATGGGTGTATTTTGCCTTACCATGCACGGCGGCGGCTCCGGCGGCGGCGCTTTTTTCGCTCTGCTTGCCGCTGTGTTTTATGCTATAGGCATTATCGTAACAAGCATCGTCTCACGGAAGGCGAAGGACACGCTTTGCATCGGTATCGTGCAGGTGGGGGCGCTCGGCTTTCTTGCCTTAGCCGCGTCGGTGCTCTTTGAAACGCCGCATATGCCGACGACCACAGCTCAATGGCTGATGATTCTTGCCCTCTCCGTGGTATGCACAAGCTTCGGCTATACGCTTCAGCCCGTCGCGCAGCGCTATGTTTCGGCACAGAGAACGGGATTGCTCTGTGCGATCAACCCCGCCATCGCGTCGATCCTTGGCGCCGTGGTATTGCACGAAAGGTTTGGCGCGCTGAACCTGCTTGGACTCGCGTTTGTTCTTTTTAGCATCGTGCTGCCCTATATGAAAAGGCCGAGGGGACGCATATGGGAGGGTAAACCGTCCTGCTGGGAACGCAGGGGAAGAAGACGTCACAGCGCGTCTACGGTCTAATGGCTTTAGCTTATCATGTGAAAAGCTAAGAACGGTGTATGAGTCTGAAAAGACGCTTTGCACACGACTTAAAGGAACCGCCGATTTGAATTCCGGCGGTTTTTTGCGTGCCGATCGAAAGCTTTGAGAGAATTTTTTTCAGGCTATTGACGATTAAAAATGAGTACGCTACAGTAATTGAACAGAATTGCACGAAGGGCTGTAGCGCATGGCGCCTGCGGTACGGCTACTGCGTGCAAAGAACGCAGATCTGCAAGCGAGGATTCGAGAATGAAACAAGAATATTCAGAGCTAGAAAACAGGATCGCCCAAGGGCATGACAACATCTGTGAGCTATATGCCTTAAAGAACGGGAAAAAAGCATTGGAGCTTTATCGGCACGGCTACCAAAGCGGAGATACGCTTCATGTGATGTCGGTAACAAAAAGCGTGCTGTCGCTGCTTATCGGTATCGCCATTGATAAGGGGTATATCGGCGGAACGGAGGATGCGATCCTCCGCTATTTTCCGGATTATGTACCCAAGCGCGGAGAAAAGACCATTCGCGATGTAAAGATTCGTCATTTGTTGACGATGACGGCGCCGTATAAATATCGCTCTGAGCCATGGACAAAGGTGTGTATGAGCGAGGATTGGACAAAGGCGGCATTGGACATTTTAGGCGGCCGATCCGGCGTTACGGGAGAATTCAGGTATTCAACGCTGGGAATCCAGATTTTGACCGGCATGATCGCAAACGCCAGCGGCATGAGCAGCAGCGAATTTGCCAATCGATATCTTTTTGAACCGTTGGGCATACCCATACACCATAACGCGGAGGCAGAGAGCAAGGAGGAGCAGTTCGACTTTCTTATGTCCAAGGAACCAAAGGGCGACGTATGGTTTTGCGATCCGCGCGGTGTGAACACAGCGGGCTGGGGGCTGGCGCTTAGCGCGGGGGATATGGCGAGGCTCGGTCAGCTTTGCTTAGGGCGCGGCGAATACGACGGAAAGCAAATTGTCAGCGCGCAATGGATCGATGCGATGACGACGCCGCGCGTTAAGTGCGACGAACGATTTGCGAATATGTCCTATGGGTATTTATGGTGGCTTATTGACACGCAGAAGCATATCTACGCAGCGATCGGCGACGGCGGAAACGTGATCTATGTCAATCCCGACGCCAATTCGGTAGTCGCCGTTGCCGCGACCTTCAAGCCCCGTGTTTTTGACAGGGTGGCGTTTATTATGGAGAAAATCGAGCCGCTGCTCGAAAAGGAATAATTGAAAGGCAAGCCCTCTCATATTATACTATTCATATGATACTATACGCAGGAGGGCTTGCCTGATGATATACAGCTACAACAGACTATGGAAAATACTGATAGACCGAAAAATCACAAAAGCCCAAATCGGCAGCAAGCGGGCATTATTAGTACGAATGTGCTTGCCAAAATGGGCAAGGATGAGCCTGTTTCTATGGAAAACCTTGCAAAAATATGTACCACGCTTGAATGTGGCGTTGACGATATTGTGGAAATAAGCGCTGATGGGGGGTAAAGAGTAATGGCAGGCAATAGCAATCTTCATATGTCCCGTTCTGGAAAAGAGGACGAGTTTTACACGC
>CAZNJN010000036.1:0-732 GCA_964573365.1 uncultured Oscillospiraceae bacterium
TTACCGGACGATCTTGCTCCAGATTCAATACACGCGATACGGTTGAAACGGACACTCCCGCTTTTTGTGCCACTTGCTGCATGGTTACGGCCATGGCGATCTCCTTCCGTTCTTAGGCTTGGTGTGATACGTCGCAGAATAGTTGGTGTAGCTTTCCGGCCTGTTCATCGCTCAGCGTAGGTATAAAACCCGCCGTATACGGTTCACAGAGTCCCTCTCCCGACATTAGCGCCTTTAAGTTCGATGAGATCGGATTGGGCGTATACGAGAACAAACGGACGATGTCGATAATACGGGATTGCCACATCTTGGCGTTTTGTATATCGCCCTCATGCACAGCGCAGTGCAAAGCGGCCTCCAGCTCCGGCGCAAGATTTGGAATAGGCGTCATGCTGCCCGTTGCACCCAGCAACAGAGCGCAGAGAATAAGAGGGGCTCTGCCCATAAACACCTTGCAGCCTTTTTCTTTAAGACGCAGCAACTTTTGGAAATGAATCATATTCCCGCTGCTATCCTTAATGCCGATCAGATTCGGATGCTCAAACAGCTTTTCAGCGCTTTCAAATTCCACATTATACTGCGTGCAAGCCGGCATGTTATAAATCATAACAGGCAACGGACTCTCGTCACAAAGGCGCGTGAAAAAGGCTTCGACGCTGTCTTGACTCATCTTGTGATAGAACGGCGGTGTGCATAAAACCGCTGTGGCGCCGGCGGAGCTCGCCATGCGCG
>CAZNJN010000036.1:742-14201 GCA_964573365.1 uncultured Oscillospiraceae bacterium
TATCGAGGACGGAAGAATACTCCGAGGTGGAAATACCGCAAATGATACAGCCTCGTCCCCGGGCGGCTTCTACAGCAGTATAGATGGTGCGTTCATACGTTTTTTTGTCAACATCGGTGCCTTCGCCCGCAGTACCAAGCACCATCGCGCCATTTCCGCCATGATCAAACACCCTGTCAAGCAGCTTGCAAAAGGCTTTCTCGTCCAAACTGCGATCTTCCGTGAGGGGCGTTACCAAAGCCGGAATCATCCCTTGTATACTTTCAATGCCACTCATAAGTCACATCCTCTGCTTTCCTGCATTTCTTCTTCAAGCGCCATACCCAAGCGGCGAATTCCTTCGGTGATTTTATCCACCGGCGCGTTGGAATAGTTCAAGCGGAACCCATTGCAGGGCTGCTCCGTTTCCAGGGTAAAAGCATTGCCCGGTACAAAGACCACGTCGTGCTCCAATGCTTTCTGTAGAAGTATACCGGAATCAAAGCCTTCTGGCATCGTACACCAAATAAAGATTCCGCCTTCGGGCTCCACAAACCGGCATTGCTTGGGGAAATATTTGTGCATCGCTGAAAGCATAATGCCGCATTTTTCCCTATAGCAGTCGATGGCGACTCGAATATGCTGCTCCAGATCGTTATGCTGTAAATAGGTATAGACAAAAAGCTGTGCGAGCATAGCGGTGTGGACGTCATCCATCTGCTTAAAAAGCTCTGCTTTTGCTATTACGGAAGCATCCGCCGCCAGCCAGCCCACGCGTACACCGGGTGAGAGGATTTTTGAAAACGTGCTTATATACAGCACTCTTCCCGAGCGGTCTAAGGCTTTGAGTGTTGGTACCGGCGTGCCGTCAAAGCGCAATTCTCCGTAGGGATCGTCTTCAACAATCACAAAATCATACGTTTGTGCCAAGCTCAGCAGTCTTTGTCGCTTTGCCAAGGGCATAGTGGTTCCGGATGGGTTCTGGAAAGTAGGTATCGTATAGAGCAGTTTGATCTTGTTGTTTTGTAAGATTGATTCCAGTTCATCCAGATCCATTCCATCCTCTCGTATCGTAACACTAAGAACCTTGGATGAATAGTTCTGGATGCTGTTAATGCTGCTGGAAAATGATGGGTTCTCCACAATCACCGTATCTGTGCCATCAACGTAAAGCTTTAGGCATAGCTCCAGCGCCTGCTGCGCTCCGCTTGTGACAATAACGTCGTCCTGCGGGCGCATCATCTGCCTGCTTTCCATTCTTTCTTTGAGGAAATCTCGCAGCGGCTTATACCCAATGGTAGGGCCGTATTGAAGAGCTGCGTTGCCTTGGTCTAATAGAACCGCATGTGCAACGTCCATAAACTCCTGCTTGGGAAGCTGTTCAATTGCGGGAATACCACCTGCGAAAAAGAACTTATCCTTCGTATTATAGCGGGAAAGCTCTCGTATCTTGGAGCCTTTGATTTTCCGCGCATTTGGGGAAAACAATTTCTCCTCTTGCATATCTTGTCCTTCCTGCGTCATCTGTCGTTTCGACGTAATTCCAAGTTTTTGATGGCGCTAAACTAGGTAATAATTGGGGGTTCGTTTGGTTTGATCGGCTGTAAAAAATGCTTGTGGCTTGTAAGCAATTTCATTATAGGAGATGGAATATGGTGCGGCAATAGCAAATGTTCCAAGCGTTTGGATAGGCATGTAATCGGCGTATGCGCTTGTTTTTTGAAATTTTATACAGTATTCGAGTCATTTGGGAAAGCGCTTGCACTTTTCGCTCTACAAGGCCAAAACCCCCTATGCTATAATCCAGACAACTTATCGACAGGTTATTTGAATTTCTAGTATCACTGAGGAGCTAAGCATGAAGTACATATTTGTGAATCTCAAACGCTTTGATGTGCCGGCGGCATACGGTGGAATCAATTACTGTTCATCTATACAGGACTGGGCAAGCTCGGTTCTCCGTCCGATTGATACCTCTGCGTGGATACGCTCCAATACCGTAAAAGACGTGTCCCGTGTGTTTTTTGTACCTGAAGGGCAAATCATTACGGCCAAACACACGCTGCGGCCGGATAGCCCGCTTGACATCGGCGCTCAAAGCCTTGCGATGGAAGATGTCTCGCCCGGAAAAAACTTTGGTGCGCTCACCACGTCTTTCCCCGCCGCCGCTGCCGCCGCTATGGGTTGTCACAATGTATTGATCGGTCATTGTGAGGAACGCAAAGCTCTTTCATCCATCATACACTTTGCGGACGGCGATGAAAAAGCCATCGATAGAATCCTTAATCTGCGGGTGCGACGCGCAGGCGAGCGCGGCTTAAAAACTCTGTTTTGCATTGGCGAAACAGAGTTGCAGCATAGCGACTGGAAAAGCGTTTTGGCACGCCAGCTTGAAGCAGGTCTTTCAGACGCACCCCTTGCCAAGCTAGTCATTGCCTATGAGCCCATATGGGCTATTGGTCCGGGCAAGACGCCTCCTTGTGCCGACTATATTGGCGAAGTCGCGCGTTATGTAAAGCGGATCATTCCTCAAGTGCCTTTTGTATACGGTGGAGGACTCAAGCTGGAAAACGCTTCCATGCTATCTCACATATCTGAGGTCGATGGCGGCCTGATCGCTTTGACACGTTTTTCGGGCGATATCGGATTTTATCCCCAAGAATATATCGCCATTGAAAAAGCGTATTTTAATTGCTAAAAAATCATTCGGAGGTGCAATGATGAAACTTTCCTTTGAATACGGAAAAGGTATGATGCAGGCTGATTTGCCGGAGCATACCGATGTGTTTATCCCTGGTGTCACAGTACCCGACCCTCCTTCTATTCCCGAAGATCAACTGGTGGAAAAAACGTTATACAGCATTCGTCATCCAATCGGGATGCCGCCGCTAGGCGAGTTGGCGCACCCAAACGATAAATGCGTCATTATTTTTCCCGACCGTGTCAAAGGCGGCGAGCAACCCACATCGCATCGAAAAACGGCTATTCCGCTCTTGTTGCAGGAGTTGTATGCGGCGGGAGTAAAAAAGAAAGACATTCTCCTGATTTGTTCCAATGGCCTGCACCGAAAAAACACGCAGCAGGAATTAAAAAACATATTAGGTGGGACTCTTTTTTCTGAGTTCTGGTCCACGAACCAAATCCTTAATCATGATAGCGAAGACTACGAAAACCTTGTCGATCTTGGCCGCACTGATCGTGGCGATCCGGTTTTGATAAACCGATATGTATATGAAGCCGATGTGGCAATTTTAGTCGGTCATACCCAGGGGAACCCGTATGGGGGCTACTCCGGAGGCTATAAGCATTGCGCTACGGGCATCTCTCATTGGCGCAGCATAGCAAGTCATCATGTGCCCGCCGTCATGCACAGACCCGATTTTACCCCGGTGAGTCATAGCAGTCTTATGCGCACAAAATTTGATGAGATCGGTATGTATATGGAGCACTGCATGGGTAAAAAGTTCTTTTGCTGCGACGCGGTCTTGGACTCCCGTTCGCGACAGATTGCCATCTTTTCCGGCTATGCCGCGCAAATGCAGCCGATGAGCTGGCAGATCGCGGATCAAAGGACATACGTCCATTTTGCAGAGCAAAAATATGATATCGTCGTATTCGGAATGCCGCAGTTCTTTCATTACGGAGATGGAATGGGTACGAATCCCATCATGCTTATGCAAGCGCTTTCAGCGCAGGTGATTCGCCATAAGCGCGTTCTCAGCGATCATTGTGTGTTCATTTGCGCCTCCGCCTGCGATGGATATTTCAATGAGCCGCTATGGCCGTACCTGCCGGAATTGTACAAGATCTATACGAGCGAAAACATTCAATCATTAGCCGAGATGAATCGATACGGCGAACTTTTTGCCACGCAGGAGGAATACATACGCCGTTATCGCTACGCGAATGCCTTTCACCCCTTTCATGGGTTTTCAATGATGACGTGCGGATATTTGGCGCAGGCACACACGGCCGCCATTTATCTTGTAGGCGCCCGCTGCCCCGGAATCGCGCGCGCCATGGGTCTAAAAACATGCGCAAGTATTGAGCAGGCGCTTTGTGAAGCAACCCGACTCTATACCGATGGCAATCCTCGTATTTTAGCGCTGCCGCAAACCTTTACAACAGCCGCTGTGCATTTGTGCATGAAAAATGATTCGTCATGCGCAACGATTCAGGCATAGCGACATGGTTTCGACTTTACTTTGTGTTGTAATCTGCTTCATCAGTACCACAGTGGGAGCGCTTTGCGGTATTGGCGGCGGAATCATCATTAAGCCGGTTATGGATGCGCTTGCCGTCGCGGACGTCTCCGCCATACAGTTTCTTTCAAGCTGTACGGTACTGGCAATGGCAAGCGTTACCCTGCTGATCAACAACCGTCATCATATAGGCGCAGAAAAAAAGAGCCGTGCAATCCTTATTTGGCTTACGCTTGGCAGCGTACCCGGCGGATTGGCAGGACACGCTCTCTTTTCCTGCCTGCGTGGTAATAGTCAAGCACAGACTGTTCTTATCATTCAGTCCATGGGAATGACGATTCTATTGCTGCTTATTCTCGTCTATATGCTGCTTCGCAAATCCATTAAGCTGGCGCAAGTGCAAAATCATTGCATTACTGTGGGCGCGGGTTTTTTAATGGGCGCGATATCGTCCTTTTTCGGAATTGGGGGCGGGCCTCTCAACGTTCTTCTTTTACAGCTACTATTTGCAATGGACGCAAAGCAAGCGGCCATCGGATCGCTATTTGTGATCTTTTTTTCGCAGCTCAGCAGCCTGATCCTCAGTTTCCTTTCCGGCGGTATACCCGCTTTTTCGCTCTCCTTATTATTAGGCATGATTGCCGGTGGCATTGCCGGCGGTGTTTGCGGCAGAAAACTTGCGCCTAAGGTCAGCAACACGCAGACCGAGACTCTGTTTAACATTTGTATTCTGCTTGTATTGTTATTAAATCTACACAATTTTATAAGTCATTTGTAAGGAGAAGGATACGATGAATCATTTCACTCTGTGCATACCGACACAGGTTCACTTTGGCAGCAACGCCTTGGACTATTTGCAGGAAGGCATTCGGCAATACGGCAGCCGCGTACTATTGGTCTATGGGAATAACAGTATACACCGCAGCGGGCTGTATCAAAAAATCACAGCAATACTGCAAAGCGGCAGTATTCCTTTTGTGGAAATGCCGGGTATTGTGCCAAATCCATGTGTGGAATTGGTGGAGCGCGGAGTTAAAATATGCCGTGAAAATACCTGCGATCTTATATTGGCCGTTGGCGGAGGAAGCGTTATCGACTGCGCAAAAGCCATAGCCGCAGCCGTCTTTTATGACGGGAACCCGTGGGATTTAATATGCAAAAAGGCGTCTATTACAAAGGTGCTTCCCCTGTTAAGTATTCCTACGATGGCCGGAACGGGTTCTGAAATGTCTGCGGTCAGCGTAATCTCCAATTTGGCGACGCAGGAAAAAATCGGCTTACGGCATCCGGATTTACGATGCAAAATTGCGTATATGAATCCTGAGTTTACCTGTTCTTTGCCGCTTTATCAAACCTGCGCGGGAATCGCGGACGCCTTTAGTCATGCCATGGAATGCTATTTCAGCAATATTCCTTCCGCGTTTTTGCAAGCGCGGCTTGGCGAAAGCGTCATGCGAACTCTTGTAGAGAGTGCTTTGGTTCTACTTAAACAGCCGGAAAACTACGATGCTCGTGCAAATGTCATGTGGGCAAGCTCCTTAGCGATGAATGATTTGTTAAGTAAGGGCAATGAGGTTTCATGGAGCCTGCACCCAATGGAGCATGAATTGAGCGCCTATTATAATATTACGCACGGAGTCGGCCTTGGCGTCTTGATTCCCGCATGGATGCAATGGATGCTTCGTCCCGAAAACACATATCGTTACATTGAGTATGCAAAAAATGTATTTCAAATAAAAACCGAGTCGATGACAGCGTCAGACTCGGCAAAAGCGGCAATCGACAAAACAAAAGAGCTGATGTCTATGCTAAAAATACCCGCACACCTGAAAGATTTAGGCGTGCGCGAAGAAAGCTTGAGTGTTATGGCAAATCGAATCGGTAACGAGCGATTACAGAAGGCCTTTGTCCCGCTCTGCCCCCAAAGTGTGCTGGAATTTATAAAATGGCCTATTAGACGCCCACTCACGGCGCTGTGACGCTTCGCTATTTTTAGCGAGCTGTATTCTTGATTTACGAGCGTTCAATCCTCTTCATTTTCCTGCATATGATATAGGAGGCATAAAAGGCTATCGCTCATATTTGCGTTTTCAACCGGTATTTTTGCCACCACATCCTCGGGCGCGAAATTCCATATGCCCTTGATGCTCGTCTGTGCCATGCGATCCGCCATTGCCTGCGCAATGGAGCGTCGCGCGGCAATGATACCAATATCGACTTTATGTGTCGCTACAAATTCTTCCATCTTATCGATGTGCAGAACCGGCTTATCGCCGATCATGGTATTGATTACGTCCTCTTTGATATCAAAAAGCGCTATAATATCAACGCCATCCTTTAGAAATCCTTCAAAATGCGCCAATGCCTGTCCGATATGACCGGCGCCGACCACGATCGCAGTTCGAGGATGGCGGCAACCGAGAATGTTTTTGATTTCGCTCAAGAGCGTCTTGATGTTATAGCCATAGCCCTGCTGCCCAAAGCCGCCGAAGCAGTTGAAATCCTGCCTGACCTGCGAAGGATTTAAGCGCATGAGTTCAGCCAGCGCGCTTGAAGATATTCTTTCTACGCCTTGGCGTTCCAGCAAGGTTAGCTGCCGATAGTAGCGAGGCAGTCGCCGCACTACGGCTTCCGATACTTTTTTTTCCTGCATTTTTGCCTCCTGTTTATGGAGAGATCGATTAAACTTTATCGATATTATATAACACGATTCGATTTGGGGCAAGGAAAACGTTATAAATTTGCCAATGTGTTAAAGCGCAGCGGTGAATATCGCCTTTTCTCCTTCAAAATGCCACTGTCCGCTCACGCTTGCGTGAGACGCGCCAAGCTCCATATGCAGCATGGCGATGCCCTGATCGATTGCGGCAAAGCCGAAGTTGTTTCCCACTTTTTCGATTCCCAGTTGACCCTCCTCCACCCAAAAGCGCCATGGCTGCGCGTTTACGGCCGACGGCGCAAGCCGTGCGCAAGAAAGCGCATACTGCTGCCATTCCGGCAAATCTACTAGCTGCTGCTGAGATAGCTCAGTAAGCTCGGAAAGGGATTTTCGCGCTCTGCCCACATAGGATTCTCCCGGCTTTCCGATGGCGATGATGCAAACGAGCTTTTCGCCTTTTGCAAGCTGAACGGTTCTGTTGACGCTGCTTTTTTTGTAGCTTACTCCCAGCCAGCAGGTTCCCAGTCCCAACGCCGTGCTTTCAAGGATGAGTCCTTCGCCGATATACCCGCAGCGGGCGTCGTCGCCATCCTTTTTTATGATGGCCGCATAGCAGTTTGTACCCTTGATTTTTCCGCTGCCCAAAAGCATCGGCTTAAAAGTATTTTCGTTTTGCTTAATCTCGATGCGTACCGCGCTGTTGCTTAAAAACTCCGCCGTTTTTTGCAGGGCGCAAAGTTCTTCTTCATCCGGCGCGCCGCCATAGGCGCGCATGGAAAAGCGTTGCCCTGTCGCGGAATACCAGCGTTCCATCATATGATTCATGCTTTTTCCAGCCTTTCGTGCATCATCGTTCAAGCATTATTTTTATGTATTGGCCCGTATAGCTTTTTTCATCCTTCGCTACCTGCTCGGGCGTTCCCGTCGCCACAATGTTTCCGCCCCTATCGCCGCCCTCCGGTCCAAGATCGATCACATAATCCGCCGATTTGATCACATCAAGATTATGCTCGATCACCAATACCGTACTGCCCGTATCGCAAAGCCGCTGCAATATATCCAGCAGCTTTTCCACATCCGCCATGTGCAATCCGGTCGTCGGCTCATCCAAAATATAAAGCGTTTTTCCGGTATCCTTTCGTGAAAGCTCCGTCGCCAGCTTTACACGCTGCGCCTCGCCGCCCGAGAGTGTCGTGGCGCTTTGTCCCAGTCTGATATAGCCAAGACCAACCTCGCTCAAGGTTTGCAGCTTACGGGCGATCTTGGGCAAAGCCTTGAAAAAGTCAAGCGCCTCATCCACCGTCATCTCCAATACATCCGAAATGCTTTTGCCCTTATATTTTACTTCAAGCGTTTCGTGATTATAGCGTTTTCCTTTGCAAACCTCGCAGGGTACATATACGTCCGGAAGAAAGTGCATTTCGATCTTGATAATCCCGTCGCCGCGGCAAGATTCGCAGCGTCCGCCCTTCACATTGAAGCTGAATCGGCCGCTGCTATAGCCGCGCATTTTGGCGTCCGGCGTCATGGCGAACACATCCCGAATTAAATCGAAAAGTCCCGTATAGGTCGCCGGATTGCTTCTGGGCGTCCGTCCGATGGGCGATTGGTCAATATCGATCACCTTATCGAGTCTCTCAATTCCGTTGATTGCGTCAAACACCGGCTCTATGCGGAGCTTTGCCCTGTTCAGATCACGCAGCAGCGTCTTTTTCAGCACCTCGTTCACCAAGCTCGACTTACCGCTTCCCGACACGCCCGTAACGCAGGTAAAAATGCCCATCGGAATATCGACGTCGATATTTTTCAGATTGTTGGCGCGCGCACCCTTAATAGAGAGCCAGTTCTGCGCTTTTCTTCGCTTTTTCGGAATGGGGATATTTCTCTTTCCGCTTAAAAACTGACCGGTCACAGAATCGTTATTCTCCATAACCTCTGCGGGCGTTCCTTCCGCAACGACATGCCCGCCGTGTTCACCCGCGCCCGGCCCTATATCTACAAGATAGTCGGCAGCCATCATCGTTTCAAAATCGTGCTCTACAACGATAAGCGTATTGCCGATGTCTCGCATATGCTTGAGCGTATCAAGCAGCTTTGCGTTGTCCCTCTGGTGCAGCCCTATACTTGGCTCGTCCAAAATGTAAAGCACGCCCACCAATCCGCTGCCGATCTGCGTCGCCAACCTGATTCTCTGCGCTTCGCCGCCGGAAAGCGTACTGGCCGCCCTGCCTAGCGTCAAATAATCCAAGCCCACATTCACCAAAAAGCCCAGTCGCGCTGAAAGCTCTTTTCGGATCTGCTCCGCGATACACGCTTCCGTTTCGGTAAGAGTAAGCGTCCCAATAAACGCCTTTGCGTCCGCAACCGTCATATCGCTGAGTTCGGCGATGGACTTTCCGTTCACCGTGACTGCGAGCACCTCTCTTTTGAGGCGTTTCCCATGGCAGGCCGGGCAGACGACGCTGGACATATAACCTTCGATCTCCGCCTTCATCCCTTCCGACTGCGTTTCGCCATAGCGTCGCTCCAGATTATTAATAATCCCTTCAAAGGCTTGCTCAAAATTGCCGCTGCCAAATTCCTTTTGGTACGCGATATGCAGCTTTTCACCGTTTGTTCCATAGAAAATCACGCGCTTGGCTTCTTCACTGAGCGCCTTAAACGGCGTATCCAGATCAAAGCCGTACTTTTCCGCCATCGCGGAAAAATACATGCCGGCAACGGTGCTTGGATCGCCCCCGTTTTGCCAGCCCGTGACCGACACCGCGCCTTGCCGCAGGCTAAGGTTGGGATTTTGCACGACGAGCGACGGATCGACCTTCTGCTGCAAGCCAAGTCCCATACACTCCGGGCAGGCGCCGACAGGATTGTTGAAGGAAAAGAACCGCGGCGTAAGCTCCTCGACGGAGATACCGCAATCCGGGCAGGCGTAGTTTTGGGAAAATACGGTTTCCTTCCCCTCCACGTCCACCTTGCATAAGCCCTTTCCGAAAGCAAATGCCGTTTCCAGAGATTCGCTCAGTCTGCCCCTAATTCCTTGGCGAACCTTCAGCCTGTCAACGACTACATCGATCGTATGCTTATACTTTTTATCGAGCGGCGGCACCTCGTCAATGGGGTAGATCGTGCCGTCCACCTTCACCCGTACATAACCGTCCTTGCGTATCTGCTCAAGCACCTGCTTATGTTCGCCCTTTCGAGCGCGAACCGCGGGCGCGATGATCTGGATTTTCGTATCCTCCGGCCAGGAAAGAACAATTCCCACTACCTGATCGATGCTCTGACGCTCAATGCGCTTACCGCAAACGGGGCAGTGCGGGATTCCAATACGCGCAAAAAGCAAACGCAGATAATCATGGATCTCCGTCACGGTTCCTACCGTTGAGCGGGGGTTATTGGAGGTGCTTTTCTGATCGATGGATATGGCGGGCGATAGTCCCTCGATATAATCTACATCGGGCTTATCCATCTGTCCTAAAAACTGCCGAGCATAAGAGGAGAGCGACTCCACATAGCGTCTTTGTCCCTCGGCATAAATGGTATCAAAGGCAAGGCTGGATTTTCCCGAGCCTGATAAGCCGGTGAATACGATGAGTTTATTACGCGGCAGCGTTAAATCAATATTTTTCAGGTTATGCTCTCTTGCGCCCTTTATCGTTAAACAATCTTTCATGCTTTATGTTACTTTCTCGTCCTTCCACGCGATTTCCTTTTGCTTCCGGCCGTACCGGGCTTGGGACCGCCCGGCATGACCGCTTCGCCCTTCAAGCGAATGATTTCATCACGCAGCTTTGCTGCGGTTTCAAATTCAAGTTCGGCGGCAGCCTGCCGCATTTGTGTCTGCAAAAGCTCCAATCGAGCTTCAAGCGCGCTGCCCGTGAGCGCAGCTTCGCCTTCAGATGCTTTTTTACTGATCTCGAGCACGTTTCGCACCGCTTTTTGGATAGATTGCGGCGTAATTCCATGTTCCTCGTTATAGGCGCGCTGTTTTTCGCGCCGGCGCGTAGTTTCATCCATGCAGACGCGCATGGAATCCGTAACCGCGTCCGCATAAAAGATCACACGCCCCTCGACGTTTCGCGCCGCGCGTCCGACCGTCTGAATCAGCGACGTTGAGGAGCGTAAAAAGCCCTCCTTGTCCGCGTCCAAAATCGCGACAAGTCCAACCTCGGGCAGGTCAAGCCCTTCGCGCAGCAGGTTGATCCCCACCAGTACGTCGAAATCTCCCAAGCGCAGATCGCGAATGATCTCCATTCGCTCGATCGTCTCAATATCCGAATGCATGTAGCGCACCTTGACGCCCATTCCGTCCAGATACTCCGTCAAGGTTTCCGCCATGCGCTTGGTGAGCGTCGTTACAAGCGTGCGAAAGCCCTTGTCCGCAGTCTTTCGGATTTCACCAAGCAGATCGTCCACCTGTCCCTTGACCGGCCTAAGCTCAATAAGCGGATCCAAAAGCCCCGTCGGACGAATGACCTGTTCCGCCACCTGCGCCGCCAAGCCCAGCTCATAGGCGGCAGGCGTAGCCGAAACGCAGATAAGCTGCTTCCAGCGCGTATTGAACTCCTCAAATTTCAAGGGACGGTTGTCAAGGGCGGCGGGCAGGCGAAAGCCGTATTCCACCAGGCTTGTCTTTCTTGAAAGATCGCCGTTATACATGGCGCGTATCTGCGGCAGCGTAACGTGGGATTCGTCGATCATCAAAAGAAAATCGTCCGGAAAATAATCCATCAACGTATAGGGCGGATCGCCTCTCTTGCGTCCGTCAAAGTAGCGGGAATAGTTCTCGATGCCCTGACAGTAGCCAATCTCCCGCATCATTTCCATGTCGTAGGTGGTGCGCTGCTCAATGCGCTGCGCCTCAAGCAGCTTATCGTTTTCCTTGAAATACCGCACCTGCGCATACATATCGCTTTCAATTTCCGCCATCGCGGAATCGAGCTTCTCTTTACCCGTCGCATAATGCGTCGCCGGGAAGATCGCCACATGCAGTCGGTCAAGCAGAATCTCGCCCGTCGCGAGATGGACTTCGCTGATGCGCTCGATTTCTTCGCCAAAAAAGGTAACGCGCAGCGCTTTATCCGACCAGTTCATCGGAAACACCTCAAGCACATCGCCCTTGGCTCTGAAGGTACCGCGTGCAAAATCGTATTCGTTGCGCTGGTATTGGATGTCTACCAGTCTTCGTATAACCTCGTCACGGTCGATTTCCATGCCCTGACGCAGCGAAATCGACAGGCGCAGATATTCTTCCGGATCTCCAAGTGCGTAAATACAGCTCACCGAAGCAACAATGATTACATCCCTTCGCTCGTTGAGCGCGCAGGTGGCGCTGTGACGAAGCTTATCGATCTCATCGTTTACGGTCGAGACCTTCTCAATGTAGGTGTCCGACGCCGCAATATAAGCTTCCGGCTGATAATAGTCATAATAGCTTACGAAGTATTCGACCGCACTCTCGGGGAAAAACTCTCTAAACTCGGCGCATAGCTGCGCCGCAAGCGTCTTGTTGTGCGCGATGACCAGCGTTGGTTTTTGTACCTTCTCAATCACCTTCGCCATCGTGTAGGTCTTACCGCTTCCTGTCACGCCAAGGAGTACCTGCAAACGGTCGCCGCGAAGCACTCCTTCCGCAAGTTTCTTTATCGCTTCGGGCTGATCGCCCTTGGGCTCAAAAGCAGATTTTAATACAAACCGATCTTCCATATTATAATACTCTTACCATTTTTCAGTTATTCAGCGAATAAATATGCGCAAGTCCGTCAAGGGTAAGCGTCGGCTCCACAACGTCGATCGCCTTTGTCTCATGGGCAATCAAAGAGGACATGCCGCCTGTCGCCACGACCTTGACAGTACAGCCGCACTCCTTTTTAATTTTGCGGATCAAATAGTCCACCTGTCCGACAAAGCCGTTGATCAAGCCGGATTGGATACCGTCCACAGTGTTGCTGCCAATCACCTTTAGAGGTTTTATAAATTCCACTTTATTGAGCATGGCGGCTTTTTCGATCAAGGCGTCCGTCGATACGATAATCCCCGGACAGATCGCGCCACCGATCAGTTCGGCTTTATCGTTGACGACTGTAAAGGTGGTCGCCGTGCCAAAGTCCACGACGATTGATGCGCCGTAGCGAACATAAGCAGCGACTGCATTGCAGATTCGATCTGTGCCGAGCGTTTTCGGATCGTCGTAGCGTATCGTAATACCCAAAGGAATTTCGGGGCTTACCTGCAAGGGCGTTACCCCTTCAAAATAGAGGCCGCACATGTGCTCGATCGTATAATTCAGCGACGGAACCACCGATGAAAAAATGATGCCGTCCACCGAGTTTTTTTTCAGTCCGAGATGGCGAAAAAAGCTTTCCATCTGGATGCCGTATTCATCGGAGGTTTTCCCGCGCTCCGTCATCAGCCGCCACGAATTTTGCAGCTTTCCGTCGCGATACAGTCCGGTTTTGACGTTGGTATTGCCGATATCCAATACAAAAATCATTCATTTCTCCCTATTTTTTAAGTCGCATTTCATTATAATCTGTTTATAAATAAGCCGCAAGATACAGTCTGCATTTTGTCATATATCCTTTACTTCTCTTTACTTTAGTCTTTTCTGCTAGTATAA
>CAZNJN010000037.1:0-7531 GCA_964573365.1 uncultured Oscillospiraceae bacterium
ACGCCAAGGAAGTTGTCCTTCTTTATGCCGTATTCGCGGAAAAGCTCCTGTATGTCCTTCAGTCTGCATCCGCTGCCATTGAGCAGATATTCCCCGTCGCCCGAGCGATACACGCGCCGTGTAACGGTGACCTCCGTATAGTCGGTAGGCAGTTTGCCATCCGAATTGTCAAAGGTTAAAGACACCTCGCAAAAGGAGAGCGGCTTGCGCTGCTCCGTTCCGTTGAAAATGACGTCTTCCATTTTTGCGCCGCGCAAAGCTCTTGCGCTTTGTTCACCAAGAACCCAGCGCACGGCATCGGAAATATTGCTTTTTCCGCAGCCGTTCGGTCCAACCACGGCAGTAACACCCGGTTCAAAGCATAGTTCCGTTTTTCTTGCAAAAGACTTAAAGCCGTTGATTTCCAGTTTATTCAGCCGCATGGTTCTCTGTATGATCGCCTTCCGTTTTTATTACCTGCTCTAAAGCGCTTAACGCTGTCTGCGCAGCGATTTGTCCTGCCGCCTGCTTTGACGCGCCTACGCCGCAGCCCATCTGCGTTCCGTTGACCATGGCGCACATCGTAAACTCCCTTTTATGCGCCGGCCCGTCCTCCTTGAGCAGCATGTATTCAACCGTACCTAAATGCTGCTTTTGCGCGTATTCCTGTAGTTGCGTTTTCCAATCCTTTGTGCTGATGCTTTTTTGCGACGCTTCAATGCTGTCGGTTGCGAAATGCAAAATAAAAGTCTCGGCGGCATTCATTCCGCCGTCAAGATAGATTGCGCCGATCACAGCTTCGAGCGCATCAGAAAGAATAGAGGGCTTGTCCCTTCCGCCCGTGCGTTCCTCGCCGCGGCTGAGTAGGAGCAGCTTGCCTATGTCAAGCTGCTTCGCCGCGATATAAAGCGCGTTCTCGCACACCGAAAGAGCGCGTATTCGCGTCATCATGCCTTCGTTCATCTTCGGGTAATGCTGATAAAGATAGCGGCTCACGCACAATTCAAGCACGGCATCGCCTAAAAACTCAAGCCGCTCGTTATGGATATGAGCATTGCCGTCGCCTTTTACAAAGGAGCTGTGCGTAAAGGCTATATCCAGCAGCTCTATATCCTTAAACCGGTAAGCGCCCAATAGCTGCCAGCTTTCCAGTTTTGTACGGCGATCAAATTCCAAAACGTCCTCCTATACAGAAAACCCGCATCAAAGATGCGGGTCGCTTGTCAATAAACCTATTTATTGAGGAACCCGACGATGTCGCCCACCGTATGTATCATTGGCAGTTTGTCATCCGGGATTTCGATGCCGTATTCCTGTTCAAGATCCATGATCAATTCAACAACATCCAAAGAGTCAGCTTTAAGATCTTCGATCAGCTTAGAATCCATCGTGATTTGGTTCTCGTCAATGTCCAGTTGCTTCGCGATAGCCGCACGCACCTTTTCAAATTCCATTTTGAAACCACCTTTCAAAAATTATATAGCTAATCCTATAACCATAAAATCCTATATTGTAGTTTAGACCTAACGGGACTTTGTGTCAATCCTCTATCTCGGGCAAAGAAAGCAGCGCGTCCGAAATGCTCGCGTTGATATCCGCCTTCACAAAAGATCTCGCCTGCTTGATCGCCGACACGAAAGCCTTTGCATTTGAACTGCCGTGCGCCTTGATCACTCCGCCGTTTATGCCAAGCAGCGGCGCTCCGCCGTATTCTGTGTAATCAAGCTGCTTTTTGAACCTTTTGAACGCTGGTTTTGCCAATAATGCGCCAAGCTTTGATCTCGGATCAGCCATCAGTTCTTTTTTAAGCATTCCCGCCATCGAATGAACCATACCCTCCGTATACTTCAAAACGATATTTCCGGCAAAACCGTCGCAAACCAGTACGTCGAAGTCGCCTGAAAGTATATCGCGCGCCTCGCAGTTTCCTGCAAAATTCACGGGCGTAGCCTTGAGCAGCGCATAGGCCGCCTTTGTGAGCTGACAGCCCTTTTCAGGCTCCGCGCCGTTGTTCAATAGACCGATACGCGGCTTTTCCACGCCCTCGATCTTGCGCATATACGCGTCGGCCATCACCGCAAACTGCTGCAAATAGGAGGGCTTGCAATCCGTGTTCGCCCCGCAGTCAAGCAGAGGGATCAATACCGCCAAGGCAGGTCTTTTAACGAGAGGAAAGCGTCTTACGATCAAAGTCGCGCCCGCAAGCAGCGCGCCCGAGCTTCCGGCGGATACAATGCAGTCCGCCCGTCCCTCTTTAACGCAGTAAAGCGCCTGTACAAGCGAAGAATTGGTTTTTTTCTTAATGGCGATCGTAGGCTGCTCGTCACAGCTTATCACTTCCGGCGCATCAACAATCTCTATTCGCTCCGCATCATAGCTATGCCGTTCTAATTCTTTTTTTATACGACTCTCGTCGCCGCAAAGAATGGCTGTCCAGTCGTCATATGTGCGTAAAGCCTGTACACAGCCCTCCACTACCGCCGAAGGGGCATGATCACCGCCAAAAGCGTCGATCGCGATTTTGATTTGTGCCATACACGCTCCTTTACCAGATATGTTTACACAAGAAATGGGCTTCCCTAAAAAAAGGAAAGCCTCATATCAGTACACCTTAGGATTAAGCCTCAGCCTTTTCCGTTTTGACGACCTGCTTGCCATCGTAGTATCCGCAATTCTTGCAAACGCGATGCGCGAGCTTAAACTCGTGGCACTGCGGGCATTCAATGATGCCTGGCAAGGAAAGCTTCCAGTTGGCCCTGCGGGAATCGCGCCTCGCCTTAGAAGTTTTTCTCTTGGGGACTGCCATGATTACACCTCCTTATCCTCGTTCAGCAATACGCTTAGTGCCGATAACGAACACCGTGTATCTTCTACGGGCTTCGTTTCTTCGATCACACAGTCGCATTGCGCTATATTTCGATCACATCCGCAAACAGGGCAGAGCCCTTTGCAATCCTTGCTGCAAACACTGCTGATCGGCAGGTTGAGCAAAATCACATCGCGAATCATGGTTGTCAGATCCAATTCATCGCCGCGATAGCCGTAAATGCCTTCATCCTCGTCGGCCGCCTTTTCAAAGCGCTCATGAAACTGAACGGAAAGGGGCTCGACAAACGATTTTGTGCATTTTGCGCACTCGGATTTCAGCGACGTATCGATCTCGCCTTCTACCGTGAAACCTTCGCCATCGTAAATACAGGTAAGCGCCACATGAATCTGTGATGCAAATTCAATCATGCGTCCGCCGTATTCGATCTGCGGCCATTCCTCCGCCAATTGAAACGCACCCGCGTTTCCCGGCATTTTGATTTGAGCCGCAACATTTAGCTTCATAATTTCACCTCAAAAGCCAACCTTAGTTATTTTATCTGTCATACTGCCGTTTGTCAACGTTTATTTTGCAAGACGAGCCGTGTCCTGCGCAATGACCATTTCCTCATCGGTCGGGATCACATAAGCCTTGACTTTGCTGCCCGCCTTGGTAAGCTCGACGTCCTCACCGCGAGGGCAGCTCCTATTGAAGTCAAAGTCAACATCTAAGCCCAAATAGTCAAGCCCTTCAAGGATGCGCGCACGTGTATCGCGGTCATTTTCGCCCACGCCCGCCGTAAAGACGATCGCGTCCACGCCGTTCATCGCCGCAGCATATGCGCCGATAAACTTTTTAACAGCATAGGCAAAGCATTGCAGCGCGATTTCTGCGCGTTCATTGCCCTTCGCCGCCGCCTCGCCAAGATCGCGGAAGTCGCTGGATACGCCGGAAAGCCCGAGCATTCCGCTCTTTTTGTTCATGTAAGCGTCGGCGCTCTTGGTATCCATGCCCAGTTTGTCCATAAGGTATGTAACGATCGCCGGATCCATATTGCCGCAGCGGGTTCCCATCGGCACGCCTTCAAGCGGCGTAAGACCCATGGAGGTATCGATGCACTTTCCGCCTTTGACCGCAGAAATGCTCGAGCCGTTGCCGAGATGGCAGGTAATGATCCTGCTTTTTTCTTCGGGAATGCCGAGGGCGGCAAGCTTTTCGATTGCGCGGCGCGATACATAGAGATGCGAAGTGCCGTGGAAGCCGTAGCGGCGCACCATCAGATCCGTATACGCTTCGTAGGGCAGACCGTACATATAGGCCTGCGGGGGCATCGTCTGATGGAACGCAGTATCGAACACCGCTACCATCGGTACGCCCGGCATCATTTTCTGGCAGGCGCGAATACCCATCAGATTCGCGGGGTTATGTAGCGGCGCAAGGCTGTTGAGGCTTTCAATGGCAGCGATGACCTCCTCGTCGATTTTGACGGACTTCGCAAATTTTTCGCCGCCATGCACGACACGGTGTCCAACGGCGTCGATCTCGCTCATATCCTTGACGACGCCGATCTTGGGATCCTTCAGCGCGTCGATCACCATCTTGATGGCGTCGTTATGATCCTTCATGTCCTTTTCAAACTCGTGCTTGTCCTTGCCGGTAGGCTTATAGGTAAGCTTAGAACCGGCAATTCCGATTCTTTCGCATAGACCCTTGGCGATCACATGACCGCTTTGAGAATCCATAAGCTGATATTTAAGGGAAGAGCTTCCAGCGTTGATAACCAGTATCTTCATCTGATGTTTTTCTCCTTGTATGTTGTATTACAGTATTGCGTCTTACATGTTTTGCGCCTGCACGGCGGTCATTGCGACGACAGAAACGATGTCCTCTACGCTGCATCCGCGCGAGAGATCGTTGATCGGTTTGGCAAAGCCTTGGCAGATAGGGCCGATCGCCATAGCGCCGGCAAGACGCTGCACAAGCTTATAGCCGATATTACCCGCCTGCAAATCCGGGAAAATCAAAACATTGGCGTGACCCGCGACGGGACTGCCGGGCGATTTAAGCTGTCCGACTTTTTCGACCAAGGCGGCATCCGCCTGCAATTCGCCGTCAACGTTCAGCGTAGGCGCAAGCTCTTTGACAAGCGCCGTAGCCTGCGCAACCTTATCTACATTCTCATGCTTGGCGCTGCCCTTGGTAGAGAAGGAAAGCATAGCGACGCGCGGATCGATGCCGCAAAGCGTTCTGCCCGTCTGCGCGGAGGCGATCGCAATCGCCGCGAGCTGCTCGGCGGTAGGCTCGATGTTAACCGCACAGTCGCCGAAAATCATCACGCCGTTATCGCCGTAGGATCGATCGGGTACTTCCATGATGAAGCAGCTTGAAACCGTGGAAACGCCGGGCGCCGTCTTAATGATCTGCAGACCCGGACGAAGGGTATCTCCCGTTGTGCTGATCGCGCCGGAAACGAAGCCATCTCCGCGCCCGTTTTTGATCATCATTGCCGCATAAAATAAAGGATTGAGCATGGTCTTTCTCGCCTTGTCCATATCGACGCCCTTGGCCTTGCGCATTTCATAAAACATTTCAACATACTTGTTAAAATCAGCATCCTTTTCAGGATCAACGATCGCGATCCCCTCAAGGTTCACGGAAAACTTATCCGCCACTGCCTTGATGTCTGCTTCCTTGCCAAAAAGCGTTACATTTGCAAGCTTTTGATCCGTAATGATACGGGCGGCCTGTACGGTACGCTCCTCCGCGCCTTCGGGCAGGAGGATATTTTTAACGTTTTGTTTTGCCTTTGCTTTGATTTGATCAATAACGGACATGATAGGGAACTCCTTTCGCGCTGTAGAAAATTATCCATAGGGGATATTGTCTTAATAATTATAACACAGAATGTGTATTTGTGTATGGAAATTTCTCGATTTCGCTGATAAAAGCGCTGCCTTCTGCTATAATAATTTCACGAGTATACGGGAAAGCGAGATCGCGCGATATGCACTCTCTTGGCGTTATAGCCGAATACAACCCTTTTCACAGTGGACATGCCTATCAGCTTGCAGAAGCGAAAAAGATGCATGGGGGCTCTGTCGTTGTTGTGCTCAGCGGCGATTTCGTGCAGCGAGGCGAAGCCGCTATATTTGATAAGTTTACCCGTGCGTCTCACGCGCTTGCAAACGGTGCCGATCTCGTATTGCAGCTTCCCACGGTCTTTTCTCTTTCAAGCGCACAGCGCTTTGCCAATGCCGGCATACGGATACTCGCCTCCTGCGGCATCGTAAGCACCGTCTGTTTTGGCAGCGAATGCGGAGATCTGCAAAAGCTTCGCAGTATCCAGCGGCAGCTTTATGCGGAGGATTCCGCGCTAAACGGCGCTATACGCGGGCATATCAAGCAGGGGCTATCCTATCCCGCGTCCACGGCTCGCGCCATTGGCACGGCGTTTCCGCTCAAGGCAAACGATCTTTTGGCGCTGGAGTATCTTCGTGCCATGGAAAACACCTCGCTTGACGCGCTTTGCGTTAAGCGTGTGGGTGCATATCACGACGAAATGAACATGGGCATATCCTTTGCTAGCGCAAGCGCGATCCGTGAAGCGCTACATGCCGGAAAGCCCGAAAATGCAGCGCCTTATCTGCCGCCGAACCTTACAAAAAGTATTATAAGCAAAAAAATACGAAAAATGGATGCCCTATCACCGGTGATTCTCTATGCTTTGCGCGCCATGGAGCTTGACGAGCTGCGCACACTGCCCGATGTGAAGGAAGGGCTTGAAAACGTAATCTATAAGCAGTGCCGTGCCTGCACGGATTACGAAAGCTTTTTGCTCGCCTGCAAAAGCAAGCGCTATACCTTTGCGCGCCTTCGCCGTATCGCAATGTGCGCGCTGATCAAAATTCAAGAAAGCGATCTTTCCTGCACACCGTATATCCGTGTATTGGGTGTGAAAAGCGAAGCTCGTCCCCTGCTCTCCGAGCTGGCCAGCAAAAGCTCGCTGCCCGTAGTCACGCGTTTTGCGGATGTGGCTCAGCTACCGCCGGACTGCCGCCGTCTATATGAGCTTGACATGCGCGCCGCGCAGATCGCCTGCCTTTGCGATCATTCTCCCGCTGTTTTTGATTTTAGTGCGCCGCTTTTGATCGTCTAAATCGATTTTTTCACGCGTAAGCTACAGCATGAGAAAATCCGCTCTGCTGTTTTTCGCCTTTTTCGGACTTCTTTTGCTCGTTTTCAGTTCTTCGGTCGCAAATGCTGCCAAAGACGCGCTGATTACTTGGGCATTTCAAGTCGTTCCCGTGCTTTTCCCTTTTTTCCTTTGCGCGGACATGATCCAGCAGCTTTATGGCGGAAGTCTGAGTTTGGTTTCGCTGTTTCTGATGAGCATGGTCGCGGGTGCGCCTGCGGGCGCGAGGCTTTCTTCCGTGTATCCTCTGGACGAAACTTCCCGCACATGCCTTTGCGCCGCCTTGAACGCCACCGGGCCAATGTTTATCGTCGGCTCCTTTTGTGTGTCGCTGATGGGGCGCGCTTCGTTATGCGTTCCGATCCTCCTCGGGCTGTATTGCAGCGCTCTCTTTATGCTTTTTACCTGTCGGCATCTTTTCCCGTTACCGCAGACCGCAAGGGAAAAACCAGCCTGCGGCATTTTTCAAGTATTCAGTTCTTCGATCTATGACGGCGTTCAATCCATGCTTTCTATCGGGGGTGCAATCGTTGCCTTCGGCGTTTTCCTTG
>CAZNJN010000037.1:7541-13999 GCA_964573365.1 uncultured Oscillospiraceae bacterium
TCTCACAGCTCCCGCCGCTTTCGCCCTACTGCCGCGCTATGCTCTCGGGTCTTTTTGAATTTGTCTCCGGAAGCGTTCTCCTTTCAAAGAGCGCCGTGAGCTATCCGTTGACCGCCGCCTCCGCCGCCTTTCTTTTTTCCTTTTGCGGGCTGTGCGTCACCGCGCAGTCCATGCGTTATGTTTCCATCCGTCTTTCGCTCTACTTTAAGCGAAAGCTGCTGCAGGCCGGGATTTCCGCTCTTATCGCTTATCTCTTTGCAAAATATGTTCCGCTGAGCAATCCGGTATTCGCATCCCTGGATATGGCGCTAGCAAGCGAAAACGCGCTTTCCGCGCTAGGCATGTTTTTTGCCTCCGCATTGAGCATGGGGGTTTTATGGCTGCTGCAAACGATTCTGCTTTATAGGCGAAAAAGAAAAAGCCGCCCGTAAAGGAGCGGCTCATAGCTTGCTTATTCCCGGATTTATTCGTAATCGTCGTCGAAGTCGTCATCATCGACAGCCTTGCGTTTCCCTTTGAACAAGCCGGAAAAAATAGATTTCTTCGGCGCATCGTCAAAATCGTCCTCATCGCCAAGATACGGATCTGCTTCCTCCTGAACCTTGCCGCGCCCCTTCTTACCTCTTCCTTTCGGAGACTGCGCGTCCTGCTGCATGGGCGGCATCTGCTGCGCTGCGCCCTGCTGGATAAAAACAGGCGCGGGCGTTTCCATCGGCTTTTGCATCGGCGGCTGATTCATCATCGGACGCGAATTTGCCATAGGCTCCTGCATCGGCTGCTGCATGGGCTGCTGCATGAGTTGAGAAGGCTGCATCGGCTGGAACGGCTGCTGCATGACGTTTTGATTTACGGGCGCTTGAACGGGCATAGAGGGAGCGGCGGAAAGGGGCGGCACGCTCTGCGGGGCCGTTTGGATAGGCTCGCTTTGCGCACGAAGATTCATTGCCGCGCTCTTCGCATCCAGATCGTGCCTGTTTGCAGCGATCTGCTGCCGATATTCGCCAATGAAACGATCAAGATCAGCCATTACCTCGTCTGCATACACCTTCGCGTTATCAAAAAGGACGCTTGCGCTGTATTCTGCTTTTTTCGCAAGCAGCTTTGCCCTGCGCTGCGCCTCCTGATAGATTTCATCCTCAGAAACAAGACGCTCATATTCAATTCTGGCGTTTGTAAGGATCTGTTCGGATTTTTCGTTTGCGGCGGCAAGCAGCGTATCGGATTCCTGCTGCGCCTTGTCCACCAAATCCCGCGCATGATCCGCCGCATCGTTAATCATATTCTCCGCCTGCAGCATAACGCTGTTAGCGCGTCTGATATCCTCGGGGATCATCACCTTGAGATCGCCGATAATATCATGCAATTCCTCAATTTCAACAATTCGTTTCCCTGCGGAACTGCCGATTTTAGGGCGCGGACTGTTTTCAATCGCGTCCTCGAGCTGCTCAATAATGCTGTAAATTCTAAGATTCTGTCCGTTATCGTTTGCGTTCATCGCTTTATCAACCTTTCTGCGATTCTTATTTGGATCGGCGCGGGCACCAGCCCTTCTATACTTGCGCCATATGCACACAGCTCTTTAATAGCTGAAGAGCTGATGTACGTATAAGACGGCGACGCCGCCATATAAACAGTTTGCAGTGTCGGCTCAAGGCGCGCGTTGATCGCTTCAAGCTTCGTTTCGTAAGAAAAATCGGTCATGTCCCGAATGCCGCGAAGAATGCAAGCACATTCTTTCTCTTTGGCAAGCTCTGTAGTAAGACCCGAAAAAAGGCAGACCTCCACATGTTCAAGCTTTTCTTGTACGAGTACGTCTACGATCATCTCGCGGCGTTCCTCCGGCGTAAACGCACCTTGCTTATTCATGTTAGCGAGCACGCCTATGGTAATGCCGTCAAATAATGTACAAGCGCGCTTTAGAATGTCCAAATGACCCATCGTAAAGGGATCGAAGCTTCCGGGATAAAGCGCCCGTGTCACGAAAGTCTTTCCTCCCGTCTCAAAATGCTAAGCCCCACATAGCCGTACTTTCTTGTGTCAACGCAAAAGCCTTCCGCCTGCGGCGGATTTTTTTCGTCATGCTCCACGGTGATTATCGCGTTACATGAAAGAATCGATGTCTGCGTCAACAGCGAAATCGCCCTTTGTGCAAGATCAGAAGCGTAGGGCGGATCTAAAAACACGACGTCAAATTTCCGTCCAAGCCGCGATGCCGTTTGGATCGCCTGCGAAAAATCGCCGACGATCAACTGAGCTTTTTCTTCAAGCTTCAGCTTCTCTATGTTCTTTTTAACGATAGCCGCGCTTTTTTTATCATGGTCGCAAAACAGAGCGAACGCGGCCCCGCGAGAGAGCGCCTCTAAACCCAAATTACCCGACCCAGCAAAAAGATCCAAAACAATCGCGCCGGGCAGCTCAAACTGCAAAATTCCGAAGAGCGCTTCCTTTACCCTGTCGAGCGTAGGTCTTGTGTTGTCGCCCTGAGGCGCAAATAAAACCTGTCCCTTTTTACTGCCCGCAATAATCCGCATCGCGCTCCTCCTAGGTCATACGCACTCACACACCACCATATTGTACCATCACGGCAAAAACATGACAAGCAAATTTGCACCGCGCATATGTATTCTTCAGGGCGCTCATGTGAAAAAAGCGTGTTCTGCGGTGATGACAGCATCCATGCTTCGATCATGGGGAAGCGTGGGAACCCGCGCGATGATTTGAGATGGAAAGCCCAGACCCAGTAAAAAAGCATCGGTGTTTGAAAGCAGCCTGTCATAGTAGCCCGCGCCCTGACCTAGGCGCGCGCAGCGCGCGTCAAAGGCTAGTCCCGGAATGATAGCAAAGTCTATCTTTTCAGTCTCTATGCGCACACAGCGAAGCGGATCCGGCTCCGAAATGCCGTATTTTCCCCTTATGAAAGCATCGTTTCCCGCAGGCAGATACAATCCCAGCTTATACTCCGCCTCGCATACGGGAAAGACTACTTTTTTGCCGCTGCTCCATGCGCGCTCCACGAGCCACGCAGGATCGCATTCGTGGGGCATTGCCATGTAGGCAAGCACATACTCAGCCTCCGCAAAGGCCGGCAGCTTTTCGATCGTTTCGCATGCGCTTTGTGAAAGCGCCGTTCGCAGCGCCGGAGCCATTGCTTTGAGCTTCTCCCGCATCGCTTTGCGAAGCTTTGTTTTTTCCTCAATTGTTTCCATTATTTCCATCACAATTCTCTTTGTCACGATTTTTCGTGGCAAATGTCCTTTGTAGCGTGCTTTCAATCATGCCGACCACGTCCCGTGCCATCAGCATTCTTTCTTTGAGCAGCACTACCGCCTCGTCTGCCGATGCGCCAAGCAGGTATGCGCCCGCGCAGGCCGCGTCAAACGCGGACAAGCCTTGCGCGAGCATCGCGAGCGTGATCCCCGTCAGTACGTCGCCGCTGCCGCCCTTAGCAAGCCCCGCATTGCCGCTAATGTTGCGTTTGCAGCGGCCATCTGCTGAAGCAATGACGCTTTGCGCACTCTTTAACAAAATCGTACAATTCCATCTTTTAGCGTAATGCAGTGCGCACTCCTCCATATCGCTTTGGATTTGCGTGACGCTAAGCTCTGTTAAGCGCGACATTTCTCCCAAGTGCGGCGTGAGAATGACATTTTCATGCAGTCTTTCCAAGCTGCTTTTTTCACTTGAGAGCGCATTGAGAGCATCCGCGTCAATGACGATTGGCTTTCTCGTTTCAATCGCTTTTTTTACTGCGGGCAGCACGCCCGCATTTTTTCCGATCCCCGGCCCTGCGCCGATGCAGCTTGCTGCTTGAAGCATTTCATCGAGCTTATTTACGTCCAGCTCGTCCCATTCTCCTTCAAAGCCATGAACCATCGCTTCGGGCAGGACATAAAAGGCGGGACATATACTCTTTGGGCAAAGCACCTTGAGTATGCCCACACCGCCTCGAAGCGCTGCTGCGGCAGCCATAACGGCCGCGCCGCTCATGCCGACGCTTCCAGCAAGCAGCAGAGCTCTTCCGTTGTCTCCCTTATGAGAATCGCGCGCTCTGTCTTTCAAAACCGCGCGAATATCATCAAATGTCAAACATTCATTCATTCTTTTCCGCCTCGAGGATCGCCTGTGCGACAGCGTAAAGCTTACAGTGCGAAATGCTTAAAAGCACATGCGGCATATGCAGTTTTTCTGCCATCACGGCTGCGCCGCCCCGAAGTTTTACGGTAGGCATGCCTTCGCTGGTATGTAAAACTTCCACATCCTTAAATTCTATAGAGCCAAAGCCAGTTCCCAAGGCTTTTACCACTGCCTCCTTTGCCGCGAAAAGGCCGGCAAGCGTTTGCGCGGCGCAGCCTTTGCGCTCCCAATACTCCTTTTCATTCTGCGTAAGGATTCTATTGATAAAGCTCTGTTTGGAAGCCGCTTTTTCGATCCTTTCGATCTCTACGATGTCAATGCCCGTGCCAAGAATCATTCTTCCTCCTCCATCGCGTCCGTTTGCACGATGTGCAGATATTCATCTTCGGCAAGCTCGTCCTGCAGACTCGCCATGGCCGCCCGCGCCGCGTCATACTCATAGCCGTAAGAAAAAAGTCGTCGCAGGATTCGCTGCTTTTTTTCTTCATCGCTCAATGCCGCGAACTGGCGCGCAAACTTTTGCGCGATTCTCACCGCGTTTTCTCTTTCCATCTCCTCCGTGACCGCACAGAGCGCTTCGGTGATAAGCTCCTTTGAAAGCTTATGGGCGATAAGCTGTTCTTTGAGCTTGCGCCGGCTGATCGCCTTTGTCGCTAATCTGCTGCGCACAAACTCCCGCGCATACGCTTCATCATCCAAGTAATGCAGCTCCTTTAAGCGTTCCACAACCTGCATCGTTTCAAACTCGCCGTATTGCTTTTGATCTAAATAATCCTCCATCTCACGCACAGTACGCGCCTTCGCCGTCAGATAATGCAGCGCGACGTCCATCGGCGTTTTCCCTTTTCCGCCTGCCTTCGTTTTCATCATGCCTCCGTATTCAAACATTTATAAGTATTTCCGCCAGGAAGTTGCTTTTTCTTGTTGATCCTGCGCAGAGTCGTCTCCCGTCGCTTCGCTTTCCCGCAAAGCGGCAATCTGGAAAGCGAAATAGCCCGCCAATTCTTCCTTGCCAAGCGGTTCGCGTGCGCTCCCCATACAATCATGGCACATTTCACCGCAGTTTGGGCATTTACAGCCGCTTTGCAAGCCGTATTCCTCCTGAATCATATATGTTCCGCAGGCGCGGCAGCTACAGCGCATTTCAATTCACCTCTTTCAATACTCGTTGCAACGGGCAATCGGGCGCTAAATACGTTTTGATTTTTTCCATCGGTATTTCAATCTCGGGGCATCCCGCCGCATAGGTCGATATTTCATACAGTTTATACTGCAATACAAGGGCTTGATCGGTCAAATAATAGCTCTGCGTATTCTCAACAGGTGGAATTTTACCAAGCAGCGAAAGTCCGTTTTCTCTCGCGACGCGCTCCACCTCGGCGGAGAGCGCTTCGCGCCATTCGTTTGAGTTGGCGTCAAAAAAATAGTCGATTAAGCATAGCTCGCCCGATGCCGTATCAAAGGTCATGGGGAGTTGATCTAACAGCTCGTTGCTGTTCAGATCACGAATAAAAAGCATGATGGAAAAAATACCGTTTGAATTGGTTTCGATTCTGTATTCGGTAAAAATTTGTACCTGCTGCTTGGCGGCGCTTTCAAGCACCCTGCCGCAGATCGTATTATTGATCTTGTCGGCACAATTGCCGGAGATGACCTTTGGATACAGCACATATCCCTCGTCATACGCAGAATAGTCCCGTTCGATTTCCAGTGGAGACGGATCTCCCCGCGGATAAGCTCTATGGAGGGTTGGCGTTACCTCAATGATCGCGCCCATGCTCGGCGTGGATGTGAGTGTAAGCGTCCATTCCTCAGCTTTCTTTTCTCCGCATCCGGCGCAGGAAAAACAAAGGAGCAGGGCAACCGCCGCCGCGCTCAAAGTGATGCTTGTTTTTGCCGTGCGTTTCTTTTTGCTCATCAGTCGCTCCCTGCCGCCTTATTGTTTTACTCTTGCGTTATTCTACCTCAATGATCTCCGTATCTTCGATGGCTTTGCGGATCATCTCGGTAAAATCGACTTTTGCTTCACTCTCTCGAAGCTGCTCTACGTCCGGCTTCGTTACAGGATGCTGCGGAACAAAGACGGTACAGCAATCCTCATATGGAAGTATGGAGGTTTCAAAGGTATCGATTTTTTTTGCAATCGCTACGATGTCGTCCTTATCAAAGCCGATCAATGGGCGAAACACCGGCATACGGACGGCGTCGTCCGTCACGCAGAGGCTTTCGAGCGTCTGGCTTGCGACCTGCCCAAGCGCTTCGCCGGTGATAAGTGCGCGCGCACCGTCCGCCTCGGCGATCTGCTCGGCAATGCGCATCATCAG
>CAZNJN010000038.1:0-1700 GCA_964573365.1 uncultured Oscillospiraceae bacterium
AATAACGATCATGATAATCGCCGTTACCGGTATTTGTCCCAGCGACGAAGCGATCTTCAAAAACGCATTCGGCAGCGTTCCGATCACCTGCTGCCCGTCGGTATACCAAAAGGCAAGGCCGTAAAGCACGGTACCCACGCCCAAGGTGGCGATGAACGACTGCACGCCTACGCGGGTGATCAAAATACCGTTGATCAATCCGATAAAAGCGCCCGTGCAAAGAAGAATCAATATAACCAAATACCAGGGTATGTTTTGTTTGACCTGTAGTCCTATGGCTAAAATGTGCATAAGTCCTACGTTATAGCCCACGGAGAGGTCAAAGTGTCCGGCAGCGATCGGTATCATAACGGCCAAAGCCAAAAGAATCACGACCGCCTGATAGTTCAGTACGGACTTTATGTTGAAGGCAGTAGGAAAAGAATCGGGCAAAAGTATGGAAAACACGATAAACACGATTGCCAAGATGAATAACAGATTGTATTTTACGACCAATCCGCCCAGAAGCGACGGAATGCGCGCAGTCTTATGATTTGTCATCATTTCACTCTCCTTTTAATTTGCTCTGGCGCCTGAGGCAAGGGAGCTAAGCATTTGTCCGCTCAGTTCGCTCCTGTCTATTTCACCCACGATCCTGCCCTTGCTGAACACGATGGCGCGGTGGCTTAATCGCAGCACTTCTTCATGATCGGAGGATATCAGTATAATCGCCTTGCCGTTTTTAAGCGCCTCAAGCATCATGTTGTAGATATCCGCTTTCGCGCCAACATCCACTCCGATCGTAGGCTCCTCAAAGATCAAGAGATCGCAGTCCGCCTCAAACCAGCGCGCAACCACGGCTTTTTGCTGATTTCCGCCTGAAAGAGTGCCTATCGTGCGCTCGCCGTCATTGGGCTTTATGGAAAATCTCTTGATTACGTCGGCGCATTTTTTTCGTTCTTCCTTGAGATCCATCGGCCTTAGCACTCCGGAATTGATCGCGGGATTGATATAAATATTTTCTTGCACCGTAAAGCTTGCCGCAATTCCCTCTTCCCGTCTTTTGCTCGATACAAAGCCGATTCCGTTATGGATAGCCGCTTCGGGCGAGGAAATCTTTACTTTTTTCCCATTTAAAAACATTTCGCCCTCATCCAGCTTTTCAAGACCCCACAAGCAGCGTCCGACCTCGTGATGTCCTGCGCCGCGTAAGCCGAAAAAGGCCAATATCTCGCCGCGATGCAGCTTGAAGCTAACGGGGCCGGCAAAGCTTGTAAGAACGTTCTTCATTTCCAGCAGGCAATCCTCTGAAAGCTGCGCGTCTTTACTTATGCTGACCGTAGCTACCTCTTTTCCCACGATGTCGAGCACCAGCTTATCCGGAGAAGTATTTTCTATGCAATCGCTGGTAATAAGGCGTCCGTTACGCATGACGGTGACTCTGTTGGCAATTTGAAACACTTCATCCAGCCGGTGCGTTACATAAATAATTGCGATCCCTTCGGCGGAAAGCGTGCGAATGACCTTAAAGAGTTTTTCGACGTCGCCCTGAGGCAGAGTAGCGGTGGGTTCGTCCAATATCAGAATATCTGTTTTTTTTGCCAATGCACGCGAAATGGCAACCATTGATTTTTCGGCTGCGGAAAGCAACTGTACCTTGCTTTGCGGATTGATGCGACAATCCATGCGCGACAAAAGCTCTATAGCCAATCGATTGGTTT
>CAZNJN010000038.1:1714-13871 GCA_964573365.1 uncultured Oscillospiraceae bacterium
GCCCAAACGGGTCTTCGGATAGCCTGTAATCATCGCGATATTTTCAGCCACCGTCATATCGTCTACGAGGCCTAAATCCTGATGAATAACAGATAAAGACAGTTCTTTGACATCCAGCCCGATGTTTTTCCCCTTATAAACCAGTTCCCCTTCATTACAGTCATATATGGAGGACAATATCTTGATCAGCGTAGATTTTCCCGCGCCGTTTTCACCCAGCAGCGCATGTACCTCTCCGGAAAAAATATCGATGTCTACATGGTCTAAAGCCAATGTTCCCGTGAATTGTTTCGTAATTCCGCGTATCTGGAGAAGGGGTTCTTCTCTCTGCGTTTTTTTCTCCATGCGATGGCTCCTCCCGTGTGTCTTATTAAGTGCCAATGAGGACATAGCCTCATCGGCACTCATATTCTTCTTTTTACCTTTTAGTCAACTGCCCACACCTTCGCATACTCATCCGCAAAGTTATTGCTCGGAATAAACAAACCCTGATCTCCGCCTTCGGCGTCGATGTTATCCTTGGTTACAAGGTATACGTCAGGCGCAAAGGTTACGGGTTCTTCGCCGTTGAAGATTCTGTTAAGGGCGTCAACTGCCATATAGCCGAACATCGTAGGCGGTTCGGGGATCGTAACGACCTGATAATCATCGTTGCGAATGCGATCGTAAGCCGCAGAGGTTCCGTCAGAGCCAAGAAGCTTTACGCCATCGAGCTCCACCCCGCCCGAACGCAGCGTGGGCGTAACAAAGTCATAATAGTAATCCGCGATGCTCATGACATAGAAAGGAGTACCATACTTTGAAATCCACGAAGCCGCAAGCTGAGGCATGTTTTTCGCCACATCGGAAAGCGGTGTGTTGACATAGTCAAGCAGCTCCACGCTAGAGCAGGTCTCAAACTGAGCTTTCATGGCCTCTGCCTTTTCACGGGCAATGGCATACTGCGCATCATAAAGGATTATAGCACGTCCTTCGCCGTTTGAGTCGGCAATAATGTAATCCGCTAACGCTTTTCCGATTTCCGTACCGCTGGAGGTGCAGTTATACGCAAGACCAAGCTCGGGATCCGGCCCTACGGTATTGGAAGCGTGAATGCCTACGATGGGGATTCCCGCTGTCTTCGCATCCGCAAAGGCGGCCTGCAGCGGCTCTGCATTAGCGGAAGTGACGATACCGTCGGCTTTTGTGGCGATTGCCTGATTGATGGCGGCAACCTGTCCCTGCACCGTGCCTTTACCGTCTAAAACAGTGATTTCCCAGCCGATGCGCTCGCAAGCTTCCTTTACGGAGTCGCCCCACATGGCTTCAACCGCGTTTTGGGAATTCGCGTTCACGCATACGATCTTTTTGCCGCTAGCGGCGCTCGGGCCTGTCGTCGGGCCTGTCCACTCCGTTTGAGCGCCGACTCTGCGTGCGTTGCGTTCCTTAGCCTGCGCAACCACATCTGCTACGGCCTCTGTCTGGGCGCTTTGCTCATCCTGTGCTTCAGGCGCCTGCGCCTCTGCCGTCTCGCTCGCCGGAGCCGCTTCTGTAGTCTCGGGTTTTGCCTCAGGCGCCGCTGCCTGGGGGGTCGTGGCCGCACAACCCGAAAGCGCTGTAAGCAACACCATGCAGCCGACCAGTGCAATAATCATCTTTTTCATTGTGTCTCCTCCTGTATTTTCATTTAATACCGTCAATAGACGGAAAATGTACTTTAATGTATCATTCGGTGATCAGATTTCCCTGCGCGTCAAATTTCATTGTGAAGGGCTGCGACATGATCTCAAAGCTCGTATTTCCTCGTATGCTGGGCAGTAATGGCTCGGATACCCAGATTTGATTAAGCTCCAGCGTGTTTTTTATGTATACGATCCGCTCTTTTCCCTTTGTTGTTCGTACACAGGTGCGCAGCATCACGCCGATTGCCTGCCGGTCGTCCCATGCCACCATAGGGATCTTTACTAGTGGAATCACCATTTTTGAGGTGTAAGCATTCATATACATAAATTCCAGATTGATTTTTTTCAAGAGCTTTCTTGTCGTGACATCCGCCATGCCCACGCCTGCCGCGTTACCATGGGATTCCTCCGTGACATCAAGCAGCGCAAGGCGCTGATACGAAGGCCCTCCGCTCATATTCGGCACAGCATACCTTCCGGTTATGTTCGGATCCATGCCGTCCCCGCTGATGTTTTTCCCTGCCTCGCCAACAATCAAGGCGTCAAATTCGTCCAGCAGAATCTTGGGCATATATCGATTTGCCAATGTAAGCAGCTCAGCTTCCCGTTTGGGGATATGCTCCGTCGGTATCGCTTCTATCACCGCTGTCGTTTCCTTGGCGTTTTCAACGATTCCCAGGGCGAAGAGTATGTTCGCATGCTGCTTGATGACTTGAAATGCCTCGGGAAGCAACGTTGCGAAGGTATCCGCCCCATGAGAATGAAGCGACTCGGCGCCCTTTTGCTTACCCGCTCCGATGGCAAGGATTTTTATAATCCCGCTTTCGGTAGCGCCCCTGAAAGCCGTATGCGCCTTAATGCGGTTGATCGGTATTACGCCGTCGGCATGCAAAGCGTTGACGTCAAAAAATATGTTTACCCCCGAAGGCGTCGTCCCGATCCTCTCAGGCTCCATCGTAGAAAGAATGCTTACACCCATAGCTTCTTCCGTTATGCCATAGGAAGCTAAAAGCTCCATTTGTCCCTTTTCGCTTGCTCCGCCATGGCTGGCCATGGCGGGGACGATAAAGGGAACGGCGTTCCTTGCCTTTAGCTCCCTAATAACGGTAAGAACGATGCGTTTGATGTTCGCTATGCCTCTGCTTCCCACCAGCACAGCGATCCTTGCGCCGGGCTTTATCGTTGCGCTGATCTCCGGTTTGCTGAATTGCTCCGAAACGCAAGCTTCAATTTCGGCTATTTCCGGGCATTCAAAACTCTGCGCCACCTTGACCATGCGGGGAAAAGCTTCATAGTCAAGCTCACCAAACATATCGCGCGGGATTTTATCAAATAACTCGTCCATTATCGCTATATCTGCGGTGCATCCGGATGCAGCATGGTCGCAATAACCTTTTCAAGCACGTCATCCTTCCAGATCCTCTTCCAATCATCTCTGAGCACGAGACGATCGCCTAAGCCAATCGCCACCTTGCAGGCGTCTGACACCGGCGGCTTTCCGGGAATATAACCCAGGAAATTGCAGGTGAGGTTGTAGATATGACCGGTAAGAAAAGAGACTGCCGCCTCGCGCTGTATGCCGCGGCGCTCCGCCTCGTCCACCGTTTCCGCCATGGCATAAAGGCAGGTAGCTCCCAATAGCTCCACCAAGGTCGGCTCAAGAAAAGCGATCTGCTCAGAGCTCATGACATAAGCATGCTCGGCCGCGTACATATCCTTAGCAACAGACATGCATTTTTCAAACACCTTATCCTCGCCCATAACCTTGCTCATTACGATGTCCTGCTTGCCGCCGCAGCCGCCAAAACGGTCGGCCCGCGCTTCGGGCGTGTCTTGATCGAGCAAGAAAGACGGGTGGCAGGGATGCGCTACGCCAAAAGTGCAGTCGTCACGCAGACTCAGCTCCTTGGCGACGGCGGCGGCGGGATCAAGGATCAAAAATCCCGTTCCTGCTTTAAGCATTGGCACATAGATTGCAGACAGCTTTTTGATCAAGGTGTCCGGAACCGCAAACACGACAACCTCCGCCTTCGCGATGGCTTCTTCGGCAGGAATGACCTCTAGGCCCCTTTCGTGAATGCTTTCTATCCCCTTTGGCGCGTTTTCAACCAGCATCAGCTCATATTTTTCCGGCGCTTTAGCCAGATTCGCGCTTGTTCGGGTCCCCATTTTTCCGCCCGCTCCAATAACCGCAACCTTTATTTTAGTCATAAACACAGCACCTCTTTATCATTTATTTTTTCAAACATTCATGTACCGTTTTAGCGATAGCCTCCGGGCTAAAGCCATAAGCGTCCGCCAGCTCCTTTGCCGGTCCCGATTCGCCGTAGCCGTGAAGCGCTATCCGCTTAACCTTGACAGGTTTATTTTCACAGGCCAAACGGCTGATATAGGAGCCTAAGCCTCCGTTCACATTATGATCCTCTATGGTGACGATTTGCGCGCTCTTTTCCATCACCTTCAAAATAGCCGAAGGCTCCGTTCCATAAAGAATATTTATATCGGCGACGCATACCTTGACTCCCTGTTCTTTAAGCAGCTCTGCCGCCGCCAAAGCTCTGTCAAGGACAAAGCCGCTCGAAAAGAGAACGGCGTCGCCACCGTAGTCTTTCCATACGGTTATGCCGCTCTTGGAAAACGGCGCGTCGGGAGCATAAACGTCTTTCTCCCGTCCGCTTCCGGCGCGGATATAAACCGGCCCGTTGATTTCAGCTGCCAGCTTGAGCGCATGATAGCATTGAGCCGGATCGGCGGGCGAGAAAATCGTATAGTTGGGGAAGCTTGATACAATCGCGAGATCCTCATAGAACTGATGGGAAACGCCCTCTCTCTCGCCGCCCAGAAGCCCCGCGTTGACTCCCACAAATTTAACGTTAAAATCGGTGTACCCCACAAAGGTACGCATCTGCTCGCAGCCGCGCATTGTCAAAAAGCCGGCATAGGAACCCACGAAGGGGATCATCCCCGCCGAAGCCAAGCCCGCCGCCGCATCTACAGCGCCCTGCTCGGCAATTCCGCACTCAATATAACGCTCGGGATATTTTTCACCAAAGTCAACTGCGCGCATAGCCTTCAAGGAGTCGGGAGACACGATCACGACTTTATCGTTTTCCTCTGCCATGTCTAAGAGCGCCGCCGCAAATGCTTCTCGTGTGCCTTTAAACTCTCTCATGCTCTGTTCCCCCCAGTTCCTTCATTGCAAGCAGATATTGCTCCTCTGTAGGTACGCCCTTATGCCAGGCATTGTTATCTTCCATGTAGCTCACGCCTTTGCCCTTTATGCAGTTGCATACGATGCAGCTTGGCTGCCCTTTAACCGCCTTGGCCGCTGCCACTGCGGCTTTGATCGCATCGATATCATGTCCGTCGATCTCCTGCACATGCCATCCGAAGGCCGCAAAGCGTTCGCCCGGATTGTTTCTCCCCACGGTCTTTTCGATGCTCATATAGCTTTGCCAGTTGTTGCGGTCAACAAAAACGATCAGGTTGTCCAGCTTGCGTCCGGCCGCCATATTGGCGCCTTCCCAGCATACGCCTTCCTGAAGCTCACCGTCGCCGCAAATCACATAGCAGGTATAGTCCTTTTTATTGATCTTCGCCGCAGCCGCCATGCCTGCCGCAACGGCGATGCCGTTTCCAAGAGAACCGGAGCTGCAATCCAGGCCGGGCGTATTGTGCATCGAAGGATGACCCTGAAACATGCTGTGCAGCGCGCGAAGCTGAAAATGCTCTACCTTAGGCTGAAAATATCCGCGCTCGTTCAATGCGGCATACAAAATCGGGCAGGCATGTCCTTTTGAAAGAATGAATCTGTCCCGATCCTCCCAATTCGCCTTGGACGGATCAATATTCATAATGTCAAAATACAGTGTCGTCACTATGTCTGCGCAGGAAAGCGCGGGGCCGGGATGTCCGTCCTTTCCCTCATACACCATACGCACAGCCTCAAAACGCAATTTTTGAGCCATTGCTTTAAGTTGTTCGGTTTTCAAAAAATCGCCTCCATTTTGTTCGAGTTGTCGGGGTATTCGATGTGTATCAATTAAACGTTAAATGTTTGATGCTTTTTACATACTCAGAATACCCCATCGAGCGAAAAATGTCAATACTTGAATAGATAAACATTTGATGTTTGTCGTTTGATTTATGGTTGACCTAAATATCCCTTTATTTTCTGGAAAA
Organism: uncultured Oscillospiraceae bacterium; assembly: GCA_964573365.1. Taxonomy (GTDB): domain Bacteria; phylum Bacillota; class Clostridia; order Christensenellales; family CAG-138; genus JAQVRG01. The sequence goes on from CAZNJN010000038.1 coordinate 7,558, forward strand.
ATCGACGTTCAGACAGGATGTTCTCTTTGGTTATTCCCTACGGCTTGTTTATTCTATTACCTATAATATATAAGGTAACATTATCCTTTTTTGTAACTCCTTTACTTTTGAAAGTCAAAAAGGCCATCGGCATAGCTTGCCGATGGCCGTCAGCCTATTTGCTTGTTTTTTTCTGTTTACATCTCCCAGTACGCGAAGCCCTTCTCAACCGCTTCTTTTCCGTCAAAAATGCCCTTTACATCCACCAGCACGGGCGTGCTTCCCGCCGCATAGCGGCTTTTGAGCGCCATAATATCCATCGCGCGGTACTCCCTGTGCGCGACCGCCACGATCAAGCAATCCATGTTGACGATCTCGCTGTCGCTTACCAGCTTTAGCCCGTATTCGCGCTCCACCTCGCCGCTTTGCGCGCAGGGGTCGCTGATGATCGGCTCTACGCCAAACTCACGCAGACGCGTCACGATATCCATGACCTTGGAGTTTCGCACGTCCGGACAATCCTCCTTAAAGGTGATGCCCAGTACGCCCACGCGCGCGCGGCGCACGACCTTGTCCGTCTCAATCAGCTTTTTGATGCAGCAATCCGCCACAAAAGCGCCCATCCCGTCGTTTACGAGCCGCCCCGCGCTGATGATGCGGCTGTGGTAGCCCATCTGTTCGGCTTCGTAGGTGAGGTAGTAGGGATCTACGCCGATGCAGTGTCCCCCCACAAGCCCCGGGCGAAAGCCAAGCGCGTTCCATTTGGTGTTCATGGCGTCCACCACGTCGTTTGTGTTGATGCCCATGCGTTCAAAGGCCATCGCAAGCTCGTTGACAAAGGCGATGTTGATGTCGCGCTGGCTGTTTTCGCAGACCTTTGCCGCCTCCGCCACGCGGATGCACGGCGCTTGATAGACCTTGTCCACCACCAGAGAATAGACCTCCGCGATCTCGTCGCGGATCGTGTCGTTCATGCCCGATACAATCTTGGTGATGTTTTTGAGGGTATGGAGCTTATCGCCCGGGTTGATCCTCTCCGGCGAATAGCCGATGAAAAAATCCTTCCCGCACTGCAAATTTGAGGCTTCCTCCAAAAGCGGCACACACACGTCCTCGCTCACGCCCGGATAGACCGTGGACTCATAGACCACGACCGCACCCTTGCGAAGGTATTTCCCAAGCAGCTTCGACGCCTCCGCCACCGGCGAAAGATTAGGCGTTTTATCGGGATTGACGGGCGTTGGCACGGCGACGATGCAAAAGCTCGCCTCGCGAAGCTTTTCCGGCTCATCGGTAAAGAACACCTTCGTTTCGCGGATCGCTTCGTCGCCCACCTCGCGGGTAGGATCAAAGCCCGCCTTGTAGCGGGCGATCTTTTCGCTGTTCAGGTCAAAGCCGATCACCTCCGCGCGCTTGGAAAAAGCGACCGCGAGCGGCATACCAACATAGCCAAGACCGACTACGGCAAGCTTTTCCTCGCCTTTGAGCAGCTTTTGTGCGTGAGACATAGGAGCGTCCTTCTTTCTTTATGCAGGTTTGGTTAAAACATCTTGAATACGGCTTCGTTAAAGGCGCTGTAGCCCAGATCAAGCCCTGGGAACACCCCGATACGCCGTAAAAGTCCCAGCAGCACCCATATCATCAAGAGTGCGCCGACGATATTGACGGCAAGTATCATGCGGGCGTTTCGCGCGCGCTTTCTTCGTTTTTTCTCCATTTCGGGCGTGAGCGTCGGTTCATGCGTTTCATAAACGGGCGCTTCATCCGATGGGCCTTCATAGGGCGCGGGGCCAAGCGCCGCGTCCGCCCTTTCCTCCGCCTCGGCTTCGGCTTTTTTGGCCGCTTCCTGCTCGGCTTGCTTGTCGGCTTTTTCCTTTCGCGCCGCTTCCTCCGCCATCGCGTTGCTTAAACGCGCCGCCTCCGGCGCATCCGCGCTTTCCAGCTCCACGACCTTCGCTGCGCCAAAGCTTGACGCCGCTTCCTCCGCCTGCTTTCTTTCCTCAGCGACCCGCTTTGCCATGGCGCGCTCTTTTGCGGCCCTCTCCTCCGCTGCTTTTGCTGCCGCGGCTGCCTGCGCGGCCTTTTCCGCCGCTGCCTTTGCCGCTTGCGACGCCTGCTCCGCTCTTTGCGCCGCCGCTTTCTCCTCCGCCGCCTTCACCGCCGCGGTGTGCTCCATATTGGCTTTTCTTGCCGCCTGCGCGACGTCGTCGTTGACACTCGTTTGCCCGTATGCGGCATAGGGCGGAGAATACGGAGACTGTGTATACGGTATCTGTGCGTAGGGCGCCTGTGGGTAAGGCGTCTGTGTATAGGGCATCTGCGCATACGGCATTGTTGTGTAGGGCGCCTGCGCATACGGCGTTTGCGTATAGGGGGGCTGTGCATAGGGCGCATACGACATGTAGGGAGGATACGGCGGAGCATACGGCGCTGCGGCTCCATAATACAGCTCGACCGCGGGCGCGGGCTCCTCCGCCTTGAGACGAAGCACCTCGTCAAGGGTAAAGCCGTGAAGCTGCAAGGCGACGCTCAGCTCGTCCTGTCCGTCGTCCAGCGCGGAAAAGGCGCGCCTGAACGTCCTTTTCACGGCAAGCTCCGTTCGCTCCCGATCCAGAAGATAGGAAACGGCAAGCTGCCGCACCGCGTTAAGATGCGCGCCCAGCAGCTTTTCCTTAGCCGCCCGGTTGCCGATTCCCGTATTTTTGATATCCGTTTCTTCCATCCTCTTCTTCCATCCTCCAATACTCGCTTCCGTTTTTTTGACACATTGAAGCGGCGCATGTTAATAATTAACAGGCTTATGGCTTTTGATGTGTTCTCTGCCGGATGCTGCTCTGCCGAAGTCGCCTCGCAGAAGCCACCTTGCACCCGTATGAATGATTTATATATTTTATCACAGGGAAAAATAAATATCCATTCCTTTTATTCGTAATTCTGCCCGTATCGGGGCTATTTTCCCTGTTTCACCAAAATTCATCTCTTTTTTCACATTTTTAGTCTTTACGTCTAAAATGATTCTGATGTAGACTATATTTTGTATAGACATGTATTTTTTTAATCCGCATGGATTATGATTGGACAAAGCGATTGAGGAGCAAATGTGATGTGGAATTTTGTCGGTAAGGCAAAGCGTACAAAAAAGACAGCCGGCACGCGCGCCGACGTCCTTTTGCGTACACAAAGCGACCGGCGCAGTCTCTCCCATGTACCGGATCCCGCGGGGCTTCGTCAAAGGACTGACCGGCGCGGCAACGCGGAGGACGTGCCTACAGCTACAGAAGCGCTGCGCGAGCGCATCGCGGAAACAGGTACGCGCCACATCGCGCAATACGAGGTGAACGCCTATATTACGGAGCCGGGCGGCGCGCGAAGGCGCGTTACCTGCAAAAGTCTGGATATTTCCACCACGGGTATGCTTTTAAGCGTGGCGGGAAAGGCGGAGGCAGACGCTTTTGAAAAGGCGAAGGCCGTGGAGCTTCGTTTTTCCATTATCCCCGGCACGATGCCCGAGGGCTACGAGATGGATGTGCGCATCGGCGCAAGCTATGTCCGCCGCTGCGAAAAGGCGGGCGGTATGCAGCTTGGCATGGTCTTTACCGAGACCCTCGCCCAGTACGCCGACCGCCGCAAAAACCGCAATATGGTGCTTGTTTCCTCCTTGAGTCTGGTCTTTATCACGCTGATGGTGGTGCTCATGCGCATGGAGAGCGTGATCTATTTTCAGTTTAACCGCCTTCTTTACACCTACAGCATCGTGGCGGCGCTGTTTTTGCTCACCCGCTATATTTTCGGCGCGATGTACCGCCCCGTGCCGATCAATCCCGACTTTACGCCGGGCGTAACGATCATCATTCCCTGCTTCAACGAGGAGGAATGGATCGACCGCACCATTACAAGCTGCATGAATCAGGACTATCCCGCCGACAGGCTCGAGGTCATCGTCGTGGACGACTGCTCAAGCGACGGCTCCGTAAAAAAGATCCGCCAAACCATCCGAAAGCTCAGCGCCGAGGGCGAGCGCTTTCAGGTAAGCGATCGACTCCATTATGTGGTACAGGAAAAAAACATGGGCAAGCGCGACGCCATGGCGCGCGGCACACAGCTTGCCAAGCATGAGTATGTCGTATTCGTCGATTCCGACAGCTTTTTGAATCCCTTTGCCATCCGTTCTCTGGTGCAGCCCTTTCAAGATCCCAAGATGGGCGGCGTATCGGGTCGGACGGACGTTGCGAACACCTATACCAACGCCCTTACAAAGATGCAGTCCGTGCGCTACTATATCGCCTTTCGCATTTTCAAGGCGGCGGAGGCGCGCTTCGACGCCGTCACCTGCCTGAGCGGGCCGCTTTCCTGCTACAAAAAAGAGATCGTGCTTGAAAACATCGACAACTGGCTCAATCAGCGCTTTCTGGGGCAAAAGGCGACCTTTGGGGACGATCGCGCCATGACGAACTTCGTGCTGCGCCATCACCGCACCAGCTATCAGGATACGGCGGTATGCTCCACGATCGTGCCAAACGAGCATAAGGCGTTTTTGAAGCAGCAGATGCGCTGGAAGCGCTCCTGGCTTCGGGAATCCATGCTGGCGGGCGGCTTTATGTGGCGCAAGGAGCCTTTTATGGCCTTCTCCTTCTACGTGGGGATGCTCGTGCCGATCGCGGCGCCCGTGGTCGTGGTGTATAACCTCATTTATGTGCCTATCGTACACGGCGTTTTTCCGGCCACCTTCATTCTCGGGCTTATCGCGATGGCGCTGATGATGAGCTTTGCGCAGCTGCTGCTGCGCAAGAGCAGCACCTGGCTTTTCGGGCTGCTCTTTTGCATCTATTATGAGGCGGTGCTGCTTTGGCAGATGCCGATCGCCTGGTTTACCTTCTGGAAATCCACCTGGGGCACCCGCATGACCGACGCCGACGTCAAAGCCGCGTCGCGCGCAGAAAGACGACGCCTCAGGCGCGAACAGCTTGAGAAAGAGAGGGAAATGCTCGATGCGTGAGTATATCACCGATCCGGCGCTCACAAAGCTCAAGGATCGAAAAAAAGCCGCGCGCAGCGTGGTGCAGGCGCTCTTTCTGCTCTCGCTCGCGCTCCTTTATATCAGCACCGTGATCGACTATCCCAAATATCAGCCCTATAACCATAACGACGCGAGCGTGGTCACAGGCGCAGACAACGGCTTTATCTCCGTTTCCTATACGGGCGTCGCCCGCGGCGAGAGCGAGGATCTCATCAGCGCCGCCAAGCTAAAGGAGCATCTTGCCGCGCTCAAGGCTTCGGGCTACGTCACCATCACGCAGGAGGATATCGCCGCCTACTATAACGAGGGTAAGCCTTTGCCCGAGCGCGCGCTTTTCATCTTTTTTGAGGACGGCAGGCGCGATACCGCGATCTTTGCCCAACCCGTTATGGAGGAGCTGAACTACTGCGCCACGACCCTCACCTACGCCAACAATCTGACCGAGCGGGGCAGCAAGTTTCTCAAAAGCGAGGATCTCAAGCAGCTCGACCGCGGCTCCTACTGGCAGACGGGTACAAACGGCTACCGGCTCTCCTACATCAACGTATTCGACCGCTACGGCAGATACCTTGGCGAGATGAGCTCGCATGAGTTCAGCGTGATGCGAAGCTTCCTTGGACGGGACTACAACCATTATCTCATGGATTTTATCCGCGACAAAAACGACGTGCCGATGGAAAGCTACTCCCAAATGAGCGAGCGCATCAACACCGATTACAGCTTGATGAAGGAGGTCTACGAGCGCGAGCTTGGCTATCTGCCTAAGCTCTATGTGCTCATGCACTCCAATACGGGGCGCTTTGCGACCAACGAGCGGGTAAGCGAGATCAACGAGCTTGCCCTTCGCGCCGTATTCGACATGAACTTTAACCGCGAGGGCTTCTCGCTCAACCGCAGGGATACGAACCAGTACGATCTTACGCGTATGCAGCCGCAGAGCTACTGGTCAACCAACCATCTGCTCATGCGCGTCTGGTACGACACGCAGCTTCCGCAGGCCTTTGTAAGCGGCGACACGGCAAAAGCCGCCGATTTTGAGCTTTTGAACGGCGCGGCGGAATACAAGGCGGATAAGATCCTTCTCACCTCCCTGCCCTCCGGCGAAGGCACGATCCGCCTAAAGCAGAGCGCCGCCTATACGGATCTGCGCCTTAGCGCGCGTCTTAAGGGCAACAAGCTCGGCACAGAGCGCATTTATCTGCGCGCGGACGAAGCAAAGTCCGATTATATTGCCGTTGAACTGCGCGACGACGTGCTCCATATCTACGAGGGCGGCGAAACGGAAATCTATTCCATCCCCCTTGACGAGCTTTACGGC
>CAZNJN010000039.1:0-6749 GCA_964573365.1 uncultured Oscillospiraceae bacterium
CGTCTTTTTGGCGGAGAAGCGGATTATGCGGGCGACATTAAGGCGTTTACGGAGATCGACTTTGCCGTCATGCGAAACGTGATTTACGAGTGCTTGGAGGTTTTTGATACCGCGTGGGAAAAGGTCGCGGTCATCCACGCCAAGCTTGACCGTATTGAGACAAGCCCGCAATTCACCCAGATAACCGCGAATAATGAGCCTGCGGCTATCATCACAATGAATATCCATATGGACGCGGTCGAGGATCTGATGACGATCTGTATGCCGCATTTTCTCTTGCAGCCTATCTCCAAAAAGCTTACGAGCGTAGCGTGGACCATTGGCGATCACCGTGTACAGGATCAGGAGCCGAACCCTGCGCTGGAGGCTTATGTTCTGCAAACGGAGGTCAACCTCAAGGCGAGGCTGAAGACCGAACGCTTAAAAATGCGCGATCTGCTTGCTTTGCAGGTGGGCGATATTTTATGCACGCATCACCGAATCAATGAATTTATTACGGTCGATGTAGAGAGCATCGAAAAGTTTCAGGCGGTACTGGGTGTGGATCACGGAGACCGAGTCGTGCAAATTGCTAAGATAAATAAGGAGCGGAAAGACATTGAGTGACGAAAACAGAATCATATCGCAGGAAGAAATCGAAGCGATTCTGCGCAGCAGCGGTCAGATCGAAGAACCTGCTGAGGTCGTAAAACCCAATATTGATGATTTTCTCACCAAAACCGAGCAGGACGCTCTAGGAGAGATGGGCAATATTTGCATGGGTACGGCGGCGACGACCATGTATACACTGCTAGGGAAGCAGGTGAGTATCACGACGCCGCAGCTCTCCATGCACACATGGGAGACACTCGCCGCATCGCATGTCTTGCCGTTTGTGGTAGTCGAAATATGCTACATTGAAGGGATCGAGGGCAACAATCTGCTGCTGCTCAAGGAGTTTGACGTTGCGCTGATCACCGATCTGCTGATGGGTGGCGACGGCAATATCGATCCCAATAACATTGTGCTTGACGAGATCCATTTAAGCGCCATCCGCGAGGTAATGAACCAAATGGTTGGTTCCTCCTCGACTTCTCTAGCTACGCTGCTGGGGAAAACGATCAATATTTCTACGCCTGTTTCCAAGCGTGTGCTTCTGAGCGACGAGCCGATCACAAGCCTCCTCAGCGGCGACGAGTCGATCGTAAAGATCGCCTTCAAAATGGAGATAGAGGGTCTGCTGGAAAGCGAGATCATGCAGGTACTGCCCGCCAGCTTTGCCAAGCGGATTGCGGAGGAGCTGCTCAATCCCGAAGGCGCGGCCGATACCGGCGAGGGCTATACCAGCAGCGCGTCCTTTGGCAGCGACGTGAATTTTGCCACAGAAAAGGCGCAAACAAGCGTGCCGAACGACTTTTCGGATTTGTTTGAGTCGCCAAAGGAAAGCGCGACACAGACGAGCGCACAGGGAGCGCCGAAGAATGGCGCAGGTGCGCAAAACGCGCAGCAGACGCCGCCTATGGAACAACAGCCGAGCAGCCCCTACAGCGCGCCTGCCTACGCGCAGCAACCCGCCTATAGCGCAGCTCCGCCCGCCTACGCGCAGCAGCCGCCGGTCTATGCGCAGCAGCCTGCTTATAACGCAGCTCCGCCGAACTACGGGACGCCTCCCGTCTACGCGCAGCAGCTGCCCCCCTATGGCGCGGCGCAGCCCTACGGACAGACGCCGCCGCTCAAAACGACCGGTCCTGTGCGCAGCGCGGCGGCCATGAACATACAGGAAATCGACTATCCGAATTTCGACAGTTCGGCGAACGCCGCTATGACGAGCGAGCAGCAGAATATTTATCGTTTGCTTGACGTTCCGATGGAGGTCATGGTGGAGCTGGGACGCGCGAAAAAAACCATCAAACAGGTGCTGGATCTGAACATCGGCTCAGTGGTGGTACTTGATAAGCTGGCGGGCGAAGAGGTGGAAATCCTGGTAAACGGTATACAGGTGGCAAGAGGAGAGGTCGTCGTGATCGACGACAGCTATGGTGTTCGTATCACGGAGCTGAATCCGATGATGATTTCTGAAGCAACCAAGAGCAACTGAGCCAAGGAGGATCCGCAATGAGTGAACCCAAACGCATCAGAACCTTGATCGTGGATGATTCCGCGCTGTTTCGGACGGCGATTTCTCGCGGTCTCTCGGAAAATTCCGATCTTGAGATCGTAGGAACCGCCATCAACGCGCAGGACGCGGAGACCAAGATCCTTCGTTTCGAGCCGGATGTCGTCACACTCGACGTGGAAATGCCCGGTACGAACGGCCTTGAGTTTCTAAAGGCGTTTATGCCAAAGCATCCTGTCAGGGTCGTCGTCGTAAGCGCGGCAAACGGGATTGTTTTTGAGGCGCTGCAAGCGGGCGCGGTGGATTTTGTTGCCAAGCCCGAGCCGGGAAAGCTCAATGCCTTTATTGAAAATCTGGCGGAAAAAATCAGAGAGGCTTCTGAGGCGAGGATGCCGACGCCGCTTTCAAGCGCCGCGTATGTAAAAAACGTCGCTCAGTCCGTTTCGGGTGCGAACATCAATCTAACGCGAAGCGTGAAGGGCAACTGGAATCCGCGAACCTTGATCGCCATTGGGGCGTCTACGGGCGGTACGGAGGCAATCAGCAAGGTTTTGCAGGCGCTTCCCGGCGAGATGCCGGGCATTGTGATCACGCAGCATATGCCGCCCGTATTCACGCGTATGTATGCGGAGCGGCTGAACCGAGAATGCGCGTTAGAGGTGCGCGAGGCTGCCGATGGGGATGTAATCAATCCGGGCATGGCCTTTGTCGCCCCGGGCGACAGACAGATGCGCGTAGCAAAACGGGGCGGCGGCTATGTAATAAAGCTTGGCGAAACGGAAAAAACAAGCGGTCACTGTCCGTCGGTCGATGTGCTGTTCCGCTCGGTTGCAAGCGTCGTGGGCGCCGACGCGATCGGCATTATCCTTACGGGTATGGGCGCGGACGGCGCGAACGGCATGGTTGAAATGCGGCAGGCCGGTTCGTTTACGATCGGACAGGATCAGCAATCCTGCGTTGTATACGGTATGCCGATGGAAGCGATGAAAAGGGGCGGCGTGATCCGCCAGGCGTCGCTGGATACGATTCCGAGCGTGCTGCTCAATCAACTGAAGCTACAGCTTCGTAAAAGATCATAACGGGGGACAATTCAGAGCCAGCAGCGGCAAGGAGAGGATTTGTTATGCTCAAGTGCGTCAATGTCATGGAACAGATCGTTGATTCAAACCTCAACGAGATGATGAAACAGGAAGGCTGCTGCACCTGCGAACGGTGCAAAATGGACGTGCGCGCGCTTACCCTAAACCAGCTAGCGCCAAGATATGTGGTGACGGAGGCGGGCATGGCCTTTGAAGAATGCCGGCTCGGAAACGGACAAAACCGTGTCAGCGTCTATCAATGTATGCTTGAGGCGATCCATAAGGTAAAGGCGAGTCCGCACCATGACGACGAAAAATCAACCTTCTGTTACTATTGAGCAAAGTCCGTGAAGCATCAAAAAGCGCCTTATCCGCGCTTTTTATATTTTCCAAGCTTTTCGGCTGCTTTGGAGTCCGTATTGGTAATAAATATCAGAATTTCGGCTACGACTTGATAGAGCGCCGGGGGGATCGCGTCGCCGACCGAAAGCTGGGAGAGCAGATCGGCGGTTTTTACGTCCTCCACGATGGGAACCTTGCTTTCCTTCGCAAGGCGAATTATGTTTTCGGCAACGACGCCTTGACCGGCTGCCGCGATGACAGGCGCCGCGTCGGTCTGAGGATCATATTTGATCGCTACGGCCTTCGCCTTTGCGTTCTCGTTTTTCATATCGCCGGTATAGCTTGGATCGTGATTTTGAAATTCCATAGAGCTGCCTTTCAAACGCTGATGTCGATACCGCTGCTCTCGTGGATGTCGAAGGTATCGCGCAGCGCTTTTGCGGCATTAAGCGGCGTGATAGGGGACTCGATCAATCGAACGGTGCTTCCGCGATAGCGGTACTGCGCGGGAAAGCTTAGGGATGAAAGCGCGTCAAGCTCTGAGAGCATAAAGCTTTTGACCGCTTGATTTTCCACGCGGAAGCAAAAGCCAAGCTCCTGCTGCTTGACCTCTACCAGCGATTCCACGCGCCCCATATTCTGCGTTTCCAGACAAAGCGCGATCGTCGCGTTATCCGGATCGACGCCGCTCTCTTTGCCGCGGCGTTTAAGCACATATAAGTCCGCGCTCGACTCCTTGCCACGATAGGCAAAGGGGATCTGCGTATAGTACAGACTGCCCATTTCATTGCCAAACTGCAGTTGCTGCACAAACTGATTGCCGACCTGGCCAGCCTGCTTGGCGCTTGGAGAGGAGGAGGAGGAGTCGGCGCTTTGGGAAAGGGAGGCGACACGCGAAGCAAGCTGAGGAACGATCTTTTGCAGCGCGCGCGAAAGCGAGCGGCTCTCCTCGGGTAAAAGCTTGGGGAAAATGCTGCTGAGCGCCGCTTCGACGGCGTCCGATTGGAAAGTGGGCGCTCCGCCCGCAAGCGGGCGGGTAAGAACCGAATTTTCGGATAAGGGAGCGGCAGAAGGCGAAAGGGCGACGAGCGGATTTCCTGCCGTCTGCTCAGCCGCACGCTCCGGTAAAGCGTCAGCAGCTCCTGCAGCTTCAAACATGGGCGCGGCGGCAAGCGGCGCTGTCGGCACGTTTTCACCCGTGAAGGCGGAGGAAACGGTGACGGGCGCATCAGCGCCCGAAGCAGTCATGCCCGCGGATACGGCTGCGGCGGATACGGATACATCCTGCACGGGGCTATCAAAAACGACTGCGGCAGGCGCCGTAGATAATGGGATGCCCTGCGATGGGGCGGATACAGGCAGGGCAGCGGGAGAGGAGGAAAGAGCAGCGTCTTGGGTGCTTATGCCCGCTGCCGCCCTCATTGCAGAGGCGAAGGCCGTAAGCTGTATGGGGGATTGTAAAAACTGCTGAAACGACGCGACATTTTCACCGGTGAGCGGAACAGAGGAGGACGCAAAGACCGCCGCCTGTTCAATGGGCATGTCGGGAAAGGCTTGCATGAGCTGCGAATAGCGGGCGAGGGCGCTTGTACTTAGGGGCAGCTCTAAATTGCGAAAGAGGGAAAGCGCGGCCAGATTGCTTTGGCTTGCGGGCATATCTAGCTGCATCAAATCAAAATCGAGAGAAGGAAGCTCGGCGGTGACAGGCTGCTCATTAATCGATAAAAGCCGGAGGCGCGCCATGTTCGCGTCGCCGCTTGTGAGCTGTAGCTCAAGAGTGTCTTGCACTTCGATTGTCTGTCCGGCCTGCATGGCGGCGCTCAGATGTGTTCCGTCGGGCAAGGAGAGCGTGAGCTTGCCGCCGTTTGCATCGATGACCTGCGCACGAAGCGTTTCGCCGTTTTGTATCGTAGCGAAAGGTGAGAGCGGACGTCCGCCTTCAAGAGTCGCGCCTTGAAGATGGCCGAGACTTTGGACCTGCAGGATATTTTCCATTTTCGCACCGCCTAAAGAAAAATTGACGCCGGATGGATCAGCAAGGAAAAACGAGTGAACAACGCTGAAACCCTTACTCCCTATATCGAATGTTACACGCTGATAGTTTAGCGCCGCGCGAGAAATTCAGAAATTTAACAAAATAAGGCAAAAAAGGGCTTAACATGCCCTTGCTAGATGCGATATAATGAATGAGAATGAAGATTTGTCCACGATGAAAGGAAACATACATATGCTTGAAGCGAGTCAACTGGATGTAATGCGGGAAATCTGCAATATCGGCTCAGGAAATGCGTCTTCCGCACTTGCGCAGATGATGAACACAAAAGTAGACATTGGTGTTCCCCTCTGTGAAATCATTCCCTTTTCTGAGATGACAAAGGGCTACGAAAGCCCGGAGGAGATCATCGTGAGCACGGTGGTGCAGATTTCCGGGGATATGGAAGGCTTTGTTATGATGAACATGCCTGTTCCCGCCGCCTGCGAATTGCTGACCGTCCTTACGGGTGAGGCGCTTGACGCTAACAATCTGCCCTATGCGCAGCTCAATGAAAAGCTGCAGCCCATATCTGAAATCGGCAATATTCTCATCGGCGCTTATCTTTCGGCGCTAAGCAGCATGAGCAATATGACGATACTGCCTTCCGTACCGATGCTCGCGGTAGACATGGTTATGGCGGTGATGAACCTGCCCGCCGTGGTTTACGGACAAGTCGGCGAACAGGCGCTCTACATGGATACCGAGTTTATGAGCGACACGGTACAAATGAAGGGTCAGTATTATCTCGTTTCAACGATAGAATCTTACAACCGTTTGCTTAGCGCGCTCGGTATGTAAGGGATTGGGGAAAGATGGCTACAACGATAATCGGAATCGCCGATATGAACATCGTCCGTGCGCCGGACAAAATATCGACGATCGGACTGGGCTCATGCTGCGGCGTCGTGCTTTTTGACCGCAGGACGAAGATCGCGGGCATGGTGCATGTGCTGCTTCCCAAAAGCACCAACGCGACAGACGCCTCCAACAAAGCAAAATTTGCGGATACGGGCATCGTGCTCTTGTCCTTGAAGATCGCCGATGTTATGAAGCCTCTCAAGCCGCAGCTTATCGCAAAGCTGGCGGGCGGCGCGCATATGTTTGGCAACACGAGCATGAAAAGCGACCTTCTCAATGTGGGCGCGCGCAACGTGCAGGCCTGCAAGGAAACACTGCAGGCCCTGCGAATACCGATCAT
>CAZNJN010000039.1:6762-13589 GCA_964573365.1 uncultured Oscillospiraceae bacterium
GACGGAGGGGATGCTCATCAAAACGGCCGGACTGGGAGAAAAAACGATCTAAGCTGCATGAAGATAAACGAGCCTGCGCCCAAAGGCGAGAGGGGAGCAAAGAATGATCAGAGTGATGGTGGTAGACGACGCCTTATATATGCGCTTCACATATCGCCGGATTCTGAAGGATACCGAGGCGGAGATCGTGGCGGAAGCGGAAAACGGGTATGAAGCGATTTCCCTGTATAAGAAAGAACGACCCGACTATGTGCTGCTTGATCTTACCATGCCGGGCTTGAGCGGGCAGGACGTACTTGAAGAAATTTTGAAGATCGATCCCGCGGCTAAGGTCATCGTCGTTTCTGCCATGGGGCAGGATATCTTTATCAAAAACTGTCTGCAAAGGGGCGCGCGCTCCTTCATTATCAAACCGTTCAAAGAAAAGCTGCTGCTTACGCAGCTTGGTATTGCAAAGCCGGAATGAGAGAAAACTGAGTCATAGAAAAAAGCCAAGAGAGAGTAGATGCCGATTAACGAAACAACTCCGGTCGATACGGCGGCGGCAAGTGCTGCGGTTAAGGCCTATAGCGCGCAAAGCACGGGGAACGCAAAAAGCGGCTCTCTGTTTTCCGAGCTTTTGCAAAACGAATTATCTTCACAAATGCTGTCCTCCTCAAGCGGAAGCGGGGCTTCGTCCATGGGGGGCATTTCTTCGTTTTTACCTGCACTTTTGCTTGGAGAAGGCTCCAGCTCCGATTCCCAAACGCTTGCGTCCGTACTGCCGCTGCTGCTGCTGAGCGGCTCCATGGGGACGGAGGGCGGCGCGTCGTCGTCTGTGATGATGGCGATGCTGCTTGCGCTCTCAAGTGAAAGGGGAAAGGAACAGCTATCTCAGCTCGGCGGGGCGCTGCTTTCCGGAGCAGAAAGCAACGCGGGCGCACTAAGCAGCGTAAGCGCCGCTTATTCGGCGTCGCAGCGTGTGAGCGCCTATAAAAACGGAAGCGATCCTTCCTCGAGCGCCGCGTCCGCAGCAAGGGGCGTCGCGGGAAAGGCGATAAGCGCGCAGGATGCTGCACGCTTTAACGCGGCGAGCAGTATGATTTCAAACGCGGGCAATCGCAGCGCGGACACCTACAGAAAAGTGATCGATCAGTTTGACGTAGAAAATAACCCCCGTTATGCTCCGCGAAACGGCAGCACCTATTGCAACATCTTTCAGTGGGACGTGACAAAGGCGATGGGCGCGGAGATTCCCCACTACACGAACGCGGTGACGGGCGATCCCACGACCTCAAGCGATCCGGACGTGCGCTACATGAACGCGAACCGTATCTCCGACTGGCTCAATACCAAGGGCGAAGAATACGGCTGGTACGAGGTAAGCGCGCAGCAGGCGCAGCAGCTTGCCAATCAAGGCCACCCGGCGGTAACGATCTGGAAAAATAACGGCGGCGGGCACGGGCATTGTCAGGTCGTCTGCCCCTCCGAGAGCGGCGGCTACGACACGCAAAAGGGCGTGACGATCGCGCAGGCGGGACGGCGCTTGATGAATTACAGCTATATCACGAACGTCTACAGCAGTACGCTAAACGAGGTTCAGTATTTCGCGCACAAGTAGCGACAAAATGTTTTGAAAAGCAGGAGACAAAGCTAAAGTTTCTTTTGTGAATGCCGATAATAAGAATAGTAACATCTATCGGGCGTAAAGAAAATGCCGCGAGGGGAAGCGGCAGCAAACGCCGAGAAAAGGAGAGTGTTTGCAATGTCCTCTATTACAAACTCAACAACAAGAGTAACTTCGCTCTATTCCGGTCTGGATACGGATGCGCTGGTAACCAACGCGCTTTCCACACAGCAGGCAAAGCTGGATAAAATATTTCAAAACAAGGAAAAAGCCTCCTGGAGATTGGAGGCGTACAGCGAAATCAGCAAGCAGGTAAGCACGCTGCGCAGCAACTATTTAAGCACGCTTGGCAGCGGCAGCGTGATCAAAAACGCCACATATAACGCCTTTACCTCGTCCATCACCAGCAACAGCGCGGTTTCCGTGTCCGCAGGCGAAAGCGCCCTGCCGACCTCCTTTAGTATTAAAAGCGTAACGCTGGCGAGCGCCGCGGGCGCCTCCGCCGCCTCGCAGGCGACCTCCAACGCAAAGGCGTGGGGCAGCGGTAAGCTTACGATTCCCGAGGGCAAGACGCTTGCGACGACCACAATAGGCGAACTGAAGAGCGCTTTCGGCCTTTCCGACGGAGAAAGCCTGAGCATAGGCATCAACGGAACGACCTATTCCTTTGACCAAAATACGACGATGGCGGAGCTTCAAACGCAGCTTTCAACGAAGGCGGGCGTAACGCTCAGCTTCAACGAGGCCGCGAGCGCCAATGAGGACGGCACGACTACGGTGAGCTTTAGCATGGCTATGCAGAACGGCGGCACAATGAAGCTTTCCAACGTGAGCGGAACCGCCTTTGGCAGCAGCGGAGTCTTTGGAATTGACGAAGGCACGCACTACGCGGCGATCAAGCGTTCGGATACCATCGCGGACGCCCTGCGCAAAAACGGGGCGAGCGAGGAGCAGATCACGGCGATCGCGACGAACGGCATTACCCTTAACGGAAAAACCTTTACCTTTGATCCTGAAACGGATACGCTGCGCTCTATGATGACCACCATCAACAATGACGACGACGCGAACGCCGTGTTCAGCTACAGCGAGCTTACGGGCAAATTTTCCATTTCGAGCGCCGAGACCGGCGCGGCGTCCGCGCTCAGCATAACGGATACGAACGGCTATAACGGGCTTGCCGCGTTCGGCCTTAGCAGCGTAAGCGCCGGAAGCGATGCGCTTGTCACGCTGAGCGACGGAACGCAGATCACGGAAAGCTCCAACAGCTTTACGCGTGACGGTATCACCTTTACGCTTACCGACAACTATACCGCCACGGATGATACCGGTCTCCGCGTCTCCGTTGAGCAGGATTTCAGCGGTACGGTCAGCGCCATCAAGCAGTTTGTAACGGACTATAACAGCCTGATCGAAAAGCTCAACACCTACTATACGGAAGAGACCTACAGCAAGTATGATCCGCTTACCGAAGAGCAGCGCGACGATCTTACCGAGAAAGAGGCCGAAAAATGGGATGAAAAGGCGAAGAGCGGAATTTTGCGCAACGATTCCACGATCGGAGATCTGCTCAGCGATCTTCGTAAGTCCCTGAGCGTCAAGACGAAATCGACGGGCTTGAGCGTCATGGATCTGGGAATATCCACAACGTCCTGGGACAGCGGAAGCTGGAAAACCGAACAGGGCAAGCTCACACTGGACGAAGACAAGCTTACGCAAATGCTAAAGGAGAACCCCAGCGCCGTGCAGGACACCTTTACGGCTGTAGCCCAGACCAAGGAAACGACGGGCAGCGGCTATTCCACGGTTTCCAATGAAGGCTTCTTCACCCGTATGAGCAGCTCGCTCTCAAGCTTTTCCGCCACGATGCGAAACGATAAGATTTCCGGCACGACGACGGCGGTTTACAATTATGAGGTAGATTATACCGACATGCTTGAAAAGTATTACGACAAGCAGGAGGCGCTCTATCAG
The DNA here is from genome assembly GCA_964573365.1 of uncultured Oscillospiraceae bacterium. Lineage (GTDB taxonomy): Bacteria > Bacillota > Clostridia > Christensenellales > CAG-138 > JAQVRG01. The sequence goes on from CAZNJN010000039.1 coordinate 10,343, forward strand.
AAATACGCCGCGATGGAGACCGCGCTTTCAAAGCTGCAGTCGCAGAGTAATGAATTAAGCTCGATGCTTGGTACGTCCTCCTCCTCTTGAGAAAACTGAGCATACACGAGAAGCACAACAATAGGAAATTGATTGGAGGCATCCATTATGTATTTGGGAGCATATTCTACGGCAAACGCCTTGCAGCATTATCAAAATAACAGCGTCATGATGGCCAGACCCATCGAACTGGTCATTATGCTTTATGAGGGTATGCTAAAAAAGATGAAGCTTGCAAAGCTCTACATCGGCGACGGAGAAATGGAAATGGCGCATAAGAGCCTGTGCGGCGCGCAGGACATCGTCTGCGAGCTGCTGCACAGTCTGGACTTGCACTATGAGGTTTCCGGCAGCCTGATGAAGCTTTATGATTACATGCTCCACGAACTCACGGAAGCCAATATGGAAAAGAACACGGAGCGTATCGACGCCCTTATTCCCGTCGTGGAAGAGCTGCGCGACGCATGGCAGTCGATCCGCAATGAAAGCGGTCATGTTTATACCATAGAAGAATAGGGAGGGAATAGCAACTGGATACCCAAGAAAGCAGAGCGTCGCTCCTTGAAGAAAAGGCGAATTTGCTTCTGGCGATCTATGAGATCACTTTGGAGCTTGATCGCTGTGCCGATCTGGAAGACGATACGGATGTTATCTTAGACAAATTGAATAAAACGATAGAAGCGCGCAAGGTAAAACTTGACGCGCTTATACGCCTTGACGCAAAAATCGAAGCTGGGCAAAGCGGCGAGGAAGACGACGCTTCCCCGGCGAAAAAAGGCGAGATAGAAAAAAACAAAAACACGGTGAAGGCTGTGCTCGGCAACCTTGCGGAGCTTGACGATAAGATTCAAAGCAAGCTCAAACGCGTGCAAGAATCGCTCAGCGGCGAGATGCGCGACGCGCATAAGTCTCAGCAATGCTATGAGAGCTACGTTTCCCATGAGGAGGACATAACGCAGGGTAAGCATCTGGATACGAGACAGTAACCAAGCGGAAATATAAGAAGATGAAGATAGATCAAATCAGACAAGCGGCGGCGGATAACGCGGCGAGGGCGCCGCAGGGGCAGGCCGTGCATAACCAGACGGATACTGTCTCCTTTGCAAGACAGCTTTCGGCGCTTAGCGACGCGCAGTTTGAAACGCAGTATGCGGAGCTTGTCGGCGCGATCATCAAGCAGGGCGAGATTGTTGTAAAGCGCGCGGAAATGCGCGAGTTTGTGCGCTATCGCGAGCTGATTCGTCAGCTACTCAATGAAACTGTCAGCAACGGCTTCGCCTTTCGCAAATTTCGCAAGTATGACGCGCGAGGCAGAGCAAAGACCTTTGCGCTGATCGAAAAAATCAATGCAAAGCTCGAAGAAGTGATGAATGAGCTTCTTGAGGGCGAGGCGGAGCATATCCGTCTCTTACGGAGCATCGACGACATCAGGGGCTTGCTTGTTGACCTTTTTCTGTAGGGAATCTTGCATTTTATAAGAAAAAGCTTGCAGTTTTACATAGTTTTGTATGATAATGGATTGAAAGGAAGAACGGAGAGGAAAATATGGAGAGTAAACTACCCGTCAGCCAGGAGCGGCTGCTTGAAGCGCAGGCGGAAGACACGATGCAGGACATGTATCTTGTGTTTACGATCGCCGGGCAGGATTATGCCATTGAGATTCGCTTTGTGATCGAGATCGTGGAGATCATGCCGATCACGTCCGTGCCATTCCTTCCCGATTGCATGAAGGGCATTATCAATCTGCGCGGCACGATCATTCCGATCATGGATGTTCGGCTTCGCTTTGGCTTGGAGGAACAGGAGTATACGGAGCATACCTGTATTGTGGTGGTGAATCACGGCAACCTTTCACTGGGCATGATCGTAGACGCTGTGCAGGAAGTCACGACCATCGGCGCGGAAGAGCGCATGGCGCCTCCGATTACGGGGATGGAAGCAAGCAACTATTATATCAAGGGAGTTTGCAGCGCAAACGAGAGCATCCGTTTGCTTCTCGACTGTGAAAAGCTGATGGAAATCGCCGGTAAGGACAGATAATGAAGACCACAGATCGGGAATTTGAAAGACTCCGCGATTACATGTACAATAAGTTCGGTATTAATCTTGCGCAAAAGCGCGTGCTGATTGAGGGGCGTTTAAGCTCCATGCTCACGCAGCGGGGCTACGAGAACTTTGACAGCTATATCGACGACGTAATGGCGGATCGTACAGGGCAAGAGGTGTCGCTGCTTGTTTCCAAGCTGACGACGAACTTTACCTATTTCCTTCGGGAAGAAGGACACTATAGCTATCTGAAGGAAAACGTGCTCAAAGCGCTAAAGGAAAGCGGAAAGTCAAAAACGCTTAAAATATGGAGCGCGGCAAGCTCCTCGGGTGAAGAACCGTATTCCATCGCGCTTGTGTGCTCCGATTATTTTGCACCCGCAAACATGGTGCATACCAGCATTCGCGCTTCGGATATTTCCGAGCATGTGCTCGCCATCGCGCGCGAGGGCGCTTATTCGGAGGATCGCATTTCGCCCCTGCCAAAGACCTGGATACCCCTATACTTCAAAAAACGCAGCGACGGTATGTACACGCTCAATGATACGATTAAAAGGATGGTGACATACCAGTATTTCAATTTGAACGATTCGGTGGGATGGCTTACAAACGCGTATGACGTCATCTTCTGCCGCAACGTGATGATTTACTTTGATAAACCGACCCGCGAAGCACTCGTGAAGCGCCTATATAAAGCGCTGGTACCGGGCGGCTACCTTTTCATTGGCATGAGTGAATCCCTCATCAATCTGGAAACGGATTTCATGTATATTAAACCGTCTATTTATAAAAAAGTGAACCCCAACGATATGCAGAGCAATGCGAACACGAACATAAGGAGAAGCGACAGATGAAAAGAGTGCTGATTGTCGATGATGCTGCATTTATGCGCATATCCATCCGTAATATCATATCGAAAAACGGATATGAAATTGCGGGCGAAGCCGGAAACGGCAATGAGGCTGTGCAAAAGTATATGGAACTGCGCCCCGACATCGTTACGATGGATATTACCATGCCCGAGGTGAACGGCCTGGAGGCGCTAAAGCAGATTCGCCAAATCGAGCCTTCTGCGGTTGTCGTCATGGTATCTGCGCTGGGGCAGGAGTCCATGGTGCGCGACGCCGTTATGGCGGGCGCAAAGGGATTCGTCGTCAAGCCC
>CAZNJN010000040.1:0-3065 GCA_964573365.1 uncultured Oscillospiraceae bacterium
AATCCAGATGATATCAAGGCGCGTGTCGCCGCCATCAAGGCGCAGATTGAGGACACCACCTCCGATTACGACAAGGAAAAGCTTCAGGAGCGTCTTGCCAAGCTCGCGGGCGGCGTAGCCGTTATCGCGGTAGGCGCCGCTACGGAGGTTGAAATGAAGGATGCGAAGCTGCGCATCGAGGACGCGCTCAACGCGACCCGCGCGGCTGTTGAAGAAGGCACCGTCCCCGGCGGCGGCGTAGCGCTCGTCAATGTGGTCGATCGCGTAGCGAAGCTGCAGGAGAGCCGCAGCGGCGATGAAAAGACCGGTATTGCGATCGTCGTGCGCGCCCTTGAAGAGCCTCTGCGCCAGATCGCCGTTAACGCGGGTCTTGAGGGCTCCGTGATCGTTGAAGAGATCAAGCGCGCCAAGAAGCCCGGCTACGGCTATGACGCCAAGAACGACGAGTACGGCATGATGTATGATAAGGGCATTATGGATCCTACAAAGGTCACCCGCAGCGCCCTTCAGAATGCGGCCTCTATCGCCGCTATGGTGCTCACCACCGAGAGCCTCGTCTGCGATATTCCTGATCCGCAGGCGGATGCGGCGCAGGCGGCGGCTATGGCCGGCGCGGGCGGCGGCATGTATTAAGCCACAGCGTAAAACTTGAATAGAAGGCGGCATAGCCGCCTTCTATTTTTTTTGATCGTCTTTACATGTTTTTTATATTTGCTGCGCTATTACCGCCCCGCCATGGGGTTTGGCGATCAAGGCGCGTCCGTAGGCGTCATAAAACAGCAAAGATTTGAAATTGTCTCTTTACAGCCGACAAAATATAGGCTATGATTTGGAACGACAAGAGGGAGTAACTGCCGGCATTCGCCGGCGGACATTGCGTCATCACGGTTTAACCACCCGCTCTGCCTTAATTTGTGAGACTCTTGCTGCTTATTTGAATAGGCGGTAAGGGTTTTTTATTTTGCGCGTTTCCTTGGGCAAATGCGCAGAAAGATTTTTTTAGGAGGTAATCCATGCAGTTGTTCACGGAACTCTTTGGCAATGTTGCTAACTACACTTGGCAGCAGGGCGTGATGATTCTTATAGGTCTCACGCTTATTTATCTGGCCATCAAAAAGGAAATGGAGCCCACGCTGCTTTTGCCCATGGGCTTTGGCGCCATCCTTGTAAACCTTCCCTTTGTGCAGGCGGAGGCCATCGAGGCGCTTTTTAACGCCGGCATTGCCAACGAGCTTTTCCCTTTGCTCCTTTTTATCGGCATCGGCGCGATGATTGACTTTGGACCGCTTCTCTCCAATCCAAAGATGTTCCTCTTTGGCGCGGCCGCACAGTTTGGCATCTTCTTCACCTTTACCGTTGCCCGTCTGATCGGCTTTAGCTTGCAGGACGCTGGCAGCATCGCGATTATCGGCGCTGCGGACGGCCCCACCTCCATCTATGTGGCGAATTATTTCGCGTCCGCCTTCCAAGGCCCTATCATGGTCGCGGCTTACTCCTACATGGCGCTCGTTCCCATCATTCAGCCGCCTATTATCCGCTTGATCACGACCGAAAAGGAACGCAAAATCCGTATGCCCTACGCGCCTGCTTCCGTATCGCAGGTAACGCGCATACTTTTCCCCATTTTTGTGACGATTGCCGCAGGCACGATCGCGCCCAAAAGCGCGGAATTGATCGGGTTTCTCATGTTCGGCAATCTCATACGGGAATGCGGCGTGCTGGGAAGTCTTTCCGAAACCGCGCAGAAGGTGCTTGCAAACCTGATCACGCTTCTTCTTGGTCTTTCGGTTGCCTATAAAATGCGCGCCGACCTGTTCGTCACAAGTCAAACGCTTGCCATCATTGCCCTTGGGCTTTTGGCGTTTGTATTCGATACCATCGGCGGCGTTATGTTTGCAAAGTTCATCAACCTTTTTTCAAAAAACAAGGTGAATCCCATGATCGGTGCGGCGGGCATCTCCGCATTTCCGATGGCAAGCCGTGTTGTGCATAAAATGGGGCGCGCGGAGGATCGCGACAACTTCCTGCTTATGCACGCCGCGGGCGCGAATGTTTCCGGTCAAATTTCATCCGTAATCGCCGGCGGTCTTATCATCACCCTGATTGAATCTGCATTATAAAAAATCGAAGGAGAAGTTCGTATGACTTTCAGTTTTATGTCCGAAACGCTCATCCCCTCTTTGTTGCTAACCTTGAAGGGAATGCTAGGAATCTTTGCTATGATTTTGGTTATATGGGGCTTTGTGGCGCTGCTGAACCGCTTGAGCGCTGGAAGGTCTAAATAGGACGGAAGACCGTCTGTTTTAAGAAGAAATCCGCAAGGAATGGCCGGAAGGCCGATGCAAGCGCGTAGCCTTCCCTAAGCTCCTGCTCCGACGCCCACACGAAGCCGCCGCCTTCCTCTTTGCAGCGGATCACGAAGCAGCGCATATGCCATTCCTTGTGCGTAAAAACATGCACGCCGCTAAGCGTCTTTTCAAGCTGAAGCGGATCGAGTCCCCATGCGCGCGAACGATCAAGTGCCGCAGTCTCGTCTATATAGCCGTCTACGGAGGGAAGCTCCCAAAGCTCTGCAAGTAATCCGTCGCTCGCGCGCTTTTGGATTGCGATTCTTTCGCCGGCGTAAAGCAAAAGCAGCGAGCGTTCTTCAAGCGTTCGAGGCTTTTTTGCTTTACGAACGGGGTAGCGGCTCTGTGCTTTTTTTGCAAACGCGGCGCAGTATGCTTTGATCGGACAAGCCTCGCAGCGCGCATTTTTCGGCAGACATATGCACTCGCCCAGCTCCATAAGCGCTTGGGTGAAATCGCCCGCTCTGCCTGCTGGATATACCGTTTCAAGCTCCCTTGCAAAGCGGCGCTTCACCGCTTGATCGTCAATGCAGTCGCCGTCCGCGTTAATTCTGGCTATGATGCGCAAAACATTTCCGTCTACCGCCGCTTTGGGTATTTCAAAGCAGATCGACGCGATCGCGCCGGCCGTATAGTCGCCTATGCCCGGTAAGTCGCGTATTTTTTCATATTCCCCGGGAAATATGCCGTTATAGCGTGTGAGGAGCTCCCGCGCCG
>CAZNJN010000040.1:3075-13324 GCA_964573365.1 uncultured Oscillospiraceae bacterium
GCTCTTGAGATTTTTTACCCGTCTGTAATAGCCGAGCCCTTCCCATAGCTTGAACAAACGTTCTTCCTCGCAGCGAGCAAGTGCAGCTACATCGGGAAGCTCCGCCAAAAAACGCAGGTAATACGCCCGTACCGTTTCCGCGCGGGTCTGCTGAAGCATGATCTCGCTTATCCATATGTGGTAAGGCTCCCGATCCCTACGCCATGGCAAGCTTCGGGCATGGTCGCCGTACCATGCCAAAATCGGTTCTACGATCTCTCGCATTGCATCTCTCCAAGCTGCCGAATTTCCCGAGTGTATGATAAATCGAGCCGTGCTATATAGTATAGCATAGAAATGAAAAATCGCCCTATGCGAATCTCTATCGCTGCGTTATAATGAAAATCAAGGGGGAAGTGAACATGACTACCAAACATCATTTAGACTGGAGAAGAGTTCTAGGTTGGATCTTATTTGTATCCTTGATCGTCTCGATCCTGTTTTCCGTATATAACATCATTACCACGCCCGAGGAGGCTGAGTACGTTGCGGAGGGCGAACGGCTGCGCAGCGATTACATCCTCATGCTGACCGAGTGTCTGTTGGGCTTGTTCGTGATGTTTTTGCCTTCGATGCTGGATCGGCGTCCAAATATCGATATACCAAACCAAATGTACATCCTGTACTTTATCTTTCTATACTGTGCGATCGTACTTGGCGAGGTTCGTAATTTTTATTTTGTATTTCCGCATTGGGACACCTTTTTGCACGGTTTGAGCGCAATGATGTTAAGCACCTTCGGCTTTACGCTGGTCAACTCGCTCAACGATTCTCCCAATACGTCGCTGCACTTGAGCCCGCTCTTTATAAGCTTTTTCAGCTTCTGCTTCGCGGTGACGATCGGCGCGCTCTGGGAAATCTATGAATTCAGCTTTGACGGGCTGCTGGGCATGAATATGCAGAAGTTCCGTCTTGAATCGGGCGTTCAGCTTGTGGGGCGCGAAGCGCTTATGGACACGATGGAGGACATCATCACCGATGTGATTGGTGCGCTTATCATCAGCCTGTATGGTTTTTTCACCCGCAGGTATGCTGAAAAGCAGAAAAAACGGACAGTCTAAGACCTATATCGTGACAGAAAAGTACAACAGCAAAAGGAGAAACAGTATGCCAGTGGTAACCGTTACAAACGCAAGCTTCCAGTCGGAGGTGCTCGCCTCCGAAAAACCGGTCTTGTTGGATTTCTGGGCTCCCTGGTGCGGTCCCTGCCGTATGATCGCGCCCACTGTAGAACAGATCGCACAAGAACGCACGGACATCAAGGTAGGCAAGGTCAATGTGGACGAGGAGCAGGCGCTCGCAGCTCAATTCGGCGTAATGAGCATTCCAACGCTGATCCTCTTTAAGGATGGCGATGAGATCGCGCGGCGTATGGGCGCGCAGCCCAAGGCAAGCATCGTTTCCATGTTTGAGGAATGAAGCTAAACAAAAAAGCAGAAGGCTGAGAGCAAAACGCTCGGCCTTCCGCTTTTTATTTACACCTTAAAATCCGAAGCTGCCCACGTTCCCCGCGTCCACGACCGTCCATGCCTGTCCTTCAAGCACCGTATCGTTATCTTTACGGGCGGTCACATCATTGTAGCCGCCTACGCCAAGGTCACAGCGCTCGCCGATTTCCTCTCCGCGCAAAAGCTTGACGGCTAGGGCGCACATTGCCTTGCCCGTCTGTGCGGGATCCCATGTCACAAAGGAATGGGCAACGCCGCTATTAAGCAGGGCTTGATTCGCTTGCGGCTCTCCCCAGCCCGAAACAAAGACGCTGCCGCTAAGTCCAAGCTCGTCGATCGCCTTTGCAGCGCCTTGCATCATCGCGGGAGATGTACACATGATGCCCTTGAGATCGGAATGCTTTTCGATGAGCTCCTTCGTCTTTGCATATGCGGCGTCGGCAGTCTCGCCCGCCTGCACTCGCATTTCCTCCGGGAGAAGCGTCATGAGCGGATAGACCTGCTGCTGATGAAGCGCGCCGCTGTCCGCCCAGGCGTTTTCATCCGCAGCGCTGCCGGAACTGACGAGGATCGTATACGCGCCGCTTTCATTCATGGCTTCTGCAAGGCAGTCCATGATCGCCGCGCCAAAGAACTCGCCGGACGCCGCTTCGATATCATAATCGATATTGCTCATGTCGGCGCCTTGGCTCACAATTACCTTGATGCCGGCGTTTTTTGCCTGCTTGAGCGCGCTTTCGATCGCGCTTGCATCGATGGGCACAACGCAGATCGCATCCACGCCCGCCTTTACCTGTTCAAGAATCAGCTTTTCCTGCTGTGCGGGATCATCGCTCGTAGTCCCCTGCATGGAAATACTCAGTCCGGTCATAGACGCGTATTCCTGCACTCCCGCAGCCATACGCATACAATCGTTTTCTGTGCTGACCCCGGCGATGACCGCGATTCTGTGCTGGTCGCTCGGCGCGATTACGGCTTCCAACTGCGTCATGGTCGCTTCCACCTGCGCAAACGGTTCCGTCTCCTGTGGCAGACTCGTCACCGGCGCATCCGTATTTGACGCGGGCGCCGAACAAGCGCCCAGACAAACGATCAGAAGGAGCGCCAAGAGCAAAGCTGAAAATCGTTTCATCAGTTCACATTCTCTCACTTATTCAATAAATTTTGCTTATTTTGAGTATAAACCGCCTGTTCCCACCCGTCAATGCCGGCGGCGGTTTCTTCTTATCGTGTTTACAATTCTAACGGATTTTGTATAAATTTACCGTCGATTTTTTCCCATGCTTGTCAGACGGGCCTTCTGCGCATATAATTAAGGAGGATTTCTTATAATTTTTTTATGAAAGGAGCGCGCCAATGTCGAGTGAAGATATCCGTCTTACAGAAATGACAAGCTGCGGCGGGTGAGCTGCCAAAACGGGACCGGGAGTCCTGCATGAAATGCTCCGCGATTTACCGCGCGCCTTTGATGAAAACCTCCTTGTAGGCTTTCAGACCGACGACGACGCCGCCGTCTACCGTTTGGGCAACGGTCAGCTTCTTTTGCAAACCGTGGACTTTTTTCCGCCCATGGTCGATGATCCTTATACCTTCGGGCAGATCGCGGCGGCGAACGCGCTAAGCGATATTTACGCTATGGGCGGCGTCCCCAAGCTGGCGCTGAATCTCTTTGCGTTCCCTTCGGACAAGCTTGCGCCTGCCTATGCGCGTGAAATTTTACGCGGCGGCGCGCAGAAGGTTATGGAAGCAGGCGCTTTTCTTTGCGGCGGACATACCATTGAGGATAAGGAGCCTAAGTATGGGCTTTGTGTTACGGGCTTTGTGAGCGAGGGCGAGCTACTTACCAACAGCGGTGCGAAGGTCGGCGATCAGCTCATCCTTACAAAACCTCTCGGCTCAGGCATTCTTACGACCGCCGCCAAGGCGGGACTGCTTTCGCACCCCATCCTCGACGCCATGACGAGCGTAATGGCGTCGCTTAACGCTGCCGCGCATCAAGCCACAAAGGGACTTGAAGTACATGCCTGTACCGACATTACAGGCTTTGGTCTACTTGGGCATTGCTGTGAGCTGCTGCGCGCGAGCGCTGTAGGCGCGAAGCTTTATGCAAATCGCGCACCTTTGATGGATGAGGTTTTAAGCTTTGCGCAGATGGGTATTATTCCCGCCGGCGCGTATCGAAACAGACAGCATTTTTGCAACGATGTGCTGCTTGACGACGCTGTACCGCTTGAGCTTTCCGACGTTTTATTCGATCCGCAAACCTCCGGCGGACTGCTTTTGAGTATTTCGCCCAAGGACGCGCCTACGCTGCTTACCCGTCTTTCGCAAGCCGGCCTATGCGCCGCGCAGATTGGCGAGGTCTGTAGCGATACGTTCCCTCGCGTCCATGTTTTGGGATAAAGGTCATCCGCTGCATCTGCATTAACATGCAAATAAAGCTACTTTTCTGCACTGCGACGCTTGACGAAAAGAAGCGAATAGTGCAAAATGGGTATGTCAATTTCTCATATTCTTATGTTGGAGGTGTTTGCCTATGTCGCCAAAGAAGATAAAAGCTTTGCATAGACGTTTATGCTTATGCCTCTGTATTGTGATATCTGCCGTTATATCCTGCGCGTGTGCCGTGCAAAGCAGCCCTGCCGCGTTGGATCCGACCGATCCCCCAATGCAGACGCAGGAACCCATGAAAACAGATGAGCCTGTAGCTACCTGCGAGCTTCCCGATCTTCAGTATGAAACAGAAGCCTATGCTTTGAGCGCTTTGAGCGCGCACGGCGCGTTCGCTGTGGTTGAATATGAAGAAACCGCAAAGCTTCCCGCCGGTCTTGTTACCAGTCAAAGCGTAGCTGCCGGCGTCTGCGCCGCAAAAGGAGAACCCGTCACGATTGTTGTGAGCAAGGCTATTTCTCCAACACCGACGCCCGTCCCAACAAAGGAGCCCGTGAAGAAAACCGCAAGCCCTGCGGAATCGGAGACGGCCAGCGCTGTCATTGAGGCGCCGATCACATCGGTCAACCCCGAATTTCCCACCGTTACACCTCAGCCCACGCGTGACCCGTCAACGCTGGATTTCTTTATAAGCCAGCCGGATCAGCGCGCTGAGAGCTGTGGGTGACAGGGTCGCTGATAAGCTGCCCGGCGGGCAGTTAAAACACATCGCGATACCAAGCTCAAACTATACGGAGAAGCCTCATGAAGAAAATTGTATCTTTGCTATTATGCCTTACGTTTTTCCCGTCACTGCTATGCGGCTGTGTAAGCAGCGCCCTGAGTCCTCAAAGCACGCCTGCAATTGAAACCCCGGCCACAGCAACTTTAGCGCAGCCCGAAGTAACAGCCGCGCCTGCGGCCGCATATGCTTATATCAGCGCGCTTGAATTGCACACTCTCCTTCAAGAGGGCCAAGCGCCCCTGCTTCTGGATCTTCAGCCCGAAGCATACTATAAAAACAGTCACCTAAGCGGCGCTCTCTCTACGCAGGCTTACCCCGCCAATGAAGGCGAGCTGCTTGCGAAGCTGGACGTCATCCTTAGCGAAGTTGAGTCCGCGTCTTCCGTCGTATTGATCGATATGGGCGGCAAGGCGGGCGCGCAAAACGCCTTCGATTATTTTGTGTCGCTGGGCGTCGATCCTCAAAAGCTTTTGATCCTTGAGGGTGGCATGGTCGCTTGGTCGTATCCCTCCGACGCGGAGACCGATCCCGGCGAATACAGCTTTGGGTACATGAGCGCGAAGGAAACTCGCTCTGCTCTGCGCCATAACGAGCCTTTGCTCCTCTTGGATCTTCGTGCCAATGCGGAATACGCTGCTTCGCATATCAAGCAAAGCGTAAATGTTGAAGCCTTTTTGCCTAACGCCGATGAACAGGTCATCCTCTCGTCCCTTTCCGCCGGTATCGACCTGGTTCTCAGCTCCGGCGCGCCAAAGATTCTTCTGATCACCGCAAGCGGCGGGGAAGATGCGCAAACGGCTTATGATTTCTATGTGCGCCACGGCGCCGCGCCGGAAAGCCTCTATATTCTCAAGGACGGAATAAGCGCATGGCCGGAGGATTACAGCCATTACCTGCAAAGCAGCGATGTACCCGTCTTGCAGCAGGATCTGCTTGCAAATCCGCCCTTAAAAGCTGTCGAGTCCACGCCGCATTTGGAGGATGCCACGATCGATCCCTCACAAAAAACGGACGCGCAAACAGAGCAGCCCGAAATCATGGGTTGATTTTTTGCGGAATATGTCGATAACAAAAGCATGGATGGTTTTCCTTGTCCGTGCTTTTTGACTTCTTGGGCGAATATGTTTCCGAACTGTGAATGATTTTGAGCCAATTTGTAAACAGTGAATACTTCCCTTGTATTTGATGCAAAATACAGATAAACTGAAAAAAAATCTATCAAAGGGGTGCAGTTTAATGAAGCTGAAAACATGTTCTCGCGCAATGGCGTTGCTTCTGTGCATGGTACTGTTGCTCTCGCTTGCGGGCACTGCCTTCGCAAGTGTCAGCGTCACACCGGCCTATGGCTATGTCATCGCAAACACGGCTGTGAATGTACGCACAGGCCCTAATGAGAGCTACTCTATTTTGGGTTGGCTCCAGCAAGGCTCCTATGCGACCGTCACTGGCAACACCGACTACGGTTGGTATCAGATCTCCTATAATGGCGGATATGGTTATGTAAGTGCCGCCTATGTCAACGCCACTAACGTTGTTGGCGGCGCTGTAAGTGTCGTTCCCGCGAATCCCGTAAGTCCCGTTGTGCCGGTAGTCGTCGCTGATCCCGTGGTTACGCCGGTAACAACCACAGCCGGCCAAGGGCAGTCTTATGTTTCCGCCAGCAGGCTGAACATTCGTTCCGGCCCCGGCACAAGATACAGCGTGATTGGTACGCTCACAAGAGGTCAGGTTGTATCGCCGGTCGGCAGAAGCGGAAACTGGACTCAAATCCAGCTTTCAAGCGGTTATGGCTATGTCTACAGCAAGTACATCAGCGCCTATGCCGTATCGACTCCCGTCACCAACAGCACGCCCGTGTACAACAACTACAGTGATTACTGCTATGTCACCACGCAGCTCAACATCCGCAGCGGTGCAGGTGAACAGTATCCGATCATTGGCTATGTCAACGCCGGTTCTATTGTAAGACGGCTTGGCACCAGCGGCGGCTATACTCGCATTCAGGTTTCCAATTCGTCTTATACGGCTTATGTCAGCTCGTCTTATCTGATCGATTACCTGTACGCGGACGCCGCTTCTCGCGTGACCTATCCCAGTTGCTACAGCTATAATAATTACTACGGTAATTACTATAACTACAACTACTACAACTACCGCTATGTCTGCACGCAGTGCGGGAGACCCTCTCCCACCTCCATCTGCCCCTATTGCGGCGGATACTGCAAATACAACGGTTGCGGCAGTGGATGCAGCCCTTATTACTCCTCCTGCGGTACCTGCTATCGCTATCCCTGCTCAAACTATTGCTATTGATTCACGCAAAAGCCTTAAAATACGGAGAAGCCTTTCGGCTTCTCCGTATTTTTTTACACAGTACGATCCACATGTTATAATAGTAAAAAACAAACACAGATAAGAAACGGAGCTATTATGGATCAGCCGATCGTTTATTTTGCGAAGCTCAGAGCGAGCGCTGTCATCCCTCAAAAGCGCGATGAAGACGCGGGATATGATGTATTTCCTTCGCTCACCTCTCCCTTTCTCATCATCAAGCCCCTGCAAACCGCGCTGATCCCCACTGGAATCGCAAGCGCCTGTCCGCCCGAGTATTACTTTCAAATTCAAGAAAGAGGCTCTATCGGCAGCAAGGGGATCGCCAAACGCTGCGGCGTAATCGACAGCGGCTATCGCGGCGAATGGTTTTTACCGATGACAAACCTCAATCCGATCCCGCTTTTGATCGTCAAAGCGAATCTGCGCGAAATGTTTGAAAAAAGCGAACAAAGTGGACGCGTCCTTTTGCACAGCAGCGATAAGGCGATCGCGCAGGCCATCCTTCTGCGCGTTCCCGAGGCCGTCGTAGAGCAGCTTGAGTATGATAAGCTGCTTGCCATCCCCTCAAAGCGCGGCAGCGCGTCTCTTGGCAGTACCGATAAAGGATAGCTCGTGGGATTTTCATGCGTTCCTTTGATAGATTTTGATAGTATAGTACAAAAGGGCGGCATCGTGAGCCGCCCTTTTTGCTTGTCGTTCCACTAGATTTAGAAGATCACGCGCTCATTGACCGCAGAAAGGTCAGAGCAGCCAGTCATGATCATTGCTTGGTAAAGCTGATTGGTATACGTTTTGATAAAGGTCTCTACGCCCTCTGCGCCGCCGCCAAAGGCGCCCCAGCAAAGCGGTCTGCCTATGAGCACGCCCTCTGCGCCTAGCGCCATGAGCTTAAGCGCGTCAACGCCCGAACGAACGGCGCCATCGGCGAGAATCGTTACTTTACTGCCGCCGAGCGCATACGCGATCTCGGGCAATACCTCCGCCACGCCGGGACAGCCGTCAAGCACGCGCCCGCCATGGTTGGATACAACGATGCAGTCCACGCCCGCCTCCGCGCACAGGATCGCCTCATCCTCCGTCATGATACCCTTTACGATGAACGGAAGTCCCGCCGCCTCTTTCAGCTTTTTGAGTTCCTCCGCCGTCTTGGGCGATACCGCCTGATTATTCAGCCGCATTGTGACCAAACCCGCACCGTCAAGGTCGATGCCGACAGCTACGGCGCCCTTCTCCTTCGCGTGCTCAAAACGCTTGGTGATCTCGGCGGGATCTTTGCGGGGCTTGATGATGGCTATAAACCTTCCTACCTCGCTCGCCGCAGTGAGTCCCGCTTCAAACATATCCCAGTTTGCCGTATCGCCGATCCATCCGATGCTGCCCGCCGCCGTTGCGCCTTCCACAATGGCCTTGACGAAATCATGCTCGTCAAGCCCCGTGCCGCAGTTGAACTTTGCACCGGTCATGGGCGCGGCCATAATCGGCGTGCTTAACGCATTCCCGAGAAAGCTGTACTTTGTAGATGGGTCAAAGGTTCCATGCACCACCCGCAGATTGATGCGAGTTTCGCGCAAAGCCTCCGCATTTGCCGTAAAGGAGCTGCCCGTAATCGCGCCCCCCATGCCGGGAACCTGTCCGGCGCAGGCTTTTCCGTCGCAGACGGGACACATTCTGCAAAAATCCTGCATCGGCATTTTTGCCTCTGCCCGTAAAGTCTTAATATCCATTTCTGTTACTCCCTTCAATTTTCATTCAAAGCATTCGCTTAGTAAACAAAGCCGCCCAAAACATACATGCTCATATACGCGATCAAGAGTGCGGATAGAATCACCGTCAATAGAATATCCTTTGACGGCTCGCGTGCGCGAAGCGTACACGCGAGGATCAAGGGATAAGCCACTGTAAGGTAACGCGGCGCGGAAAGCAGCCAGCTCGCGCCCGTAGTGATTGCAAAATACGCCAGAAAGTAAAGGCTGTAACTTGCTCTCATTTCCTTAACGGCGCGAAGCATCAGATAGAGCGCGCCAAAGCAAGCGATCAAATTTGGTACAAAGATCTGATTTCGCATCGCCACCGTTTGCGAGACTGCATATTCCGCCTGATAGGCGGAGGCGGAAAAGAAAAACGTCATGCTCTGCTGCCAGTGTTCTCTTTGATACGTCAAAAACGTAAATGCGTTCCCGCTCACGCTGTAGTTAATATACAGGTATGCGAAAAGTCCCAGCGGAAGGATGCAAAGCGCGGCAAGGCGTTTGAGAAGCGCGGACTTGAAGCCGTCTTTTTTTCTGTAGCGCTCACAAAGCTCCGCCGCCATCTCCGCCGCGACGGGAATTGCCAGCAAGATGCCCGGCAAGCGAGAAAAGCCCGCTAAAGCCGCCGTAATGCAGCCGAGGAGAAATTTGCGTCTGCGCGCAAGATAGAGTGTAATAAGAGATAAAAACAAAAACAGGCTTTCCGTCATGGGCGCGCCAAGAAAGAAGGCCGCAGGGAGCAGCAGCATATAGCGCACGCTGCTCTTTGCCTCGTTAAACGGCATTTCGAGCGCCGTCAGCTCGTAGCAGGCGATCGCGGAGGCGACGGCAAAGCTATTGCTCACAAGCATAGCGGAAACAAAGCTGTCCTTAACAAGAAAATTAAGCGCACGGATGCAGAGCGGGTATAGTGGGAAGAATACGAGATGAAAACGCGAATCGCCCTTTGTGACGTACCAGTTTTCCGCAATACCCAGATAGCTTGGCGAATCCGTTCGCAGCCACATTTCACGAAGGGTATCGATGATACCGCCACTGTAGCCATTCTGCCATGTAAAGACGAAGTATGCGATCACATAGAGCAGCACGCGCACAAGAATGGCGAAAGCTGCGATCTTCAGCCATGGATGCCGTCTTGCCCGCCGAAGCGTCCGCGCGCCGAAAGCGTCGTCCGGAAAAGGACGCGCGTCCTGCGTAAACAGTTCCGCCGCCCTTGGAAGTATGCGAAGTAAAAGCATACCGAACAAAAGGCAGCTCAGTGCGCCCACCGCAATTCCCAGCATCGTATAGGCTGTGGTAAATGCCCAGTACGCGAAGGCCGCCGCAAGCAGACCGATCGATATGGCTCCAATGATTTTCAGGGACTTTTGCATGGAAGTATTATAGCATATGCCATACATGAATGCCATGCACAGAAAGCACGGAACGCAAAACAAAAAGAAAGCTCCTTGGATCAATGTCATTAAGTTAACGCTATAAAAGACCAATTTAAGAAAGGGATCTCT
>CAZNJN010000041.1:0-4739 GCA_964573365.1 uncultured Oscillospiraceae bacterium
TCTTATGCTGCTCGTTGCACTTCTCGCATCAGCGCTGGGCGTGAGAAAAGCGGGTATGCTTCGGATCAGTGAAACAATAAAGGAGTAAAAAGATGCAGATGATACTGAAAGCGGAAAATATAGAAAAGAGCTTTGGGGAAGGCGAACAAAAACAGCGGGTGCTAAAGGGAGTCTCCTTATCGGTAGGTTCAGGCGAGTTTTTGTCGGTCATGGGGCCTTCCGGCAGCGGAAAGTCTACGCTTCTCTATGCGCTTGGCGGCATGGACGGGGTGGACGGCGGAAGGATCGAGTTTGCCGGAAAAACACTTAGCGCTATGAAGGAGGACGAACGGTTAAGGCTACGCCGCAGCGAGATGGGCTTTGTATTTCAGCAGCCTACGCTGCTTAAAACGCTGAATATTCTGGATAATATCCTTTTGCCTTCGTTTTGCGCAAATCAAAAAAAGCGCAAAGCACTTGTAGAAAAAGCGCGCGCGCTGATGGAAAGAACGGGAATTGCAGGCTTAGAGGATCGGGAGGTCACAGAGGTTTCGGGTGGACAGCTTCAAAGGGCGGGGATATGTCGCGCGCTCATGGGCGGGAGCCGACTGCTGTTTTGCGATGAACCCACGGGCGCCTTGGACTCAAAAAGCGCTCAGGAGATCATGGAGCTGCTGTTAAAGCTTAACGAAGAGGGAACGGCGATCGTTCTGGTGACGCATGACGCGCATGTGGCGGCGCAGACAGAAAGACTGCTCTATATGCGCGACGGGATGATCGAAAAAGAGCTTAGGCTCGATCGCTTTGCACCCTTTGACCTTCAAGGGCGTATGGAAGCAATACGCGCCTTGGCACTCTAGCTTCAAGGGTTATTTTATATAATCCCTGCTGACAAAGCCGTATTCGCCGCTTTGAAGAACCAAGCACCAGCCCTGACTTTCCCAAAGGACGGTGATGGCGCTGTTTTTGCTTAGCTCTCGAATGAGATAGCTGCTGCTGGAGGGGCCGCTTCGCAGATTCACCTTGGATTTTACGGTAGCGCTGTAGCCCTTCGTTCCTGCGGCGACCTCGGGCAAGGCAAAGCTGCCCGCACTGCTGACGCTTAAATATGCGCCGGAAATATAGCCGGTGTTGTTGTTGTAGAAGGCGTAGTACCATTCGCCGCAGCGCGCAAGAAGCTGCACCTGCGTCTGCTTGTAGAGCTTTTCGATCACGGCGCCGTTTGACGTATCGGGCAGCGTGCGGAAATTGACCTCTCCCGTTGTCATGCCAAGAGAGGGACTTACGCTGCTGGCGCTATTGCCTGTGCTAGGCAAAACCGCCGTCGTTTGCGTTCTGCCGCTTGTCGTGCTTTCAAGAGGACTGCCGACCATGACATATTCGGCACTGATGTAACCGCGCTTCATGTTATATACGGCTTCAAACCAGCCCTTTTCCAAACTGTAAAGCACAAGCTTTGTGCCCTTGGGCAAGAGCGCAAATTTCTTTGAGGAGGAGGAAGGCCCTTCTCTAAAATAAACCTTGCTGACGGTTTCGCCGTAGTTGGTCGCGGCGGCGGAGCTGTCGCTTTGAGCGGGGCTTGTGAGCGTAAGCGGGCTTGTGCCTGCTGTGCCGGCAGAAGCGGCGTAGGAAGCCGTGACCTTGACGTATTTGCCGCTGACATAGCCGCTTTTCGAGCCGGCGCTTACCTTGTACCAGCCGTCTGTTTCCCCATAAAGGGTGAGAGCTGTGCCTTTTGAAAGTACGCTTACGCGGTTTGAGGAGGTAGAGGGGCCAGTTCGCAGATTGACCTTTCCGCTGGTGACGGCCGTGCCGCTTGAGTTTGAAGCGCCGCCTGTCTGCGCAGCGCTGCCGGTGAGCTTGACATAGGTTTTGTAAACGTAGCCGTATTGACCGTCTACAAGGATATAATACCAGCTTCCGCTTTGAGAAAGGACGCTTACCGCCGTGTTTTTGGAAAGCTTGCGCAGCGACGTGGAGGCGGTAGAAGCGGCGGAACGGAGATTGACGTTACTGGTGCTGAGCATACCGGCCTGTACTGACGCGGGCGCATTGCTCACAAGCGGCGCACTGCTTGCTGCGGGCAGAATGGTGGGCGCGGGCGTAGTCTGCGTTTGTATTTTTACATAGTCTTGGTGAACATAGCCATAGACGCCTTGAATGGAAACGTAATACCAGCTTCCCTCTTGACGGTAGACGCTAACCACATCACCTTTGTCAAATTTCCCGAGCACGCTTGAAGATGTGCTTGCGGCGGAACGGAAATTGACGCTGCTGGTCGTCAGCGACCCCGTGGCGATGGCGCTTGGCTCATGTATGACAGGTGCGCTTGTTACAAGCGGCGCGCTGCTTGGCGCGGCCGTAGCGCCGGGCGTACCGGTAATATCCACATATTGCTTGTATACATAGGCAAGCTGCCCGCCGATGCCTACATAATACCAGCTTCCGGATTCGCCGTAGACTTCAAGCGCGACGCCCTGATTTACTTTGCCGTAGCTTGGATAGTCCGTGGAAGGACCGCTGCGGTAGTTGGTATCGTCATAGTTGATCACGCCGTAGGCAATCACGGAGGGCGCGGTCGTTCCGCCGCCGGGCGCGGGCGTCTGCACGGGAAGCACGCTGCCGGGGGCGGGCGTGGTTGTACCTGCGCGGGTATTGATTGGATCAGCGGGGCTTTGGATGGCGTTAGTCGTGCTAAGACTGGCCTGCGGATAATAGAAGGCGAGGATCTGCTCAAAGCTCTGCCCTTCACCAGCGCGCTGCTGCGCGCCGCGCTGGCTAAGCCCTACGCCGTGGCCGTAGCGCAGGTGGTAGATGTTATAGGTATTATCGACCTGCTCGCCCCAATAGATGCGCAACGAACCGTTGCTCACCACGCCGTTTGCATAAAGCTCGGAAAGGCGGAAGGTAAAGGATACGGGATACAGCGTGCCGTTTGCGTCCTTCACGTTCATCGTGACGCTGCATTGCGTCAAATTGCGGCTTGTGCCGGTATAAGCTTCTCCGAAGGTTTGTACAGAGGTGATCGCGTCGATTCCGCTTACGCCGATTCCCAAAGCGGCGCCGGCTTTGGCAAGTAAAAATTGATAAAGCCCCGATGTGATACTGCCGCCCGTATTGATGGGAAAGCGCACGACCTCCTTGGAGCTGTAGATGTTTGCAAGGTCCGCACTGTCCTGCGTAATGGCGTAGCCCAGATTGCTGCGGTTTTTGGTAGGCCAGGCGTAGGTGGGCAGATTGGTTTCGCCGCCGTTGCTTGCGGAAAAATAGGTGCAGATGATCGTTCCGTTAGAAGTGAGCACATAGGGAAGGGTGGAGTCAACGGCGTTCATGACGTTATTATAGGTCGAGTTATAGCCCTTATAAACCTGATCGGCGGAGGTATCGCCGATGTCATAGTCAGAGTAAGAGCCCATTTGATTGATGACATAGCATTTTGCGCATAAGGCCTGCGATTTGAGCGCCTCAAGAGGGAATGTAAGCTCGCTCATTTCGTAGCCGACCACGCCATAGAGATAATGCGCCATGGGTACTTCGTTAACAAGCTGCAAATAGCCGCTTGAGAGCAGACGAAGGTTAAAATGTCCCAGATATTTTCGCCCGTTCAGGCTGATAAAGCCGGCATTGCGATCTACGCTGGCTTTTTTTATGGAACAGCGCGTACCTGAAAACACATCGCCCAGCGTGGAATGGGTGATCGTCATAATTCCGCCGGAGGCGCGTACAGAAAGTGTACCGCCGGTGAACTCAATTCCGTTGTCCTCTATAAAATAGCTACCCGTTACGCCAAGGGAGAGCGAGGTCGCGTTGTTGGTGGTAAGCTTGACGCGCACCCAACTGTAATCAGAAGCCGCTTGAGCGGCGCCGCCAACAGGCACAAAACTTAGAACAAAGGAAAAGACCAGCAGACTGGCACAGGTGCGTATGAGGCATAAAAGCCTGTTTTCTCTATCACGATACTTCATTGCATGTATCGTAGCATATTTTGCGGAAAAAGGGAGAAATCGGCGCCACAATTTACGATTTGTTAAAAGCTCTGCGTTTATAAGCGCCTTGATATTAGGCCTGAGGCGGAAAAATCCTTGCGTCGATCTGTGCGAGGGTGATCTCTTTGAGCTTTCCCCCGCAGCAGCTTTCTAGCGCGGCGAATACCTCGTCCATGATCGGACCCATGTTTACCGCGATCGGGCAATCCATTTCAGCACTGCCGGAGCGCCAGTTCGTCTTGATAAGCTTTTCACCGGCGGCATTAAAAACATCCAATAGCGTGATATCTTCTGCCCTCTTTGCAAAGCGATAGCCACCGACAAAGCCGGCGTGCGTTTGAATCATGCCGGCTTTCTTCAGCTTTGCCATCACCTTTCGTACCCGCGCGGGGTTTGTGCATACATTTTGGGCGATCTCCTCGCTGCTGCGGTAATCTCCCTTATGGTTGAGATAGACCAATGCGTGTACGGCGACAATGAACTCTGCGGTCATGCAGTACGCTCCTTCTTAAACAGTATGCTTTTTATGCATCCTTTGTGGTGCTATATGGCCAGTCGATGATACCGCCGAAATCATACACCTCCGTGTAGCCCAAGGCTACCAGCTTGTCGGCGGCCTCCTTGCTGCGTCTGCCGCTGCGGCAGTAAAGCAGAATGTTTGCGTTTTTATCGGGCAGCGCAGCGGGTGCTTTGCTGCTGATGTCTTCATTGGGCAAAAGGATGGCGCCTGGGATATGCTCCGCGTCGTATTCTTCCTTGGTGCGCACATCAAGA
>CAZNJN010000041.1:4749-13235 GCA_964573365.1 uncultured Oscillospiraceae bacterium
TGTGCTGCCGCTTTTGTAATCGCTGAAGCTATGGTTTTCTTTTGCCTGCTTGGCCGTAAGCTTATGGTACTGCGCGCTTGGCGCATCCTCCTCGCAGCCGCAAGGAGGTTCGGCCGGAGCCAGTCCGTTTGCGAGCGCACAGGCGTCGCCTTGCGCAGCGGGGCAGCTTTTGTCGGTGTTGATCGTTCCGGTCTGCGCACAGGAGCCTTGATTTACGCAGGAGTCCTGATTTGTGCAAGCGCCTTGATTCGGGCAAGCGCCTTGATTTGCGCAGGAACCTTGATTCGGGCAGGTACTATCCGCAGACGGGACGCCGACGCAGGTATCTTCGTCGCAGATTGTGTTTTCCGTACCGCTCGCGCCGGCGACGCCGGTAGCAATCTGCGCATCGGGCGTTGCCGTGACAACGGCGGGCTCCTGTGAGCCTTGGGGCGCGGGGGCGGCGCTACATGCGACGCCAAAGAGCAGAACGGATAACAGGGACGCGAATAATGCAAAATGACGCATAGAATCCTCCATATTCAGATCTAGACTTAAAGAACTAGATACTGTAACCTTACCGGTTACTTTATGCTGTAATCATAATGGTTACAAATAGATCTGTCAAGACCTTTTCTAAAATTGCTTAAAAATTACTCTCCTAAATAAGTATTCCCCCGAAGCTCGGGGGAATGTAGGAAGAAATGAGCGTATTTGTCAAGAGAGCACCCGTTTTTTCACGATCAGTAAACCAGCGGCTAAGAGGAGCGCAAGGATGCCCAAAGCGGAGCTGTCGCCTGTAGAAGGCGCGCCGGCGACGGGATTAGAGGTGATGCTTGTTGATAAAGGTGTGACAAACGCGGTATCCGTTCTCCCGTCCTTGAACTGGATGCGCAGCGTATGCGTACCGTTTTTTAGTGAGGAGAGCGTCGAATAGGGGATCACGATAACTGTGCTGCCACAGCGCACGCTGTAAAGAGAGCTGGAAAGCGGAACGCTGTCAATGGAAACGCTGACAAAGGATGCGCAGGGGCCTTCGCTGGTAACGCGCAGTCCCTCGCTTGTAGCCAAAGGACCCTCTATGACCCGGTATTGATTGCCGTTATAACCGCCGCCCACGCCTTCATGGATTCCACCGCCGATCGACTTTTGAGAAATGTAGAGCGAAAGCTGACGGCTGTTTGCTCCGCCTGCATTTTCAGCTTTGATGGTAAAGGTATAAAGACCGGCGGAAATCGGCGTGCCGTTGATTACGCCGTCAGAGCTGACGCGAAGCCCGGAAGGGAGCGCGCCGCTTTGCAGCGACCATGTGATTGGCGTGCTTCCCTCCGCCTTGAGCGTGTATGCGTAGGGGGAATCCGTAACGCCGTCGGAAAGCGTGTTGGTGATGATGACGGGCGCGTTACTAAGCTTGATAGAAGTCCCGTCCTGAGAAAGCGCGATCATCTGAGCGCTAGTGGCATTTTTATACATAAAGAGCCTGCTCAGGCTGGAAACATCGCCGGAAGACACTGTTGCTACGACGGTTCCGGCCGTCTGCACCGTTGCATACATACTGACGGCTGCGGAGGCGTTGAGCGACTTTTCCACAGAAATAGCTTTGGAAGAAAAGCTATCCAGATCCACGCCGTTATGCTGCGCCGAGCCGATTACCACGCCGCCGCCGATATTCAGCGCGCGTGTGCCGCTTACGTTGCTTGCCGCGCCGTAGCCGCAAACCGTATAAGTAACAGTACCGCCAAGAATGCGAAGCGTAGCGTTGCCGCTGACGGATGCGTTTTTCCCTTCGCCGCCGCCGTAGACCGCTTTAACCATACCGCTGTTCATGGTGATTGCGGTATCGCCGACAAAGCCGTCGCTCTTAGCGCCGCCATAGATGCTCCAAGCGCTTAAATCGTAACCGCCATCCGCGTCAGCGCTCAATTCGCTGATGCTAAGGCCGTTGGCGCTATTGTTATAGGTAACTTTTGTCAGTACGCTTCCTGCGTTTTTTGAGGATTCCGTAAGGGTGAGAGCTGTTCCGTTTGCATAGATGCTCTTTGTGCTCAAATCGTAGCTCGGCGCGCTTTGGGCGAACGCGGCCGAAGGCGAAACCAGAGAGCAAAATAAAAGCACGGCAGTGAGTAAGGTGGCAAGAGCCTGTTTTTTCATTTTTTTACAACCTCCAATTGTTCGCATTGTCCATGATATACGGACGAATTATAGAACGATATGCCTGATTATAGCGAAAATATGGAGGCTTGTCAGTGGAAGATTACAGGGTATTCTGCATGATTTTTCCGATTGAGGCTGAGACTTCTGCCTTTGGAAAATTCAATCGTGTACAAACGGCATTAATTATTTACATAATTGTAAAACAAACGCAACTGCATCGGCGAGACGCCTATACTTGGCTTATTTTTGCTGCGCGCCTGAAGACGATGCGCTTTTGCACATAGTAATTGAGCGTAAACAGGGCGACATCTATGATGAGCTTGGCCCACACGCTGCCAAGTCCAAGTCTCGTCAGCGCGCTTACCGATACTGCGCCAGCCGTCATGGAAAACAGGGCGAGAAGAGCGTAGCCGGCGAAGCTTTTGAAGCATACCTTGCCATTGAATACCATTTTGCAATTCAACAGGTAGTTGAGCGACGCGCTGCCTATGCGCGCAAAGACATAACTCCATCCCGCGGGGCAGATCATCAGAAGCAGAATATAAGCCAAATAATCCACGGCGGTGGAGCACAGGGAGGAGAGCGCGTATTTGATGACACGGGAAAACACCAGCATCCCGTCACGCAGAGCGTGAAAATGCGAGGAGCGATTGCCCTCTATATAAACGGTGTCGATGGGAAGCTCTCTATAGGGACAGCCCCACTCCTTGATCGCAAGAAGCATATTCATTTCGTATTCGTAGCGTGAGCCGGGAACAGCGAGCAGCTTGTCAAAGAGACTGGCGGGCAAGCCGCGAAGTCCGCTTTGGGTATCGGATATTTTTAAGCCCGTGCATAGTCTGAAGAAAAAGCAGGATACAGTGTTTCCAAAGCGGGAGCGCGCGGGCATAGCAACAAAATTTCTGCCGCCGATGATCAGCGTATCGGGATAGCTTTCCATATACCGTGCGATGCTTGTAATGTCGCTTACCGTATGCTGGCCGTCCGCATCCGCCGTTATGATTCCGTCAATATCCTCCTGCAAAGACAAGTGTCGTATGCCGGTTTTGAGCGCTTCGCCCTTGCCAAGATTTTTTTCGTGATGCAGCACTGTAATGCCCATATCCTCCAAAGAGGAGAATAAATCCGCATATGCGACGCCGCTTCCGTCATCCACCACGATAAGGGGGAACGCGGTTCCAAGCTGCGCACAAAGCTCCTTCAGCTTTTCATCCGGCTCAAATGCCGGTATCAGAATGGCGATGTTCATAAACGGATTCTCACTTTCGATTTTTTTCATCATAATTCGCAATCATGAGAATTCCGTGAGAAAGCCGTTAAATTATTCGGTGGGGAAAAAGGCCGTGATGCTTGTTCCTTTGCCGACCTCGCTTTTGGCGCTGATTCTGCCATTATGCGCCTCGACGATCGCTACTGCGATGGATAGTCCCAAGCCCATGCCGCCGGTAGCTCTTGCCCGGGCTTTATCCACCCTGTAGAAGCGCTCAAATATGTGCTCAAGGTGCTCCTCACTCATGCCAACGCCCGTATCTGCTACCGTGAGGGCGATGCCGGAAGGACTTGGCGCAGCCGAAAGGGATATGCTGCCGCCCGCATCCGTGTACTTTACGCTGTTGTCGATGAGCGTATGTAAAAGCTGCTTGACCATGCTCCGGTCGGCGTTAAGAGCAAGAGAAGGCTCGCAATTAATCGTAAAGGTATGCGCGCTGTCAAGGAATGCCAGTTCTTCCATAAGCTCGCAAAGCAGATCGCTTAGAAGAAAGCTCTCCTTTTGCGGCGTCTGCTGCCCGCCGTCGCTGCGGGCGAGAAAAAGCAGGTTCCCCACGAGCTTATTCATATACCCGGTTTGCCGTCGGATAGAGCCGATGCTTTCATCCAGGATTTTTTCATCCGTGCGTCCCCAACGCCCAAGCAGCTCCGCGTTACCCTGCAGCACAGCCAGAGGCGTTCGCAGCTCATGAGAAGCGTCTGCCACAAAGCGCCCCTGCATCTCAAAGGCGGATTCAATGCGGGAAAGCATACCGTTTACGGTAAGGGCAAGCCTGCGAAGCTCGTCGTCGGCCTCGGGTACGCTAAGGCGCGAATCCATGCTCTTTTGGCCGATGTTTTCGGCGGCGGCGATCATATTATCGATCGGGGAGAGCATTTTTCGGCTTGTCCGCCAGCCGACAAACAGCGCCGGTACCGCGCCTGCTATGTTTGCGCACAGCAACAAAATTCCAAGCAGCATTAAAAAATCACGCTCGTTTTGCATATTGAGCGCCATACAAAGCGAAGCTAATACCTTATCTTCATCGACTACGTTCTGTTTGTAAAAAAGGAGAAGCCGCTCGTGTTTTACAAAACGCAGCGTGGGCGTATCCGCGCGCGGGGGGATGGCGGACGCATCCAAATGAAAGTTTACCACCTGATTGATTATTTTGTCCGTTTCATCATAGAGGTAAAGATTCAAATTGACATTGGTATTTTGTTCCTCCAAGATGCCCCGCCGTGTCAGCGTCTCGCCCTCTTGGAGTTCTTCAATGATATGATCGCCCGTCAGATCCATGGTGGTGAGCAGGCTTTCTTTTTGTTTATTCACCAGAAAGCTGTACGCCACAAAAAACACCATGATGGAGAGCAACGCGAGCACCAGCGCAAACATGGCGGCGTAGGTTCGGGTAAGCCTTGCGGAAAGAGTCCCTTTTTTACCTGTCCCGAATAACATAGCCTACTCCTCGCACGGTTTCGATTAACCGCGGCTCTTCCTTATCATGAATACGGTTTCGGACATAGCGCACATAAACGTCTACGATGTTGCTGTCGCCTGAGTAAGAATAGCCCCACACATGGTTGAGGATCTGCTCCCGTGTGAGGACGATGTTTTTATTGCGGAGCAGGTATTCCAAAAGATCGTACTGGGTCTTGGTGAGCGTCATCGCCTTTCCGTCACGAAAGGCGAGCCTCTGCGCCGTATCGATGCTAAGCCAGCCGGAGCTGAGAATTTCGCCTGTGGAAACGGTTTTTGTCCGCAAAACGACCCGAATGCGCGCCAGCAATTCCTCTATGTGAAAGGGCTTTGTCATATAGTCGCTCGCTCCGGTGTCTAAACCGGTGACTTTATCCACCACATCGTCTTTTGCGGTGAGCATGATTACGGGCGTCTGCTTTTCCTGCCTAAGACGGCGAAGAAGCGCAAAACCGTTAAGCTCCGGCAGCATCACATCCAGCAGAATTAAATCGAAGCTGCTTTCTAAGGCCGCGTCCAGTCCGCTGCGTCCGTCGAAGGCAGCGGTCACGCTGTAGCCCTCGTGCTCCAGCTCCAGCTTGACAAAGCGCACAATTTCCTTTTCATCCTCAACAATGAGTATTCTGATAGACCCCGCCCCCTCTTTTTTCGATTGTACTTCATGCGAGCGCATATTTCCACATAGGCGCGCATATCTCACCAAATTCTAATGTTATGCTGTACTGTGCTCTCATCATATTCCTTTATTCTGTGTATGTAAAACACAGGAAAGGAAGCCTCTCAATGACTATACATACGCATTCGAGGACTTTTCGACTTCTTACGATGATCGCGCTGGACATAATGAGCGTTGCCTTGGTGCTCGTGGTGTTTGCACTCTTTCATCATGTGCTGCCAAATCCGCGCAGCGCAATGAGCAGCGTGATCGCGCTTGATACGCCCGCGCCAAGTGCGCAGGAGATTGCGCCTCCCGTTCCCTCCGCGCAGGCGGAGCTGAAGGTCGAAGCACCGCCAAAGATAGAAAAAACGCCGGAGCCGGGAGATTTTTCCGCCACCTTTCCCGATGGCGATACGGGCGTCGGCGCGCTCTACAGCTATCAAAGCGACACGCTCAAAATCGCCATCAATCAGGTAGAGGAAAACGGCATTACGTATTATGCGGCGGATGTGTGGATAAAGAATATCAGCAGCTTTTCCACGGCCTTTGCAAAAGGTCAGTACGGTACGGGGATCCATCAGAAGCCTTTGAAGATGGCGGACGAAAACAGCGCCATCTTTGCCATGACCGGTGATTATTACGGAGCGCGAAATAAGGGCGTAGTCATTCGGAACGGGGATCTCTATCGGGACTCCGTCAACAGCGATGTATGCGTGGTGTTCTCTGACGGCGTGATGGAAACTTACGCCAAGGACGATTTCGATATACAAAGCGCTATCAGCCGCGGCGCATGGCAGGCATGGGGCTTTGGCCCGCAGCTTCTTGAAAACGGACAGGCGATACCGACCTTCAAAAGCGCCATTGAGGGAAAGAATCCCCGCAATGCCATGGGCTACTATGAGCCGGGTCATTATTGCTTTGTCACCGTAGACGGACGGCAGAAGGGCTATTCCGTGGGGATGACGCTCACAGAGCTGTCGGAGCTGTTTGCAAAGCTTGGCTGCAAAGCGGCCTTTAATCTTGACGGCGGTGCGACTGCGGAGATGATTTTTCGGGGGCAGCTTGTAAACAAGCCCTTTAAGGGCGGTAGAGAATCCAGCGACATCCTATGTTTTAAGGAGAACACATGAGAAAATATCAAATTTGGAACATTGCTGCGCACAGCTCCATCATAATGAGCAGCGTTTTTATCATACTTTTCATCATAGATCGATGCAATCCTTCGATGGATTTCCTTGGGAGCGAGCAAAGTGACTACCTGCTGCTGATCTTTTGCCTTTGCAGCCTTTCAAACGGTTTGATCTCGGCGGTGAAGCTCTTTGGGCGCAGTGAAACGCGGTATGAGCAGGAACGCAAAGCGCGTGACGAG
Source organism: uncultured Oscillospiraceae bacterium (assembly GCA_964573365.1). Taxonomy (GTDB): domain Bacteria; phylum Bacillota; class Clostridia; order Christensenellales; family CAG-138; genus JAQVRG01. The sequence goes on from CAZNJN010000041.1 coordinate 11,638, forward strand.
CAGAAAACTCGTGATATCCAAAGTCAGGATTGACCCACTGTTACAATCCTTCTACAATCTATTCCAGTAATTACATGCGAAAATTGCAGTTATATACCAGGCGATGAAGGTGTAAACACATAAAAGGGGCTGCCACTTCCTGATTCTTTTAATCATTTGTGGAAGGCCCCTTTGTCCTGCTGTCTATGAAATTAGAAACGATCTACCAATAAGCCGGTGCGTTGTTTTAAGGCACGCTGTAAAAGGTTTAGGCGATCCGCAGATACCTACAGCGGGTTTGCTAACAGGCGAAGAAACTGTTCGTTATACGGTGGTCTTATTATTCCGTGTTCCGTAACAAAAGCAGTGACCAGTGCGTGTGGTGTACAGTCAAATGCAGGATTATACGCATGAATATTTCGTGGCGCCATACGCTCTGCATACCACATTTCGGTTATCTCATTTTCCGCTCGTTGCTCAATCGGGATCATACTACCATCGCGCATAGACATATCGATCGTGGAGGTTGGCGCACATACATAAAAGGGGATGCCAAAATGAGCGGCCAGTATCGCTACGCCTAGAGTGCCGATCTTGTTACAGAAATCTCCGTTAGCGGCCACGCGATCGCAGCCAACAAAGACAGATTGAACGCGGCCTTCTTTCATAATTTGCGCTGCCATATTATCACATATTAATGTCGTGTCGATATTCTGAGAGGACAGTTCAAAGGCGGTTAATCTGGCACCTTGCAGTAGCGGCCGTGTTTCATCGGCATACACTTTTAAACGGTATCCTCGCTCATTGGCAAAGTAGATCGGAGCCAAGGCAGTTCCGTAACGAACGCAGGCCAGCTTGCCCGCGTTACAATGAGTCAAAACTCCGTCTCCATCATGAATTAATGAAAAACCATGTTTGCCAATGGCTTGACATACAGCGATATCCTCTGTATATATTTTTTTTGCCTCATTTAACAATAAGCTCTTAATTTCCTCAATTGAACATGTGGCGTGATCTTTTACAACTGCATCCATGCGGTCAAGCGCCCAAAATAAATTGACCGCGGTGGGACGAGCGGTAGATAAGTAAGCCTTCGCAGAGAGAAACTCGGCATAAAAAGCATCATAAATTTATAATACATGGTTGGAAGCTTGGAGACCAAGTGAAAAGGCAACAGAAAAGTATAACTGGATTCATGCGTTTCCGAACGCGGCGGCGGAGGTAGTTGCCTTGTGGTTTGGTGAAGGTGACTTTGATAGAACCATTGAAATTGCCGGACGTTGCGGACGGGATGTAGACTGTAACGCGGCGCAGATATTAACGATTCTAGGGTCTATGCATGGTATGAAATGCATACCGCAACGTTGGATTGATCCAATCGGCGACGAACTCAACACCCTTGTACGCGGCATGAAACAGATGAGCATTCGTGCGCTTTCAAGGAGGACTGCCGATGTCGCCCGCACGCTGGTACATAGCATTTGATATGCTCTGCCTAATACGGTTGGAGCAGATTCAAAAATAGTAACACAAAAAATAACAACACAATGAAAGAAGGGGCTATCATGAAAAAGATATTAACTGTACTCACCGCGGGAATTATGGTTTTAGCGTTATCC
>CAZNJN010000042.1:0-12425 GCA_964573365.1 uncultured Oscillospiraceae bacterium
AAATACATGCGGGCGGAAAAATCGGGACGGACGCTCCGGTTGCAGGTCATCAAAAACTGCACCTGCGTCCATGTGAAATGCGTGCATTCCTCAATGCCGATCACATCGTATTCCTGTCCCTGATATTGATAGACGTCCGTTTCGCTCTCGCAGTAGCCAAGGCGAATACGGCTGCCGTTTTTGAAACGAAAGGCGCGCGCGCCGCTGTTGTATACCGCCGCGCCGCGCAGCAGCCTTTGCATAGGAAGCAAGTGATTTTCGCGCAGCTCCGGTAGCGTCCGGCGCAGCAGCAGCACATTCAGCTTTTCATAGCGCAAAGACAGGAGGATGAGCTTTGCGCGCATCGCCCAGCTCTTGCCGCCGCCGCGCGCGCCGCCGTAGCCGATGTAGCGGGCGCGGCTTTCAAAAAACCGCGCCTGCTTGGGATTGGGTAAACCTAGGGGTATCACATTTGCCATGAAGAAAATCTCGCTCTCGTCAGAACTCATGTTCTGGAAGAATCATAGCATAGAACAAATTTTCCTTGGTCTACGAAATGGTACCCCGTATAATATATTATCTTGCCTATTCGCTCCACTCCTTTCCCCTGCTGTCTGAAAACAGCACCGTGATCTCGCCCGCGCAGTCGCTCTCGCGCAGCTCCTTGATCTGCTGAAGCACACAAACGACCTCCTTGAGCGGCTTTGGGTCGGGTTTTGCGCCCGCTTCGCCCGATTCATCTTGGATCAGCTCGTTTTCCATGTACGAGTAAAGCTTAGTGCCGGGGCTTAGCGCGCGCGTCAGAAGCGTTTCCATATCGCTGAGCGCATCCTTGTTTTTTGTCTTTTTTGCTGCCATTTTTTTATCTCCTTTTTCGTTATTGCTTTTCACTTTCTCTGAGCATAGCGGCTTTGCGGCGCTTCGTGGGGACAAAAATGGTACTCTGCACCGCGCTTTTTCGCGAATCGACAAAAGGGGCTTGACAAGCCTCTCAGACCATCAACAAACCCCGGGGATTGTCAAGGGGCGCTCCCCTTGACGTTCAATCCGGCTTCGCCGGCGTGTACGGCGAAACGGATGAAAACCGGCAGGTTTTCTTGCTTTTCACAGCCGCCGCCCGGGAGCAGCCGCAGCTGCGAGAGGCGGGTGTGTGAAAGCCCCGAAGGGTCTCATCGACAAAGCCTATGGCTTTGTCGATGACCTGAGGGGCTTGACAAGCCTCTCTTGATTGCATATGCCATTCTTGAATGCTATACTGAGCTTTGAAAGCTTGAAAGGAAGGCGCGTAATGCTGCAATTTTTACGGGATGAGGGCGTAAACGAAGACATTTTACGCGGAATTGAACAGTTTACCAAAGAGTATCCGGCGGAAGGGTCGCTTTGCGCGCGTATACCCAAGCCAAGATACCTTTATTACGGCAAAGAAATCTGGGAGGCGGCGGCGACCGCGCTGCTCTCTAACGAGCATCTGCTGCTCGTAGGGCCGAAGGCGACGGGCAAAAACGTGCTCGCGGAAAACCTCGCGGCGGTCTTTCGCCGCCCTACGTGGGATATTTCTTTTTATATCAACACGGACGCCGCCTCGCTGATCGGGACGGACAGCTTTGAAAATGGCAGGGTCGTGCTTCGCCGCGGCCCCATTTACCGCTGCGCGGAGTCCGGCGGCTTTGGCGTACTCGATGAGATCAACATGGCAAAAAATGAGTCTCTCGCCGTGCTGCACGCCACGCTCGACTTTCGGCGCGTCATCGACGTACCGGGCTATGAGCGCATCGTGCTCGATCCGGCGGCGCGCTTCATCGCCACCATGAATTACGGCTACGCGGGAACCCGCGAGCTTAACGAAGCGCTTGCCTCCCGTTTTGTGGTCATCGACATGCCGCCCATCAGCGAAGAAAATCTCAAAAAGCTCCTGCGGCGGGAATTTCCCGCGCTAAAGGAAAGCTATGCCGAGCAGTTCAGCGCGCTCTTTAGCGACCTTCGCACGAAGGTTGACGGCGCGGAGATCTCCACCAAGGCGCTCGATCTTCGCGGTCTGCTTGCCTCTCTGCGGCTCATGGAAAACGGCTTGGCGCCGCACGCGGCGCTGCGGCTTGGCATCGTCAATAAAAGCTTTGACAGCTTTGAGCAGACGCTTGTGCAGGACGTGATCGGCGCGCGCATACCGTCTGAGCTTTCGCGAAGCGCCATCTTTGCTTAAATGGAAATCACCAAAGACGAAAAACAACGCGCGCTGAATATGGTCTGGAACGCGGCGAAGGATTATTCGCTGCTGCCCGCCCTGCGCGTATACAGCGACACAGGCAAAGCCGATTTGTACTGGAACAGTATCATCGGCTCTGTTTATAAGCATTTTGATTTTTCAAAAATTGAAGAATTGTTTCGTTCCTTTGAGGGAAATCCCGTTGAGTATCAGCTAAAAAACCTTCTTTGGCTCGGCCTTGAAAGCGCCGCCTATGCGCGCGAGTGTAAGGAGCGCCCCGCGCTTTCTTCGTTGCGCTCCGCCTATGCAAAGGAGGTGCTTCTGCGCGATATCGGCCACGATCCGACGATCTACGAACGGGTCGAGCGGGCGCGCGCGCTGCTTTTTCTTGGCAAAAGCAGCGAGGAGTTCTCGCCCTACTGTAAAAAGCTCTGTTCGCTGCTTGCCTTTGACGAGCAGATGGATACGGCTTCGATCATCGCGCGCGCAAAGGCTATCTTTGAGACTTACTTTCACTTTCAAGCGGAGCTTGACGCCTTAAGCGCCGCAAACGCACCGCAAAAAAAGCGTTCTTCTATGCGGCTTCCGGATTTTTTGCGTCTGCGTTTTGGAAAAAACAAGGCTCAAACCGCAAAAGGGGGACGCAGCAGGCAAAGCCGCTTCGGTTCGCGCTGCGCCGACTATCTTTCAAGCGGCGCGGATACGGAAAACCTCGATTATCAGCTTTCCGCCTTCAGTATGCGAAGCGAAGGCGAGCTGCGCGGCTTTATGGAAAACTTTTTCGGCGCCTCGCTCTATACAAACGCGCAGATGGCAAGCATGGAAAAGCAGCTTTGTACCGGCAATCACTCGCTTTGCCATCTGCACTATACAAACGGCGCGTTTAATGAAAAAACCGGCTATAAGACCAAGGACGATTATCTAAAAATGACCGCGCTTCGCCAGCTTGAAAAGAACCGCGCCTATTTTGAGAAAAACGAGCGGCAGGCAATGGAGAACATCGCGCGGCTCACAAGCCGCATCCGTAATTCCATGCTGACCTATCTGCAAAGCAGCGTCGTCAAGTCCGGCGCGGGCAAGCTCAACGCCGCGCGCGTATGGCGAAGCGTTTATCTTGACGACGAGAAGGTCTTTGATAAGGAGCTTAAAAGCGACAACGGCGATATTACCGTCGATCTTCTGCTCGACGGCTCCACCTCGCAGACCAAGCGGCAGGAAAAGCTTGCCACGCAGGCCTATATTCTTGCCGAAAGCCTTACGCGCTGCCAAATTCCCGTGCGCGTGTCGTCCTTTTGCTCGCTGCGCGGCTTTACGGTGTTTCGCATTTTCCGCGATTATGCCGAAGCAAACAAAAACAAAAATGTCTTTTGCTATTTCACTGCCGGCTGCAACCGCGACGGCTTGGCGATCCGCGCCTCCCGCGCGATGCTTATGAAAAACGCGTCCGAGCACAGGCTTTTGATCCTGCTCTCCGACGCGCGGCCTAACGGCGTACAGCGTGTACGCCTTGATAACGGTGAGTATAAAAGCTATTGTGATGAGCTTGCCGTGCGCGACACGGCGGCGGAGGTGCGCGCCGGAGAGCGCGAGGGCGTCTGCGTCCTTTGCGTATTTACCGGCGAGGAGGACGCGCTCCCAAACGCCAAGCTCATCTACTCAACGGGTTTTAGCCGCATCAAGGAGCTTGACCATTTTGCGGACGCCGTGGGTACGCTCATTCAAAATGAGATCAAGAATTTCTAAGGCTTCTATTTTACAGTACGAATCAGTCTTGCATTACGAATCCATGCTTTAAGAAAAGAATCCCGCTCTTTCAAAGGGCGCGACGCGCAAAAAGGCTCTGCCGCGCAGCTCGCTTGCGTTTACGCGCATTTTTTGCGCGCTCAGCTCCATGTATACGCGGCAGTCCGGCAAGAGAAAGTATTCTCCCTCTTGAAGCTCTATCTCCTCCATTTGTGCGTCCGCATGCTGCACATAGGCGCTTTCGCTCAAAAAGATTCCGTCAATATAGACGTTCCCGTCGTCAATGGCGACCCTTTCGCCCGGCAGCGCGATCACGCGCCCCAGTGAAAGCCGGCCGCCCGACAAAAACGCATAGACGTCGCCGCGCATAGGCGCGTGAAGATACTTTCCGAAACGGGAAAAAAGCACCACGTCGCCCGCGCGCAGCGTCGGCGCCATGCCCTCGTCGGCGATCTGCGTCCCCTGCAAAAGGACGCCTAAGAGCAGAGCAACCACGCAAAGGGCGATCAAAAGCGCAAAAATCGCGCTTTTTCGATGCAGCCGCCCGTATTCCCTTTGGTTCTTCGAGCTTCGTTCCATCAGATCTTCCTGTAATTTTTGATCGGCCACATCACGAAATGCGCCCGTCCCACAATGCGCCCGTAGGGGATCGCGCCAACGCTCGGCGCGCGGCTGTCCTTGCTGACGTTTCGGTTGTCGCCCATAACGAACACATGCCGCTCAGGTACGGTGATCTCCTCCATGTCGCCAAAGATAAAATCATTCCAATACGCGCTCTCGTCGATTGCCACGTCGTTGACGAAGATCACGCCCCAGCTTATGCGCACGCGCTCGCCGGGCAGCGCGATCACGCGCTTGACGCAGTTTTCCTTTTCATCGGGATAGCGGCAGATGATGATCTGAGCGCGCTCCGGCTCGTCAAACCAGTAGCTCACCTTCTCCACAAACATGCGTTCGTTGGTAAAAAGCGTCGGTTCCATGGAAGGACCCTCCACGCGCACCGGTTCAAAGATGAACAAGCGGATGGAAAGGGCAATTACGAGTACCACGGCAAGGTACAAAAAGAAATCGATATTATCGTATTTTTTGAAAGCGGCATCGTTTGCGTGAAACGCCTCCTGCGCCCTGTAAAGCTCATTTTTTTCCGCTGCTGTAAGCTTCTTTTTTTCGTTCATCTCCAAGTTTACCTTCTTGCTTTTTCTTGCTTTCTTTTTGTTTTTTTGGGCCTTTAGCCGCTCGTCATTCTTCGTTTTTTGTTAAGATGCGCTTCGCGCTTTTCATAAAATCCCCGCGATCCATCATCACGATCCGCCCGCACTGCTCGCATTTGATCTTGATGTCCGCGCCCGTGCGGGTGATTGTCCACGCGTTGCTTCCGCAGGCATGCGGCTTTCGCATCATCACGCGGTCGCCCAGCTCAAAGCTTTCGATCATGCTTCCCCACCCCTTCGCTAAATCGCGCGCGTGCTTTCAAGCAGCGTTTGGCGCATATCCTCGTCCTTTGCAAAATACGGCAGCAGCGTTTCACGCACGCGTGCGTGATAGCTGTTGAGTTCAAGCTTTTCCTCCTCGCTTAAAAGCGAAGCGTCGATCGCGTCCAGATCGAGCGGCGCCATGGTAAGCGGCTCAAAGCGCAGCATCCCCCCATAGGGGGTATCGCCGTCCTTCACGCAGAGGAGCAGGTTTTCCAGTCTGATTCCATGCTCGCCCTCCGCATAGATGCCCGGCTCGTCGCTTACCACCATACCCGCCTCAAAAACAAAGGCGTCGTGGCTGTGGCGGATGCGGACGGGGTCCTCATGCACGCCCAGCAGATAGCCTACGCCGTGACCCGTGCCGTGCCGGTAGTCCAGTCCCGCCCGCCAGATGGGCGCGCGCGCAAACACATCGAGCTGCGCGCCCGTAGTTCCCGCGGGAAAGCGCGCGTTCATCAGCGCAAGCATACCTTTAAGCACCAGCGTATAGTGAAAGCGTTCCTCCTTTGTAAGCGCGCCCAGCGCATAGGTGCGCGTGACGTCGCTCGTCCCCTCATAGTATTGCCCGCCCGAATCCACAAGCAGCAGCCCTTTTGCCTCAATTTCCATGCTGCTTTTCTCGTCCGCGCGGTAATGGATGATCGCGCCGTGCGCGCCGTAGGCGCAGATGGTGTCAAAGGAAGGACCCAGAGCACCCGGCAGCGCGGCGCGCAGCGCATCAAGCGTTTTCGCCGCGCTTAATTCGTTTACGCCGTTCTTTCCTGCGTTTTCCTTTATATAGCGCATAAAGCGCGTCAAAGCCGCGCCGTCCTTTTCGTGCGCTTTTTTCAAATTTTCGATCTGCACCGCGTTTTTGACGCTTCGCCCCTTCGCGATCAGGTCGGGCGCTTCAAGCACGATCGCATTTTGGCTGAGAGCCTGAAAAAGCGTGTAATTGATCCGCGCGTTAGAAAGCAGCACCGTCGTTCCCTCTCTGTAGCGGTCGCTGTAGCCAAGCACGCCCTCATAGGGACGAAACTCCACGCCCAGGGCAAGCAGCGCCTCATCGCTCTCCTCTGTGCGCTTTTTCGGATCGATAAAGAGCAGCACCTTATGAAGCTCCACAAAGCAGAAGCAAAGCGGCACGGGCGTATGCGGCAGATCGCCTCCGCGAAGGTTCAAAAGGTACGCGATGTCCTCGCATTCACCCAAAGCCCATACCTCCGCGCCCTGCTGCTTCATCGCGTCGCGAAGCCTGTTTAGCTTATCCTCCGCGCGCTCTCCGGCATAGCGCAAGGGAAGCGTCCATATTTTCGCTTCGGGCAGGGGCGGCCTGTCTGTCCAGATGGGCGAAATGAGATCCTCGTCGCTGCGGATTTCAATATCCTTATCCGCAAAGAGCGCCGCATAGGCACGCACGGTCTTTGCGTCCATCGTCCGCCCGTCAAAGCCCACGCTTTCGTTTTCTTGCAGCGCATCGTGCAAAAAGTCGCCGATCTCCGGCACATCCTTTTCGCCTATGCGCATAAGCTCGATGCCGCTGCTTTCAAGCTCCTGCCGAGCCTGCAAAAAATATCGTCCGTCCGTAAAAAGGTACGCCCGATCCCGCAGCACGACAAGCGTACCGGCCGAGCCTGTAAAACCGGAAAAATATTCCCGCGCGCGAAAATATTCGCTTACATATTCCGAATTGTGGTAGTCCGCCGTCGGGATCACATACGCGGCAAGCTCCCGCTCGCGCATCAAGCTTTGCAGTCTTTGTAGTCGTATGGGAATGTCGTTCATTTTTTCCTTCCTTGTGCCTCTGGGCTTTATTATTCGTCGTTTACGGCGCAATGATCTCCGTGGGGATCTCTCTACGCGCCGCCTGTTCCACAGTATACGCCGTTCCGCCGGGCTTGCCGTTGAATACGGCGATCAGGTAGTCCGAGTTCTCGAGAATATAGTCGTTGCGTTCAAAATAGCAGCCCTTTGTGCGCTGCGGATAGAGCGTGCTGATAAAGTCGCAGCGCGCAAGCAGCGTTTCGTACTGTCTTTGATCCGCCAAGCACCAGCCTAGGTGCGGATTTGTAAAGGGAAGCGCCGCCTCCATCGTGATATTTTCGTATTGATAACGAAGCTCGTCCACGATCTCCGCAAAGAGAAGATCGCTTCCCTGCGCGAAGCCGCAGATAAAATGCGTGCAGCCGCGGTCGATGGCGTGAATCGCCGCCGATCGCAGCTTCTCTTTAAGCAGCTCGATAGCGCAGCCGTCCCTCCTTGAAAAGGGCAGCTTTTCATAGCGATAGCCGGTAAAGCCGCAGACGCTCATCCTTCAAGCACTTTACGCAGACAGCGCGCGAGCTGGTCGCTGCAGGAGGTCGGCTTTGTGCCGCAGGTTATGCCCAGCAGCTTGTTCATCACATTTTCCGCTCTTTCGCCCTCGCACATCCGCCCGAGCGCCTTGAGATTTCCGTCGCAGCCGCCGGTATAGACAAGGTTATGGATACATTTGCTCTCGTCCAGATCAAAGTCGATGCGGCTTGAGCATACCGCCTTGGTATAAAAGGTGTGGTGGGTCATCGTTCGATCTCTCCTTCATAAACGAAGGCGGCAGGGCCGCTCATATAGGCAAGCTCGCCTTCTTTTTCTATCATGAGCGCGCCAAGCGTAAGCTCTACGCGCACACGTCTGTCGCACAATCCCGCGCGCATGGCGCAAAGCGCGGCGCTTGTCGCGCCTGTTCCGCAGCAGAGCGTTTCACCGCAGCCGCGTTCAAACACGCGCATAAGGATATTCTCTCTGTCCTTAATCGCGATAAAGTCCACGTTCGTCCCCTGCGCGAAGGGCTTTGCCCATTCCATTTTCGCGCCCGTTTCCATCCATTTGCGCGCGGCAGGATCCTCTACGGGTACGACCGCGTGCGGCACACCCATGATCAGCGGCCAGTATTCGATTTCCTGCCCGTCAATTTGCAGACTGCAAAGGCCGTCGCTCAAAAACTCCGGCTCTCCCATGCAGATCCGCACAGACGCGTCCGCTAAGCACTCCGCCTCGCGTATGCCCGAGAGCGTCTCTATCCGCATCGGATTCTTTTCGCATATGCCCCGCTCCATGCAGTAGCGCGCGAAGCAGCGGATCGCGTTTCCGCACATCTGCGCCTCGCTCCCGTCGTTGTTGATGATCTGCATTCGGATGTCCGCTTTTTGTGAAGGCTTGATCAGCACCAGCCCGTCCGCGCCGATGCCCGTGCGCCGGTCGCACAGCTTTTTTGCAAGCTCGCTCAGGTTTTCGAGCCTTTCGTCGCGGTCGTCCATGAGCACAAAATCGTTGCCGAGTCCATGTACTTTTATAAACTTCATCTTCATGCGCCGATTATACCACATCTTTCTTTTTCTCTCCACTACCGCGTGTGAACTTTTCTCTACAAACCTGTACAAAGCGCAAGGTTTGCGCTATCATTATTTTGTCTATATATGCACTTGAAAGGGAATACTATGTCTGCGTTTCATTTTATTGTCAACCCCCTCGCGGGCAGCGGCCGCACGGCAGAATGCTTCGCACAAGTGGAAAAACGGCTGCAAGAGCTAGCCGTTCCCTACGATAAAACCTTTACCACGCGCGCGCACCAAGGCACGGAGCTTACCAAAGCCGCCATCGCGGCGGGCGCAACGACCATCGTCGCGGCGGGCGGCGACGGCACGATCAACGAAGTCGCCGCGGGCGTTTATGGTTCCAAGGTTCGCCTTGGAATACTCCCCTTTGGTACAGGCAATGATTTCGCCCGCTGCATAGGACTTCCCTCCGATCCCATGGCCGCCCTTGAGATCTTGCTCCGCGGCAAGACCCGGCGGCTCGACGGCGGCATGGCAAACGACCGTTTTTTCATCAATGTGGCGGGTTTGGGCTTTGATGTGGACGTATTGCGCGCCACCGATAAATATAAGGTCAAATATAACGGTATGCTCCCGTATTTGCTGGGAATTTTCGACGCCCTTTTTCACCTTCGCACGCTGCACATGCGTATCGAGCAGGACGGGCGCACGCTCAATGAAGAAGCGCTGCTCGCGGCCGTCGGCAACGGACAGTATATCGGGGGCGGTATGCGCGCCGTACCGAGCGCCGATCCCTTTGACGGCGTCTTTGACATACGGATCATCAAAAAGGTGTCCGTCCTTCGCTTTTTGTCCCTGCTGCCGGGCTTTGTCAAGGGCAAGCTGAAGGAAAGCTGCCCCTATGTGCTTTCTTTTAAGGCCGACAGCATCCGCATCGAATGCAGCGAGGCCTGTACGCTGGATCTTGACGGCGAGCTGCTTTCCTCTACGCCCGCCGACTTCACGCTCCTTCGCGCCGCCATCGAGCTGCTTTGCCCGTAGGTATTCATAGGTATGCGAGAATATACTGAAGTATCCGGCAAATACACAAACAGCCGATAAATAAGGAAACGATTGCTTATGCTGCAAAACCGGCGCTTTGTCGCGCGAAATAAAAAGAAAACTCTGCTGCGCATTACGCTCGTGCTTGCGGCGCCGGTTCTGCTTGCTGCGCTTATTTTCGGCTGCATCGCGCTGCTCAAAGGCGGCGGCACAAAGACCGCCAGCCTTCAGGAGCTTCCCTTCGGCGTTTCGGCCAGCTATGCCTATACCGGCAAAGGCTTCCTTTACTATCAGGATGGAAAGCTGATCTACAAAGACGATGTCGAAAAGAAAAACGACTATTCTCTTTCCGTATCAAGCGCCTCCTCCGCGCTGCGCTTGAGCGCGGGCAGCGGCCTTGCGGCGCTCTATAACGACAGCTCCGTGCTGATCGCGGGTACGGATACGCCCCTCACCTTTACGGGCGCGGTCTCGCGCGTACTGTGCGGCTCCTCCCATGTGGCGGTCTATGTCAAGGGTACGGATACGGCGGATACCATCGAGATATATACCGCCGACGGCGTGAAAAGCGACACGCTGGATTTTTCCACCGCGGCGCTCATCAATTACGGGATTGACGCAGCGGGCGAGGATACGCTTTGGACGCTTACGCTTTCCACCAGCGGCGGCTCGCCGATCTCCACCGTGACCACCTACAATCTCACGCAGGGCGTCACCAACGGACTGATGAACATACAAAACGAGCTGATCGAGGATGTGTTTTTCACCGCCAAAAGCATTTTTCTCTGCGGAACAAATCACATCATTCGCTACAACCGCAGCGGAAATCAAGAGGCGTACCGCGAGCTGATCTACGGCTACGCGCCGGTCGGTTTTTCCAATCCGGCCTCTAATCCCGTGTTTATGCTGCATTCCTGCGCGGAGGACGGCTTTGATAATGTCAAGCTCTATTCCATGCAGGAGGCGGAGCTTGCGTCCTCGCTCATCAGCAACGTCCAGCTTCCGGCCGGCACGCTCAGCGCCGAGCTTTACGGCGGCAAGCTTGCCGTATTCACGCAGGACAAGGTGTATTTCTACGACAGTGCCGGCAAGCTCAGCTCAACGCTCTCGCTTGGAACGACGATCGTCAGCGCAGAAAAGCTTTCTGACGGCAAGGCGCTCCTCTCCACCGGCGACGCGCTCTATTCCCTAACGATCAAGGGCTAATTTTCGGAGGCGATTGATTTATGAATTTACTGGACTACTGCGTACTTGGAATCTTCGTCATCTTTATTTTGCGCGGCCTTTATAAAGGCTTTATCAGCACGATCTTTTCCATCGGCGCCTTCATCCTTTCCTGGCTGCTCGCGCTTATGTTCATGCCACTTGGCGCCAAGGCGATACGCAATAATGAGCATATTTATGACATGATGCTCTACTATACCGAGGGCAGCGAATATATCGTAAATAACGTGGGCGTGGAAAGCGCCAAGCTGAATATTTCTCAGCTTGGCACAGAGGAGCTCAACGATGTGGTGGAGCGTGCGGACGTTCCCTATCCCATGGATAAGGAGATCCTTTCCAACATTGCCAAGGAAGCTTTCGCGGATCAAAACATCACCACGCTCGGCGACTATTTTAACCAGACGATCGTCTGCGTGTTTGTCAATATCCTCTCGTTTTTCGGCTTCTTTTTCCTCTTTCGGCTTGTTCTCGCCTTCTTTATCGAGGGCGTTGACTATTCCTGGCGCTTTCCCATGCTCCGCCACGGCGACACGCTTCTTGGCGGCGCGGTCGGCATTTTGCGGGGAATGCTTTCGCTGTTTTTGATCTTCATGCTCATGCCGGTGCTTCTCACCATCGTCGGGCAGTTCGATCTGATCACCGATATGGTGGAAAGCTCCTTCTTCGCGCCCTTTTTCTACTATTCAAACTTCCTTTTGAGCATGATTCCGGGGGTATAAGGCAATGTATATAGCTGATCAATGGAAAGAATACACGCTGCTCGACGCGGGCGGCGGCGATAAGCTTGAACGCTGGGGCGACGTTACGCTCCTTCGTCCCGATCCGCAGGCGGCATGGCCCATGGAAAGGGACTCCTCCACCGCGGACGCGCACTACATCCGTTCAAGCACCGGCGGAGGGCATTGGGAATACAAGCGCAGCCTGCCGGAAAGCTGGTATATCCATTATAAGGATCTGCGTTTTCTGGTTCGTCCGACCGGCTTTAAGCATACGGGTCTTTTCCCCGAGCAGGCGGTCAACTGGGATTTTATGCGCGCGTGTGTAAAGAGCGCACAGTTCCCGTCAGATCGGCCCTTTCGCGCGCTCAACCTTTTTGCCTACACCGGCGCGGCCACCTGCGCCCTTTGTGCGGCGGGCGCGAGCGTGGTGCATGTGGACGCGGCAAAGGGCATGGTCGCCTGGGCGAAGGATAATCTTTCGGCCTGCGCGCTTAGTGATCGTCCCGTTCGTTTTCTCGTAGACGACTGCTTAAAATTTGTTTTGCGCGAGGGGCGTCGCGGCAACGTCTATGACGGAATCCTGATGGATCCGCCCAGCTACGGGCGCGGCCCCGGCGGCGAAATGTGGAAGATTGAAAACGATCTGTATCCGCTCGTTGAAGCCTGCGTCAATATTTTAAGTCCGGACGCGCGTTTCTTCCTCATCAACTCCTATACGACGGGACTTGCGCCCTCGGTAATCTCGAAC
>CAZNJN010000043.1:0-12267 GCA_964573365.1 uncultured Oscillospiraceae bacterium
ATACGCGCGGGCCCATCCGCAGCCGCGCGATCGGCGACATCAAGGAGCAGATGCAGCTACTATCCGACGCGGGCTACAGCGAGATCGTATTAACGGGCATTCACTTGATGTCCTACGGCAAGGAATGTACGAACGGTTTAACACTGCTCGACGCGATTGCGCAGGCGGAGGACGTGGAGAAAATCAAGCGGATTCGCCTTGGCTCGCTTGAACCGCAGCTATTGGCGGAAACATTTGTAGCTGCACTCAAGAATAACCCAAAGATTTGTCGTCAGTTTCATTTGTCGCTGCAAAGCGGAAGCGACAGCGTGCTTGCGAGAATGCGGCGCCGTTATACGACGGATGAGTATCGGCGCTGCGTAGAGCTGCTTAGAGCGGCTATGCCCGGGTGCGCGATCACGACAGACGTGATCGTAGGCTTTCCGGGTGAAACGGAAAGCGAATTTTTGGAAAGCCTAGCCTTTGTACGCGAGATCGGCTTTGCGCGTATCCATGTGTTTCCCTATTCGCGCAGGGAAGGCACGCTTGCCTATTCAATGCAGGGGCAGCTTTCAAGAAACGTAAAGGCAAAACGCGCTGCGCTGATGATTCAGGCGGGAAACGAATTGGAAGCGGCATATATCAGGCGATTTATCGGTACTAGGCAGACTGTCCTCTTTGAAGAAAAGAGCGACGAAATGTGGCACGGCTATACCGATACCTATATTCGCGTCGGCATAAGCGCCCCAAAGGATGCGGAACTCGCCGGCAGGCTTTTGCCGGTGAAACTGGAGCGAATGGATGGGCTGCAGGTCTACGGAAGCCTTGATCAATAAAAATAAAACGGAGGAATGAACAATGGAAGATTGTCTGTTTTGCAGGATCGCGGCGAGAGAAATCCCTAGCGAAAAGGTATTTGAAGATGATACGGTGATGGCGATCTGCGATATCGCACCGCAGGCGCCGGTGCATATTTTGGTGATTCCCAAAGCGCATTATACGAGCATTTCGGATATTGGCGCGAAGGACACAGAGCTTTTGTCACACCTCATTGAAGTCGCCAACAAGCTGGCTAAAGAAAATAACCTGTGTGAAAACGGCTTTAGACTCGTTATAAACACGGGAAAAGACGGCGGGCAATCCGTGCCGCATCTGCATATTCATTTGATGGGCGGACGCAGCTTCGGATGGCCGGCGGGATAAGCCAAGCGGAGTGGCGTCTTGGCAGGGGTAAAATACAGATTCTGACTTGACTTGCACGTTTTTTTCAAGTATAATACTGCTTGTGTCTGAAAAAAGACATGATGGAAGCTGAGTTGCAGCAAGAGGGGAGGGAGAAAAATGGAAATCCGCGTTGGTGAAAACGAGTCCCTGGAAAGTGCTCTCAAGCGTTTTAAGCGTAAGTGCGCGCGTTCCGGCGTCCTCGCCGAGGTGCGCAGACGTGAGCATTACGAAAAGCCCAGCGTAAAGCGCAAAAAGAAAGCCGAAGCTGCAAGGAAACGTAAATATTAACCATTTACCCCGACTTTTGTCGGGGTTTTCTTTTGCTTATACGCGCATATCTATGATATTGAGGTGAAGATCATGGCGTTTATGAGCTTTTGCGATTTACGGCGTAAAGAAGTGATCTATATGCGCGACGGAGCGCGCTTGGGCTGCATCTGCGATCTGGAGATTGAAGAAGGCAGCGGATTGATCCGTTCCATTGTAGTACCCGGTCCGCCGCGCTTGTTCGGCCTGCTCCGCAGCGATGAGGAGCTGGTGATCCCGTTTTGCAAAATTAGCAAAATCGGCGATGATGTGATTCTGGTGGATTTTATTTTCTAGAAAATACCAGGGCGGTATGCTATACTACAAAATAAGGACTAGAATCGCGACGATATGAGGAGGCTTGCTTTTTATGAAATGCCGCTACTGCCTTAGCACGGAGAGCAAAGTGGTTGATTCAAGACCGACCGAGGACGGAACGGCAATTCGCAGAAGACGCGAATGTATCAACTGCGGCAGAAGGTTTACGACCTACGAAAAAATAGAAGAGATCCCCATCATGGTCATAAAGAAAGACGGCAGCCGCGAGCCCTTCGACGGGAACAAAATCCGTTCCGGCATTGTGAAGGCCTGCGAAAAACGCCCCGTTTCATCCGTGGACATCGATAAGCTTGTTGACGATGTGGAACGCGAGGTATTCAATTCTCTTGAACAGGAAATAAGAAGCGAGAACATCGGAGAAATGGTCATGCAGCGTCTCAAGGATCTCGATGAAGTCGCTTATGTCCGTTTTGCGTCGGTATACAGACAGTTTAAGGATATCAATACTTTTATGGCGGAGCTGAAGCTGCTGCTCAAAGAAAATTCGTGAGGAAGCTATGGATCATTATATAAGACAAGCCGCGCTGATGAAGCACGGCTATATTTTCACAATGGCGGAAAACGGGACGGCGAGTCTTCATGCGTCCGCGCTGGATGAAGCGCGCGGCGTAAGGCACAGCTTTTCCGCGCGTTGCGGCGGGATTAGCGAGGCGCCCTACGCTACGCTAAATTTGAGCTGGACAAGACAGGAATCCTACGAGGAGGGAAAAGAAAATTTTGTTCGTTTTTGCGACGCTTTTGGCTATGCCTATGGTGAGCTTGCGATCATTAATTACGAACATGGCGCAAAGGTCTTGGCACTGACGCGCGAAAACTGCGGACAAGGCTTTGACAGGGCGCCGTTGCCTTTTTGCGACGGACTGATTACAAACGACCCTGACGTTACGCTTGTCACCTCCCATGCCGACTGCGGCGTCATGTTTTTTTACGATCCCGTACAAAGGGCGGTCGGCATCGTGCACGCTGGCTGGAAGGGGACGCTTCTTCGCATCGGCACAAGAGCGGTTGAGGCGATGGCGCAAAACTACGGCAGCAAAGCCGGCGATGTGATTGCGGCTGTAGGTCCCTGCATTTGCAGAGCCTGCTTTGAGGTGGATTTGGAGCTTGGCGAGCGCTTTGCCGAAGAATTTCGGGATGACGCCGTCTTTAGCCCCGGAAAGTCCGCGAATAAGGCGCAGCTCGATCTTGAAAGAGCGGCCGCGATTCAGCTTCTTGACGCGGGAATCCCCGCTGAAAATATCACGCTGATGCATGCTTGTACGTATCATAATGAGGACATGTTCTTTTCCTATCGCCGCGACCACGGTGAAACGGGTTCGATGTCCGGCTTTATTAAGCTTATGTGAATGGCAGGAATTAACGCGCGTAAATCTGCTACGGTGGGACAAAATGATAGCATCAATCCGACCGGAGCTTTATTATGCCACTTTACGTTTTGTTATGCGTTTGTATATGTGTACTGACCTTCAGCGGTGTGCTGGAAACGGCGGGGGAGGCGATGGGGCTCAGCTCTGGCGCGTTTATCGCAGGAGCGCTGATCGTACTCGTTTCATCTCTCTTTGAGATTCGTATCGCAACGCTAAACGCCAATGCGGCTTCGATTTTATGGCCTGTATTCTGGGCAATTCAAAGTGAAAACACAAAAACGGCCTTCAGCCGCCTATATAGCATAGCCGCATGGACGCCCTTGTTCGCGGCTTTTCTTTGGAGCGTGATCCAAGCCTGCACCGAGCTTTATTTCGCGCCCGTGCTGGATGAACTCGTCTTGAATATGGAAATTCTGCTTTGGGGCTGCTGCGTTTATACCGAGACCTTATTCTACATAAATAACAGAAAAATACCTATCAAAAACTTGTGATATCCTATACGCCTCCTTCATACATTTTAGCAAGGAGGCGGACAAGGATATGCCGGAAAGCAAGTGGAAAACCGATCTGTTCCCCTATATACCGGAAAGAGCGCGGCAATGGATATGGGCGCTCGATGATCGGTATTGCGAAAAGCTGGAGGAAATCCGTTTTCGCGCACAAAGACCCGTACAGCTCATCGGCGGCGATTTTGAGGTCTTGCTCGAAACGTGTATACCGGATGAAAAGACGCTTTCTCTTTTGATGGAAAATCTGAACGAGCATTCCGCATACATCTATGAACAGGAAAGAAGCGAGGGCTTTTTTACGCTGCCCGGCGGTTATCGCGTGGGGATAAGCGGCAGGAGAGGCGCGCAGGATTCGATCGGCTGCATCAACGGCTGCAATATCCGCATTGCCAAGGAGTGGCGCGGCTGTGCCGACGAGCTGATGCGGCTTTTATGCGATCAAAAGGGCATACCCTTATCGGCGCTGCTGCTTTCTTCGCCCGGGGTGGGAAAGACTACGATGCTAAGGGATATTGCGCGTCAGTTTTCAAACGGGGACTATCCAACGATCAAAAAAGTGGCGATTGCGGATGAGAGAAGCGAGATTGCAGGCTGCCGCTTGGGCGTACCGACGCTGGATGTGGGGAAACGAACGGATGTGATGGACGCTTATCCGAAAGCGAAGGCGATCCGTATGCTTATACGCAGCATGTCTCCCAATTTGATCGTGACCGACGAGGTCGGAGGGGAGGAAGACGCGGAGGCTCTTTGCGAAGCGGGGCGTTGCGGGGTCTGCGTGATTGCCAGCGCGCATGCGCCCGACGCCGCGGCGGCACGTGGGCGAAAGGCGCTTCTTCCGCTGCTTGATTCGCAGCTCTTTGAACGGGTGATCGAGCTGTACAGACAGAACGGCATCGTGCGTTTTCGGGTGGCGTAATGATAAAGCTGTTATTTTCTCTGGGCTGCGTGCTTTTGTGTACGGCATGCGGCGCGGCGCTCTCAAATGAGCTTTCACAAAGACGCTCGATACTGGAAACGCTCTTAAAGGATATACGCTCCATACGCGGCTGGATTGCTTTTGAAAGGATTCCGCTGTATGCCTTGTTTCAAAGACTGGACGAATCGTCTCTTTCTCAGCTTTGGAGTTTGGCGGCAAAGAGAGCTGAGGAAAACGAGGATGGCTTTGCAGAAGCATGGTCGCTGCTCATAAAAAGAGAAAAAAACGAGCTGCTTTCGCCGCTTTCGGAGGAAGAAACGGAGATCCTGCTTGAATTTGGTGAAAGACTCAGCTCGATCTCGCAGTTGGACGGACAGATGAAGCAGATTGATATGACGCTTGAACGCCTTACGCTCTGCGCGCGTGAGGCGAAGGATGAGATGCTTAAGAAAAGCAGACTGCTTCAATCACTTGGAGCGATGGGCGGACTTGCTCTAGTAATTGTACTGTGGTGAGAGGAATACGCATGGATATTACGGTGATCTTGAAAATTGCGGGCATCGGCATACTGATCGCGGTGATCTGTCAGCTTTTGAAGCAGACAGGACGGGATGATATGGCAATGCTGGTTACTTTGGCGGGACTTGTTATCACGCTGATGATGGTCGTCGAGCTTATCGCGTCCCTGCTTCAAAACGTGCAGCAGGTTTTTCAGTTATATTGAGTCATGACGATCCTAAAGCTGTTCGGGTTTGCCGTGCTTTCCTGCCTGATTGCCGTTGTGCTGCGCGCCTATAAGCAGGAGCTGTGCATCCCTTTTATCCTATCCGCCGGTGTGATTTTGCTCCTTTGCGCCATAGAAAGCTTAAACGGCGTATTTCAGACGATTCGCGACGCTTTTACCCGTTTGGGCATTGAAAATTCGTATCTGCAAATCGCGGTCAAAATCATCGTGATCGCATACTTGGTGCAATTTGCATCCAACATGTGCAAGGACGCGGGGGAGGGCGCCTTGGCGGGAAAGGTGGAGATGACGGGGCGGGTGCTGATCTTTTCCGCAGCGGCGCCCGTGATACTTGGCATACTGGAGGTACTTTCCCGTTTTATGAAAGCGCTATGAAAAGATTTTGCGGATCGATGCTGCTGCTATGCACGCTCTTGCTGCTTGCGCAGACGGTACGCGCAAGCGATGATCTGGAGATCATCAACGAAACGGCTTCGCAGCTTGAAAACTATGATTTACAGGTATGGCAGCAGGCTGCGGATTCTGTTTCAGAGGAGATGCGCACTCTCTGGAACGGAAAGAGTATGAGGGAATGGATGATGTCCTATGCGACGGGCGATATGGCTACCGCCTATGAGGGCGGCTGGTCCATGCTCAAGGAGATGCTTCTTGGCGCGCTTCGCGCAAACGCGGCGATCATCACAATCCTCTTTGGAACCGCGCTCCTTACGGGCGTTATCGGTCTTCTCTTTGAAGGCGAGCAGGGATTGAAGGAGCTTCTCTCGCTGATCTGCTGCGGCATGGCGGTTTCGGCGTCGGCTACGTTTTTTCTGCATCTGAGCGAGCGAGCCGGCGAAACGCTCAAACAGATTTCGGATTTTGCCCAGCAAGCGGTCCCCGTGCTTTCGGCTATGCTCACCGCTACGGGAAACGTGGCGTCCGCGGGGATGCTGCGGCCGCTGATGGCATTTTTGAGCAGCAGCGTAATTCTGTTTTTTACGGATTTTATTCTTCCGGCTGTTACGGCGGCGGGGCTGCTGTGCATCGCAGGAAGCTTGAGCTCGAAAAACGAACTGCAAAAGCTGGCAAAGATGCTCAAGGATTTGTGCAAATGGGCGATCGGTCTGGTGTTTACGGTCTATCTGGGTACGCTCTCCTTGCAGGGAATGAGTCTCTCGGGCGCCGATAGCGTGGGACTTCGCACGATCAAGTATACGCTGGATAAATCCATTCCCGTGATCGGCGGCGCGGTTTCCGGAACGCTGGATACCGTGCGCGGCTGCGCGATGCTGGTGAAGAATGCTGCGGGAGCCGCGACCGTACTATTGACGCTTGCCTATGTGCTCCGGCCTGCGCTGGAGATCCTCGCTGCATCCTTTGCCCTAAAGCTTTGTGCCGCCCTATGCGCTCCCGTGGCTGACGGAAAGATCGCCAAGATGATCGAGGACATCGGAGACTTGTGCGCATATATTTTAGCCGCCGTGCTTGCGGCGGCGCTGATGTTTATGATTCTTGCCGGCATGTGCATGGCGCTGGGGAATAGGTGAAAAAATGCACTTTGAGCCGATTTTGAAGCTTGTGGCGGTGAATGTCCTCTATGCGCTTTTGGAATTTTTAATTCCTAACGGAGCCGTAAAGAAAAGCGCCGCAACAGCGCTGCGCTTGAGCGCACTGCTCACGATAGCGGGAATACTGGTGGATTGGATGGGGTGATACTATGAGTGCGAAAGAATCGGCTTTTTCGTGGAAGCATTTGATTGCGCGCATGAAAGAAAACAAGAAATTTGAAGCCGCAGTCTACATTACGCTTCTTTTGATCGGTTTGTTGATCTACCTGCTCATACCGAATGGGGAAACGGTGATGGGGAAAGCTGAATCAAAAGGAGAGAACGTCGCAAAGACCCCCGCTGGCGCAACGGTGGAGAGGCAGCTTGAAGAAACGCTGGGACACATGAGGGGAGTCGGAGACGTTGAGGTAATGCTTACATATCGGGATGAAAACACAAAGGAGGAAGTCTATGGAGTGATCGTCATTGCGGAGGGGGCAGAAAACTTACTGGTGAAAAGCAGCATCCAAAGCGCTGTGCAAACGGTGCTGAATGTTGAAGCTTCGAGGATCAACGTATTTGAAATGGGAACGGAGGAGGCAAAGTAATGTTAAAAAAATATGGCGTGTTTGTTTTACTGGGCGTTTTACTGCTTACAGCCATCGTACTCAAGCGCTTTGGGGGCAAGCTGCCTTCGTTTGAGCAAGAACCGGGCATAAGCGAAAATGAGGCGGCGTTGCCGGAGACGACGGTGGAGCCAATGCAGCAGGACTATTTTATGGCGTTCCGTGAAGAAAGGGAGAATGTCCGCAAGCAGGAAATGCAGTATTTGGATGAGATCATCGCTACGACAAATGTGGACGCGCAGACGCTTGAACAGGCGGTTGAGCAAAAGCTGTGTCTGGTCGAAAATATGGAGGCGGAGTTCACGATTGAAAGCATGATAACCGCCAAGGGCTTTTCGGACGCCGCGGTTACGTTTCATAACGGTTCGGTGAACGTAGTTGTGGGAACGCAGGAGCTTACGGAAGCGGAGGTCGCGCAGATTCTCGACATCGTACACCGCGAAACGGGGGAGAACGCAGAAAACATTAAGGTTACGACCGGCGGAACCAATCAGGCCGGATATTGAACAGGGAACGGGAAATATGCAAGAATTATGAAATTTCCGTTTCAAAGTCGCGCGGCGCTATACATGTGCGGCTAATTCTGCTATAATCATTCTATCAATTATCGAGGAGGTACGGTTATGGAAAAGGAGATCAGTCTTGATGTCGAGCAAAATGAAGGTGGAAAAGTAATTTTTGCCAATGATGTCATTGCTACGATCGCTAACTTGGCCGCTACAGAAGTAGAAAACGTTGTTGGTTTGACCGGCGGCGTTATGGAAGAATTGACCGGAAAACTCGGAAAAAAGAGCTATACAAAGGGTGTTAAGGTCGATGTTAATGACGATATCGTCGTCGTGGATATGACGGTTTCTGTTCGCTACGGCAGCAAAATACAGGAAGTATGCCATCAAATTCAGCAAAATGTTAAGAATTCCATTGAAACGATGACGGGACTGACTGTGTCGCAGGTAAATATCTTCGTACAGTCCATCGCGTTTGACAAACCTCAAAAGGAAAAGGCTGAGGCGGCTTCCGTCGAAGAAGTGACGGAAGAATAACTTTCGCCATGAAGCACGATACTTGGGACAAGCTGCTGCTGGTGCTTTTGGCGGCGCTGTGTATGGCAAGCGGGGCTTTACTCTTTTGCTTGGCGCTACGCTGGGTCGAGGCGGATACAGTGGCGGGATTTATACTTTTAGCGACAGACGGCATTCTTTTTGCCGTCCTGTTCGCGTTAATCGGTATTTTACTTTTTATGGCGGCGCTTCGCGTGCTTTATGTGTTCTGCATCAAAAAAAGACAGAAGGAGACTGCACAGTCCGTATTCATACGCAAAAGCGAAAACGGATCGTTACAGCTTTCCACTGCCGCGATTGATACGATTATTCGGCAATACTGCAAGAAAAAACCCGAAATCGCCGAATGTGAAAGCAAGGTGATCAAGGCGGGAGATGAGAGCACGCTCCACCTGGACATCGCCTTTGCCGAGGGTGTCAATCTTGCGGAAGCGGTTGACGAGATCCAAAGCGGCTTAAACGAGCATCTGGACAAGAGCTACGGGCTTCATGTAAAAGGGATAGATATTACCGTTGTGCCAAAAAAGGAATGAGCAGGGGTAGGGGAATACAAATGGATGAACTAAAAGCGTTGATAGAAAAATACAAATGGCGGATTATCGCGGTGCTTGTGGGCGTTGTACTGACGATCCTGCTTCTTACGATCGGGTTTTGGCGCACACTGCTGCTGCTCGTGATCGTAGCCGTGTGCTACTTTATCGGTATGCTGCTCGATCATGGCGGTAAGGAAAGCCTTGACGGTATTCTTCAAGCGCTGTTTAAGAAATAAGGGGAGCGAGGGTCAACAGGGAAAATGAGCAGGAAAACTGCCAGAGAGGTCGCTATGAAGCTTGCGTTTGCCAAGCTTGCCGGCGGCGAAGACACCTATGAAGCCGTGCTGGATAAATCCGGCATACAGGAGGAACCTTCAGCGGAGGACATACGCTACGCGCAGGAGGTTCTCGAGGGCATTGGGGAAAAGCAGAAGGAGATCGACGCTACGATCAACGATCTTTCGATCGGATGGCGCATTGATCGAATGCCTAAAGTGGATCTTTCTATTTTGCGCGTTGCAATTTTTGAAATGCTGTATCGCGACGATATTCCGCAAAGCGTATCGATCAATGAGGCTGTGGAGCTTGCAAAAGAATTCGGCGGGGAACGATCCTCCGCCTATATCAACGGCATGCTTGGAACGCTCTCAAAGAATCTTTCAGCAGCGGCAAAAGAATAGATCGGAATACCTATGCAAAAGAGCGCCGTTTGACCGGCGCTTAAATTTTTTTGAAAAAGCAAGCAAAGCAGCGCGTGAACCTTCCCATAGAGAAAAAGCGCGGTTGCGCTGTTGATGGGCATGTGCTAATATTACTTGAATATGTATGCAAAGATGATAAAGGTGGATAATTATGAAGGCACAGATCATTGACGGACGCTTGTTGGCGGAAAAGACCTGCGGGCGTATACAGGAACGCGTGCTGGCTTTGAGGCAGCTGGGCGTTATGCCAAAGCTTGCCGTAATTCTCATTGGCGACAATCCCGCCTCACAGGTCTATGTCAACAATAAAGAAAAAAAGGCCAAGCAGTTGGGGATAGAGGTAGTGCTTACGCATAAGGACGCGACCTTGAGAGAGGATGAGATCATTTCGCTGATTGAAATGTATAACGCGGATATGAGCGTGCATGGTATTTTGGTGCAGCTTCCGCTGCCCGAGGGGGTAGACGCCACAAAGGTGCTTGCGCATATTGATCCGGTAAAGGATGTGGACGGTCTGCATACGCAGAACGCAGGCGCGTTGATTACCGGGAGAGAGGGCTTTATTCCCTGTACGCCAAAGGGCGTATTGGCGCTTGTTAAAGAGACGGGCATATCGATTTGCGGCAAAAAAACGGTAGTGGTAGGCAGAAGCAATCTAGTAGGCAAACCGACCGCGATTTTGATGCTGCAAAACGACGCAACGGTTACGATCTGCCATTCCAAGACCGAAGCTCTTGGCGAAATCACCAAACAGGCCGATATTCTGATTTGCGCGGTAGGCAAAAGCAATTTGATCACAGCGGATATGGTTAAAGAGGGGGCGGTCGTGATCGACGTAGGACAGAGCAAGGTCAACGGAAAATGGCATGGCGACGTTGATTTTGACAAGGTATGTGAAGTCGCGGCGCATATTACGCCGGTACCCGGCGGCGTAGGACCTATGACCATTACCATGCTGATGGATAATACGGTTGAGGCGGCTGAAAAAAAACTCTATGCACGATGATTATATCCTGCGTGTTTCGCAGCTAAACGAGTACGTCAGCAATATGCTGCGGCGAGAGACACTCTTGCAGCATATCGGTGTGCGCGGCGAGATAAGCGGCTTCAAACGGCATTCCTCGGGACACCTGTATTTTTCGCTAAAAGATGAATCGGCTTTGATACGCTGCGTGATGTTCAAAACCAATGCCATGCAGCTTAGCTTTACGCCGCATGACGGTATGCAGGTCGTCGTCAGCGGCAACGTATCGATCTTCGTTCGGGACGGCCAGTACCAGCTCTACGCGCAAAGCATGCACGCTGAAGGCGAGGGGGAGCTGTACAGACAGTTTATATTGATGAAAAATGCGCTGGCCGAGGAAGGACTTTTTGACGCTTCCCATAAAAAGGCTTTGCCTTTTTTGCCGCGCTGCATTGGCGTGATTACATCGAAAACCGGCGCGGTGATCCACGACATCGAAAACGTAACGCAGAGGCGCTTCCCGCAAATGCCCATTCTGCTTTATCCGGTTCCCGTGCAAGGGCTGGGCGCGGCAGAGCGGATTGCGGAGGGAATCAGAGAAATGAATCGGCTGAAAAAGGCCGACGTGCTGATCGTAGGCCGCGGCGGTGGAAGCATGGAGGATCTTTGGGCGTTTAACGAGGAGGTCGTGGCGCGGGCAATCTACGAAAGCGACATTCCGGTAATAAGCGCCGTGGGGCATGAAACGGACGAGACGATTGCCGATTATGCGGCGGATTTCCGCGCGCCTACGCCTTCTGCGGCGGCGGAGCTTTGCGTTCCGGAATATGTGTCACTTTGCGCGTGGCTTCAAGACGAAAAAAAGAAGCTTTTGTACTACAGCCAAAAAAGAATTGAGGCAGAGCGGGAAAGAATACGTCGTTTTGCGGATTGTGCCGCGATGGCGGGACCCGCGCACAGGATTGAAGGGCGAAAGACAGAGCTTAGAGCACAAAAGGATGCGATCGAGCGCGAAATGCGAATGACGCTGATGGCATGCGCGCATAAAAAAGAAGAATTGCTGGCAAGACTTCAAAGCCTTTCACCTATACGCGTGATGCAAAGCGGCTATGCACTGATACGAAAAGAAACGGGATATATCGGCGGCGCCGGAGAGCTTTCTCTTGGTGATGAAATCGAAATCCTTTTCAAAGACGGTACGGCGCGCGCGAAGGTGAGCGCCGTAAACGAAAGGAGCGATACATAATGGAACTTTCCTACGAAAATGCGATCAAGGAGCTTGAAGAGATCATCGAAAAGCTTTCTGCGGGCAATGCGTCCTTGGATGATATGATGAAGCTATATGAAAGAGGAACGGCATTGACCAAGCACTGTCAAACGATTTTGGACGCATATGAAAAGCGTCTTGAAATCGCTGCGGAAAGCAACGAGGAAGAATAAATGCAGGAGCGTTATAAGGAACTCATCGAGG
>CAZNJN010000044.1:0-12111 GCA_964573365.1 uncultured Oscillospiraceae bacterium
CTCCTAAGACCTGCTTGAGCGATGAATAATCCGGTCTGTAAAGTCCGCCTGTGTTGCGCATAAGCAGTCTTCTGTTCGTCAATGCCGCAACGTCCCCGTCCTCTTGTTGTAAATACAGATCCACATTTGCATAAGAAGTTCTCCCGTCGCTGTTAGTCATACCGTTTACGCTGAAGCGCAGCAATTTTCCATACGACTGAAGCTCCTTTTGGATACTCATATAGTCCTTCGTGCCATGCGCAAAATCACGGTTATCAGCGAGCAGTGCATAGACCGACGCGTATTCTTCGTTTTGCAGATGCTGCATAAATATCTCCGCTGTTATCTGCGGCGTGATGACTACGTCTGCATTGAAACCCAAAGGCTCTATCAATTCTGTCTCCTGCGTCGAATCGACATCAAGTCCCAGTTCGCTTCGCGGCAAACGTGTACCCGTTCCACTTCCGTCTTTATCCACTAAAATCAATACGCGTATGTTCTCACTGTAATCCGTCAAGGTATTTACAGCCGCGTAGAGCGCTAATCTTCGGCTCTCCTCATAATCCGTTTCTAAATCCTGCAAATTCTTTTTATATGTACTTTCCGTTATATTGCCGCTGTTCTTATCCCTTTGGAGATTTTTTTGTTTCTGGTTGAACTCTGTCTTATCCAAAAATTCTTTTGAGAGCGTAATATAAAGGATTGTGCCGTCTAAGCTCACATCCACAATTTCGGTTCCTGCGGGAAATAAAGTCGGTGTTGTGGTTGAAAGCGGCGACGGCTCCTTGAGCAGCGCTTCCATGATAGCATATTCTGTTTTTTCGCCCGCCCGTACCTCGATCGTATGTTCCATGCCGACCAGATAGGACTCCTCCAGTACCCGCGTATAGATGGTACAGGTAATTTCTTTTGCCAAACCCGCTTGAGGATCGATTGCGGGCAAATCGCGTCTTGTTTCTTCCTCTCGAATCGTGCTTTGCATGCAGCCTGAGGTGATTGCGCAAAGTAGCATAAGCATCGATAGAAGTATGGCCGTTTTTTTTAGCTTTCTTATGCTCATTTCGCGTCCTCCTTTACCTCAAGAGGAAGGTATACCGTAAAGGTGCTCCCCTCGCCCACTTCGCTTTCTACGCATATATTGCCCTTATGACGCTCAACAATCTCCTTGACGATTGCAAGACCGAGCCCCGTTCCGCCCGTGCTTCTGGATCTCGCCTTGTCAACGCGATAGAAACGGTCAAACAGCTTCGATACAGCTTCCCGGGGAATACCGATCCCCGTGTCAGTCACGCTGAAGACGGCGGCTTTTCCATTGTTTGTTACCGTTACACTGACAGCGCCTTCATCTGTATACTTGATCGCATTTTCAATGAGATTCGTCACAACCTGTTCCATACGCATAGCTTCAAAGGCACAGCTCACAGGGGAAAGATCGCAGGTGAGTGCGATTCCCTTTTGTGCCGCCAAGGGCTGCAAGCGCGTCATCACGCGCTCTACCAGCGTATCGAGTCTGCCCACGGTAATGGAAAACGAAACGTTTTTATTGTCTTCCTGCACAAGGCGCAGCAGTTCGTTAATAATGCGAGTCAAACGATCCACTTCGTTATTGATGTCGGCAAAAAACTCTTTTGCCATAGCAGGATCGGGTTTATCCTGATACAACATGGATTCTGAAAGAATCTTCATGGCCGAAAGCGGCGTTTTCAGCTCGTGAGACGCATTTGCTACAAATTCATCGCGTATCCGATCGTGATCTTCAATCTGCTCGCTCATGCGGTTAAAAGCTTCGCCAAGCTCCACCATCTCTCCCGCGCCGTGTACCTTTACGCGGACTCGATCTTTTTTACCCATGGTACGAATCGCCGCCGTAAGCTCTGTGATCGGCTTTGTCATCCAGCTTGAAAGGAAAAAGCTCACGAGCGCGATTACAAAACATATCACAATAAAGATCAAGGTCGTGCGATTGACAACCTCACGCACGCTGTTTTCGACGTCTTGGATATACGAGGAGAAAAGCAGCACGCCCAAATAAGAGCCGTTGTCAATCATTGGTGCGGTATAATATACAGCCCAAAGAGTTTCTTCATCAGGCGCAAGGATTCCGGCTTTTTCAGAATTGCGTGTGATTCGGTGGAAACCGTATGAAGAGTCCGTACCGCTCAAAAGCACATCTCGAACCTCCCGGTATGGTACGCGATAGCCGTTATCCTGTGAAGCCGAATCCAGTTGGATAACCGCGTCCGTATCCAGAAGCAAAATGCGCCCGCCCAAGCTTTGAGCGCGCGTGGTGACAAGTTCATATAGCTGCTGCACATTTCCCGCCGCAAAATCCGGAGTGACTTCCAGCGCGATCCGGGCGGTTTCCTGCGTCTGCTGCTGTGTACGCTGTGAAACAAGAAACTCCTCTACGATATTTGAAATGAGGAAGCTGATCGTCACGAACGCCGCGATCGTGATCACCATGTAAATCGCGACCAGCCTTACTCGTATTGAGTTGAATACTTTATTATTGCGCAAAGAAATAGCCAACACCCCATTTGGTCATAATATACTTGGGATTTGCGGGGTCAGGTTCGATTTTTTCGCGCAAGCGCCGAATATGGACGTCAACCGTTCTGAAATCGCCCAAATAATCAAAACCCCATATGGTTTCAAGCAGTTCTTCCCTGCTGTATACTTTGCCCGGATTATTCATAAAAAGCTGCAAAAGATCAAACTCTTTTACGGTAAGGTTGACGTTTTCGCCATGCGCCGTCACCGTGCGGCTGCCGATATTGATATGCAGATCACCGGCGACAAGGTCGAGCTTCGTATTTTCCTTGCCTCCTCCGGCACGGCGAAGAATCGTCTTGATGCGCGCCTTGACCTCCAGAATATTGAAGGGCTTGGTCATATAATCATCCGCGCCATATTCTAAGCCGAGGATCTTATCCATATCCTCCCCCTTGGCCGTGAGCATAATAATCGGTACATCGCTCTTTTCGCGCACGGATTGACAAACCTCTATGCCCGAAATTTTCGGAAGCATCACATCCAAAAGAATCAGATCGAACTTTTCTGCGTTGATTTTTTGCAATGCAATTTCGCCGTCCTCAGCGGATTCGATTTCATAGCCATCTTGCTCCAGCGCAAACTTTAAGCCCTTAACGATTAACGGTTCGTCATCGACCAGCAGTATTTTTTTTGCCATTTATCCTTCCCGTCTTTCATTCGTACACATATGACAAATGTAAGGTATTATGCGTGAATTTCTACGTTCAATATAGCATAAAAGCGGCATGCTGTGCAACGTCAAAATATATATCATCGGGTCGCATACAAATTTTACTGTACAATCCGACATTTTTTTTGTTATACTATTTTTTAGCTGTGCAACATAGTCTGGATATGTTCAGGCAAATTCAGCGAAAGGATGAGCTGAAAATTGAAACGGTTTATCAGCGCCGTAACGGCTTTTTTTTGTGTCCTGTGCTTTTTTCCGCATACATCGCTTGCGGAATTTGATCCCGAATCTGTATCAACCCCCTACATTGTCTTAATGGACGCTGATACGGGTAATGTACTGTATGAGCGAAGCTCCACCGAGCGTGCGTATCCCGCCAGTACAACGAAGATCATGACCTGTATACTTGCGCTTGAGCTGTGTTCGTCCCTGGATGAAACGGTAAAGGTTGGAGATACGGTGGAAGATCGCGGCTCCGTCGCCGGCTTATGTCGCGGCGAAGAAATGCCGCTGATCGATATGCTCTACGGCGTCATGCTCCGCAGCGGCAACGATGCGGCTCGCGCCGTTGCCGAGCACTTTGGAAACGGTGTGGAAAGTACGTTTGTAGATCTAATGAATCAGAAGGCCGCGGCGCTTGGTATGACCGGCACGCATTTTGTTAAATCCAACGGTCTTCATAAGGACGATCACTATACAACGGCTTACGACATGGCGATCCTCACGCGCTACGCAATGCAAAATCCCACGTTTCGCCAAATCGTAGGTACGGTTTCCTATCATGCCGAGCCTACGAATAAGGACAGCGACGGTTATGACTGGAACAATTCAAATCGGCTTCTGTATACGCCCGAAGATAAAGCCGACATTACCTATCCCTATGCGACCGGCGTGAAAACCGGCGATACCGCGCAAGCCGGGCGCTGCCTTGTCGCCTCCGCTCAAAAAGACGGCGTAACCTTGATCATCGTTCTCTTTGGCGATATGGAAAACAAAGTGACAGCCGAATACCGTTTTGAAAACGCGGCCAAGTTTTTTGACTGGGGTTTTGCCAACTATTCCGTACTTGACGCATCACTCCTTAATATTGAAACCACCATGGCGCTGCCGGTTGCCGGCGCCGCCAGTGACGATCCCGAAAACGGAAATCTCACGCTCAATATTGATTTGGACGGTGTGCGCATCAGCGGTCTGAAATCCGAAATCTCCGCAATCGAAGCCGATCCCTCTGGCATCACCAGCACCTATGTGCTTGAAAGTACGCTGCAGGCGCCCATCAGCGCAGGTACGATCGTCGGAACCATTTACTATAAATATAACGGCCTCTCTCTTTTCAGCGCAAACCTGGTGGCCTCGCGCGATGTGCTTGCGCCGGAGGGCGACGTTTCAAATCCTAACGCAAGTCCCATCATGGTGCAGGGCAGAAAAGGCGATGCTGATGCCGGTTCCTCTCACGCATGGCTCTTTTGGGCTTTGCTGTGTTTGGTTTTGCTCGCCGTCATCGTGGTACTGCGAATTATAACAATGCGCTCCAAGCGCCGCTATCCCAGCAACAGACGCAAACGTTCCGGTTATCGCATCTACCGCCGATAAAGACGTTCATGCTATGCGGATATGCTTCTTTGCATATCCGCATCATTTTTTTATTCAGCTTTCAATCTGATTTTTCAATAAGGAGAATCCTTTTATGGCAAATAACAGCGATATTCATCTTCGTAATCTCGTGTTTTACAGCATTTTTGTAAGGAATCATACGCAGGAGGGAAGCTTTGAGGCAATCGTTGCGGATCTTGACCGCATCCGCGCGCTTGGCGTCAACGTCGTTTGGCTTCTTCCCATCCACCCGATCGGAAAGGAAAAGCGAAAAGGGAGTCTGGGCAGTCCATACGCCATAGCCGATTACCGCTCCATCAACCCCGAATATGGGACGCTTGAGGATTTTGTCCATCTTACCGAGGAAATCCATAAACGCGATATGCGCTGCATCATCGACGTAGTTTATAATCATACCTCACCCGATTCGCTTCTTTTTCAAGCTCATCCCGAATACTTTTTTCGTTTTCCCGATGGAAGCTTCGGCAATCGTTTCGGAGAGTGGTCCGATGTGATTGATCTTGATTTTTCTCATCCCGAACTATGCGATTACCTAATTGAAACCCTCTCTCAATGGGCACAGTATGTGGATGGTTTTCGCTGCGACGTTGCCTCGGCGGTTCCTATATCCTTCTGGACGCAGGCCCGCAGGCATCTGGAGGCAATACATCCCGGCTTGCTTTGGCTTGCGGAATCCGTACATACGGACTTTGTCAAGCATGGCCGTGAGCTAGGCTATGCCGTTTCGTCCGACAGTGAACTATACGAAGCATTTGACATTACCTACGACTATGATATCTGGCACTTCTTCGAGCGCTTTATGGAGGGCAAAATGAGCCTAGAAACATACCTTTCCTGCTTACTTCAGCAGGAAAGCGTTTATCCCGCCAATTATTCCAAACTCAGGATGCTTGAAAACCATGATCAGCCTCGATTAAGAAGCCGTGTTCATACTGCCGCGCAGGCGGAGGTGTTCACTGCCTTCTCCTATTTCGAAAAAGGTCCCGTGCTTTTATATGCCGGTCAGGAAATACAAGCGGATCATCGTCCCGACTTGTTTGAAAGCGATAAAATCGACTGGAATTATCGCCATGACATGAGTCCGCTCTTAAAGCGTCTTGCTTCAATCAAGTGTCTTTCCATCCTCGCTGAAGGCGCCTACGATTTGGCGTCTGATTCTCAAAGCCGCACGATTCTAGTTAGCTATCTGCAAAACGGTCGTCGCTTAGTAGGCGTATTCCCGCTTGATGCCGTTCCTTGTCAGGTTATTCTCCCCTTTTTTTCAAGGAAAAGCGCATGCCCCGTTGATTTGCTCTATGACGATACGCTTTCCATCCGCGACGGAGTTTTAAGCTGCAGCGGAAAAGCATCGATTTTCTATCTGTAAATTCAAAAAAACGACAGCCCTAAAAAGAAGCGTTTTGCTCTTTGCTAAAACGCTTCTTTCTCTATGCGCATATGGACGTTTTTTCGTTCTAGTCTAGATTTTATACTCTTCGACCATGCCGGAAAGCTTTTCTGCCTGTTCGGAAAGTTCTTCGCTCGCAGCATGGCTTTCTTCCGCGATCGCGGAGTTTTGCTGGATAACGTCATTGATCTGATTCAGTCCCGCAGTGATCTCGCGCAGCGATGAGGCTTGTTCTTCCGACTGGCGGCTGATGCCTTCAATAAGGCCGTTCGTATTTTTAGAAAGCTCTACGATATCCTGCAATGAGGACGCCGTATCTGTCACCAGCGCCGAGCCATGACGTACCGCGTCGATAGACGCCTGAATCAGGTTGGTCGTATTCTTCGCGGCATCCGTACTCTTTGTCGCAAGGTTTCTCACCTCGTCCGCGACGACCGCAAAGCCCTTACCCGCTTCGCCGGCTCGCGCCGCTTCCACAGCCGCGTTAAGCGCAAGAATGTTGGTTTGGAACGCAATATCGTCAATACTCTTGATGATTTTCTGAATCTCCGCGGATCTTTCTTCAATTTCCTTCATCGCACGGAGCATTTCTTCCATCTGCACATTCTGCGCGTTGATTTTTGTCTCTACATCATTGGAAAGCTGTTTTACATTCTGCGCGTCGTCCGCATTCTTATTGACGTTGTTTGAGATTTCGATAATCGATGCCGAGAACTGCTCAACGGTAGCAGCCTGTTCGGTCGTACCTGCGGCTACTCGCTCGGCGGAATCCGCCATCTGCGAAGCGTTGGTATTGACAGAATACGCCGCCTCGTTCAAGGTGTGCAGAAAGCCGTTCATATTGTGCTCAATCAGCTTCACCGAATCAATCAGCCGTTCAAAATCGCCCACATATTTGATGCTGGAATCGGCTGTAAAGTCACGGTTTGCCATGGCGGTCAGCACTCGCGATATATCGGAAATATATGTGTTGAGGTTTGACATGGTCTCGTTCATCGCCTCAGCGAGCACACTGGTCTCGTTGCGAGTTCTTAACTTGACAGGCTCCGTGGAAAGCTTCCCGTCTCGAATATTCTGCGCTTGCCGTACAATCTTTTCAATGGGCTCAGAAACGTCCTTTCTGACGATAGACGTCACAAAGAACAGGAACGCTATGGTAACGAGCATCGCACCGATAAAAATGTTGATTGTCGCTTTGCTGAAGGCCGCGTCCAGATTCGTCGTTGGCGCGCCGATAAACATCGCTCCGACAACCGTATTATCCACTCCGTATACGGGCTTGTATTTGTAAAGCATATTGCTGATAACGATGAAGTTTTCTCCCTCTACGGTCTTTTTTTCCACCAATACCTGTTGCTCAATTTGCGGCAGCATTGTTGTGCCCAATACGCGTTCATTCGTTTTTGGATCAATGATTGTCGTATTTAAGCGGGTATTTCCCGAAAAAAGCGTGGCCTCGCAGTTTGACGACTCCTTGATGTTATCGACAAGCTGCGGATTGGAAAGGTCGTAACCGACTACAATTCCGCCAATCGTTTTATTGCCGTAAGAAGCACTGTAGAACACATTATAATAGGATCGATAAGAAAGCGGTATTGCCGCATCGGTAAATATTCCGCTGGATTCTCCATTTTGAATTGAATTGTACTGCATGGCATTATCCGGCGCATCACCGATAATCCCGATTACGTTTGCGGTATCATCGTAGACAACGGCAAACATTTTCTTTGACTGGAGTTCTCTTGTTAGTGTAATCTCAATGCTGTCAAAATTTTTGGATGAAAGCGCCTGCTGAAAGCTGGAATCATACTTGCAGGTATATGCTAGCAGGTCTACGGCATTGCCAACTTGGTCGATCTCGTTCTCGAATACGGCAAAAGCCGTGTTATTGGCTTGGTGAAGCAGCGCCTTCGCCTCTTTTTTATAAATAATCGCCGTGAGAATACACAGCGCCACAATCAAGGATATCGTAACAATACCAAAGGCTAGGCCGATTTTTGTGCCTATCCTGTGAAGCAGACTCAATTTTTGTGTCTTTAGTTCTTTCAATTCTTTTCGTCTCTGTTCTTTTTTATTCATTTGAAAGACCACCTCTCATCGTTATTTTTGCCGAAAAGTGCTTAACTCTAAAAAACTCCGATACTATTCCTTTATATTATGTTATTATTTATTGTAAGCTTTGTCAATATTTTTCGGAATCGACGCTGCTTTACCATTTTTCTGATATGTCAAGTGTAGACGCAGGCCATTCAGCTCTGTCTTCTGCTTTATTGAGGATATGAGCGCTACAAAAAATCAAAATTTGCGAAACTTTCTGTTTTTTCATTCTTTATATAGCATAATGAACGGCAGTATGCTAAAATTTCTTCTTAGAACGATTTTACGTATTGGGGAGAACAGCTATGTTACATGCACGGCGCCGCATCCGAACTCTGGTTTCTTATTTGCTGTGTTTCATCAGCTTCCTTTTGCCTTCCCAAGCACTGGCCTTTTGCATGATCTGGCTTTCCGATACGCAAAATTATAGTGGCGGTTATCCCGATACCTTTTATACGATGACGGATGGGATCGTGGAAAATAAAGCGGCAATGGATATCCGTTTTGTTTTTCATACGGGGGATCTTGTCAGCGCTTCGCGTTCAGAGCAGCAATGGCAGGTTGCCGCACAGGCCATGCAGCGTCTCAACGGAAAGATTCCCTATCTCTGCGCCGCAGGAAATCACGATGTCGGCAAAAAATATCAATTTAACAATTTCTACAATTATGTCGATCAAAAACAAACGCCCATGCTTTCCGGCGATGCATTGGAGGAAGGGCGCATTCGCTATACCCTGTTTTCCGCCAATGGGCGAAATTACATTTTTGTCAGTATAGGCTTTATGCGCACCGGCCCTAATGACGAAGATGCCGCTTGGGTCAGTCACATTCTTCAATCCTATAAAAGCTATACCGCCATATTGATCACGCACAGTTATCTGCATAGTGACGGAAAGCATTTAACTACGCAGGGCAAGGCAATTTATGATAAAATCGTCGTCCCAAATTCCAACGTCTGGCTTGTCCTGAGCGGGCATTGCCGCAAACCCGCTTCAAGAACCGACGAGCTGGATGATGATGGAGACGGCGTTGCGGATCGAACCGTGTATGCCGTTATGTCGAATTATCAAGATGCGCCCAAGGGCGGCAGCGGATACCTTCGCATTATAAACTTTGGTCCTACGACGGTATGTATGAGTACATACTCCCCGCTTTTAGATGATTACACCTTCTTTGACGAACCCCGAAAAGACAGCCTATGCATTTTATATCCGGATTAAGCAAAAGCCGTAAAACAAAGAAACAGCCCTCGGTTGAGGGCTGTTTCTTTATTTGTTATTTTACGCTTTGGGGCCGGCGTTGACGATGTTTTGGGGCATATGATCATACTTTTTGAAGTTTTCCATGAATCGAGTCGCCAGATCCTTAGCGACCTTTTCATATTCCTTTTCACCGGCTTCCTTCGCCCACATCTTGCGCGGAGAAAGAACCTCATCGGGAACATTGGGGCAGGTTTTCGGAACCATCACGTTAAAGATCGGATCGGTTTCAAACTCAACCTTTTCCAGCTCGCCCGTAAGCGCCGCAGTCAGCATTGCGCGGGTGTAGGGCAGGCTCATGCGCTTTCCGTTACCGGCTTTGTGTCCGCACCATCCGGTATTGACCAGATATACGTTGGCATTATATTCATCGATGCGTTCGCCCAGCATCTCCGCATAAACGGAGGGATGCATCGGCATAAAGGGAGCGCCAAAGAGCGTGGAGAAGGTGGTTACCGGTTCGGTGATGCCGCGCTCGGTTCCCGCAAGCTTAGAAGTATAGCCGGATACGAAGTGATACATCGCAGCGTCTTTACTGAGCTTGGAGATTGGAGGCAATACGCCAAACGCGTCCGCAGTCAGGAATACCACAGTCTTAGGATGTCCGCCGATTCCCGGAATTGCGCAGTTGGGAATGTATTCAACGGGATACGCTACGCGGGTATTCTCGGTAATGGAGCCATCATCATAGTCCATCTTTCGGGTTTCTTTGTCCATAATGACGTTTTCCACCAGCGCGCCAAACTTGATCGCATTCCAAATCTGAGGTTCGTTTTCTTTGGAAAGGTTGATGCATTTTGCATAGCAGCCGCCTTCAAAATTGAAGATTCCCTTGCCGCTCCAGCCATGCTCGTCATCGCCAACCAGTTTACGATTAGGATCGGCGGAAAGCGTGGTCTTGCCGGTTCCGGAAAGGCCAAAGAAGAGCGCGGAGTCGCCGTCTGCGCCAAGATTCGCGGAGCAGTGCATGGGAAGTACGCCCTTGTGCGGCATGAGGAAGTTCATAACCGTAAAGACGCCCTTCTTGATTTCGCCGGAATAAGCGGAACCCGCTACAACAATGCGATTCTTTTCAAAGTCAAGAATGATCGCCGCTTCGGAGTTGACGCCGTCAACTTCGGGAACGCATTTGAAGCCGGGAGCCGCAACTACAGTAAAGCCGGGCACAAAGTTTGCAAGCTGTTCGGCGTCGGGACGGACAAACGCCTGCGTCGCAAAGAGGCAAGAGCTTGCCTTCTCGCATACGATGCGTACAGAGAGGGAAAACTCGGGAGCAGCGCCGGCAAAGCCGTCAAACACAAAAATTTCGTGTCCCTGCAGGTATGCCGTAACTTTGTTGTAGATCGCGTCCGCTTTCTCGCGGGTAATGGCAACGTTTGCCTTATTCCAGTTGATCTCGTCATGCACATTCGCAGTATCGACGATAAAACGGTCGTTAGGGGAGCGGCCGGTATATTTGCCCGTATACACAACCAAAGCTCCGGTCTCGGAGAGAGTACCTTCGCCGCGTTCGAGAGCCTTTTCAGTCAAAATTGCAGGAGAGAGGTTGCTGTAAACCGCTTTCGGTGCAATGATGCCCAGAGACTCCACATAACTGTTCAGATCTTTCATATTGCTGGATCTCCTTTCGCCATGCGTAAAATTATTCCGTCAGTTATCTTTAGGGTGTCCAGAGAGCCCTAAATTCTCACATATATCAGTATAATTCCAAATCCAAACAAAAACAAGGCACTTCTGATCAGAAGCACCTTGTGTCGTTATTCTGTTTTTTACCAAAAAGTCGTTCAGCCATACAAAATTCTTTGAATACCACATTTCCCTATCGCAAATGATTCCATTCGTTTTCAAACACCATCTTATCCAAGTCCTGCCTGTCCCGTGCCTGCGGCATTTCCGCAGGATACCCTAGGGGAGATAACGCGACGATTCTGGTGTCACGCGGAATATTGAGCAAGCCATGAAGCGGATTCTCCGGAAAGTAGCCCACGAAGCAGGTACCCAGCCCTTCGGCAGTGGCGGCGAGAACTACATGCTCCATGCAAATGCCACAGTCCACCAAATAATAATCTTTGCCCGCCATTGTACCGCTATCCGTAGGATCGGCGCAAAGCACCAACACATAAGGAACCGTCTCGTAGACCTTCGCAGAAGGATTATCCACAACCATACCGATCTGCGCTTTGATCGCGGGATCAGATACCACAACAAAGCGCCAGCACTGTCTGTTTTTCCAGCTAGGCGCCAGTCGTCCCGCATTGAGTACCTTTTCAAGCGTCTCTGGAGCTACGGGCGTATCGAGATATTCTCTGATGCTTCTTCGATTCTTTATACAATCATATATATCCATTTTCGCTCATCCTTAAATTCATTATTTACTTCTCATCCTAACACATGCGTTATCGCCATACAATACAAATTTCATATCAGCACTTGACGATACTCTCCATCTATGGTATTATAACGCTTGTCGTAAAAACGATACGGCGTTCTCCGTCGCGGGGTAGAGCAGCTGGTAGCTCGTCGGGCTCATAACCCGGAGGTCGTAGGTTCAA
>CAZNJN010000045.1:0-12042 GCA_964573365.1 uncultured Oscillospiraceae bacterium
TTCCATCCTTCCTTGAAAGCGGTTTAGGTGATCTTCCGTAATGTTGAGCATACCCGCCGCAGTTGCGTGAAAACGGTCTATGCTTTCAAGCTGCAAGGCCGCCGTTTCCGCCACGACTACATCGCCCGCTTTTGTTTGATCCACAAACGCGGTGATGGGTATGCCGATATTTCCCAGAATATAGGTGTTTTTCCCCGCCGCTTGAAACAGCGCGCCGGTAAGGGCGGTCGTCGTGGTCTTTCCGTTTGTGCCGCTGATGCAGACAAGAGAGCACTCAGGATGTAAATAACGGTATCCAAGCTCTATTTCTCCGATCACCTCGATTCCTCGATTCTTCGCCTCAAGTGCAAAGGGAGCAAAAATCGGCACCACGGGACTTAATACCAGCAGATCGACCCCATCGAGCAATTCTTCCGGCTTTCGTCCCAGGGCGTTACTATATTCTATGCCGCAAAGCGCGTCTTCAAGACCGTCAATTTTCTCTTTCATATCATTGATCATCACTCGGTAGCCATGCTTTGCAAGGAGTCTTGCGCTTGCTATACCGCTTTTTGCCATGCCGACGATACAAGCCGTTTTCATCGTAAAATCCATCCTTATCCCTATATTTGCGTAGCTAATCATAGCACGTTTATTTGAATAAAAAAAGCCGTTTGGCGTGTCACGCTGCTTGAAAGAACAAGCCGCAGCCTCTTTCAAACATCTTGACCGGCGTTATTCACGCCATTCCACTAGCCGTGCCAAGCACCACTCACGGCCACCCGCAGAATTTGCCGCCAAACGGCAAAATAACTAGTTTTACGCGTATGCAAGCATGCCGAAAAGGCAGGCTACCATCGTCAAAAGCATATACATGCAGACGATCTGCGTTTCACTTTTGCCGCAAAGCTCAAAATGATGATGCAGCGGCGCCATTTTGAAAATTCGTTTGCCATGACGCAGCTTATAGCTGCCCACTTGCAGAATCACAGATACCGAGGATGCGACAAAGCATATCCCCATCAAAGGCAAAAGCAAGACCGCCCGGGAGAAGACCGCCATACAGCTAATTGCGCCGCCAAGCGCCAAAGAACCGGTGTCGCCCATAAATACCTTGGCAGGAAAAGCGTTGTAGTATAAAAAGCCGATACAGCCGCCCGCGACCGCCGCCGCAAAAGCGCCCATGGATGAAAGCTCGGCGGCAACCTGCGTCAGCTTGGCTTGTCCCATGTCCGAAGGCGCGAAAGCCGCATAGCTCAAATACGCGAAGGTGATCGCCATGGCAATGGAGTAGATACTGCTTGTACTGGACGCAAGCCCGTCCAATCCATCGGTAAGATTTACGCTGTTAACCGTAGCAACGGTGACAAATACGATGAAGGGTATATAAAAGATACCCAAATCCCATTGTGCATCAAAGAACGGTAAATAGATTTTACTGCCGATCATCGGATTGCGATAAGCGAAGATGGCAAGCACCAAGGCAATACCAAACTGACCGATGATCTTTTGATACGCGCGAAGCCCGTCCGTATTATGCTTTCGCACCTTGAGGAAATCATCTAAAAAGCCCACCAGAGCAAATCCAAAGGTGACAAGCAGCGCCACAATCACCAGTTCATGCGCGGAGGTCGTCATAATCAATGTGGAAAACAGAATACCAAGCAGGAACATGATGCCGCCCATCGTTGGAGTTCCCGCCTTTTCCAAATGTGTCTTGGGACCGAGATCCCGTTCGCTCTGCCCGAATTTAAGACGTTTGAGCATCGGAATGCAAAGTTTTCCGCCAAGGAGCGTAACAAACATCGATATCAGCAGTGCGTAGATCAGATTCTTCATTGTTCTTTTAGCAGACGGTCAGTTGAGAATTTCCGCCACGATCTCCTTTTCGTCAAAATGGTGCTTCCCGCCGTTGATTTCCTGGTATGTTTCATGTCCCTTGCCGGCAAGAAGAATCACATCGTCCTTTTTCGCGTGAGAGAGCGCAAATTCAATAGCCTCGCGGCGATTTTCGATCACCACATAATCGCAGCCGGATTTTTTTACACCTTCCATAATGGATTCGATAATATCCATCGGGTTTTCAGTTCTTGGATTATCCGAAGTCACAACGAGAAAATCGGCGTATCTTCCCGCGATCTCACCCATGATCGGACGCTTCGCGTGGTCCCGGTCGCCGCCGCAGCCAAATAGAGCGATTAATCGTCCCCGGCAGAATCCGCGAATGGTCTTTAATACGTTTTCAAGTGCGTCGGGCGTATGGGCATAATCAAGGAGCACGGAATACTCGCGTCCGGGGGTTGGCAGTGGTTCAAGCCGTCCCGAAACACTTACCATCCGCTCCAGCGCCTTTTTAATCACCTCAAGCGGGCAACCGAGACGAACCGCTGCGCTTGCCGCCGCCAAGGCGTTAAACACGCTGAAAAGTCCGGGGATCGGGATATACATTGGCTGCATTTCTTCTCCGCGATACAGATCAAACTGCACGCCGCGGGTTGAAATGTCAATGTTCGTCGCGCGTACATCCGCCTTTTCTCGTATTCCGTAGGTGATGATAGGGATCGAAAGTCCCTGCATCAGCTCTTGCGCGTAGGAATCATCCACATTGATTACTGCGACGTTCGACTGGTCAAACAGTTTCTTTTTCGCCGCAAAATAGTTTTCAAAGGTCTTATGATAATCCAGATGATCCTGCGTGAGGTTTGTAAAAATACCCACGTCAAATTGTATGCCGTGTACGCGGTGCTGATCGAGCGAATGCGAGGAAACCTCCATCACAACCACGTCCACACCGTCGTCGCGCATCATCGCCAAGATTCCCTGCAAATCGACGCTTTCCGGCGTCGTTCTTTCGGTATCGATGTTTCTTTGCCCAATCATATTCCGAATCGTGCCGATCAAGCCGACTTTTTTCCCCATGGCTTCCATAATGGACTTGATCATATAGGTGACGCTGGTCTTCCCGTTTGTACCCGTTACGCCCACCATGCACATCGATCTTGACGGATAATGATACAGCGACGCCGCCATTTCCGCCATGGCAATGCGGGTATTGTCTACCAGCAACTGCGGTATGTCGAAGGGCAGTCTGTGTTCCACCACCAAAGCGGCAGCGCCCGCGTCAATCGCCTGTTTCGCAAACGCGTGCCCGTCGGCAAAGGTTCCGGTCACACAGCAAAACACATCGCCCGGCTGCACCTTGCGCGAATTGTAGCAAAGCGCGCCAACCTCGGTATCCTCGCCATAGAGCGTGTGCGCAATCGGTTTTGCTAATTCTGAAAGTAACATCTCAACCTCCACCCAGTTCTGCTTCGGAGAATTCCACAAGAACCTCCGATCCTTGTTCTACGATCGTTCCCGCCGACGGAACCTGTCTGATCGCTTTTCCCTTTTGCACTCCCGGCACGGTCATAACAAGCCCTTTTTCCTTGAGCGTTTTAGCCGCTGAAAGTCTGCTCATGCCGGTAAGGTCGGGAACATCAACGCCCGTATTCTCCTCTTGCTCCGGGCTTTCTTCCGTGAGGATAACGTCCGTATCAGCCGTATAAAGAAGGACATTGCTCCCCTTCACCGTTTCTTTGTCCGCTCCGGGTATCTGCGCGATGACCTCGCCCGTTCCCTGTACGGTAGCTGTAAGTCCCACCGAGCGCAGGGTATCCTCTGCTCCATCCACGCTAAGACCCGTCACATTTGGAACATTTATGCTTTCTTCCTCGGAGGAAGGCACATATCCATAGTATTGAAGGATCTCCTCCATAACATCCGCCACAAAGGGCGCCGCTACCGTGCTGCCGAATATCGTACCCACCTTCGGCTCGTCAACAAGGATCAGCACCAGAAATTCAGGATCGTCCGCCGGCGCGAAGCCTATAAAGGAGGCGATCAGTTTTCCATCCGCGATTGCGCCGTTTTCATATTTCTGCGCCGTTCCCGTCTTGCCGCCTATCCGATAGCCCGGTACGCCGCCGTTTTTTCCGCCGCCATTGGCAACGACGCTTTCGAGTATCTCTCGCACGGTCTGCGAGGTGCTTTCCTTTATCACCCGTCTTACAACTTCTGGGCCGTATTCTTCGACCGTAGTACCATCGTTTTTAACGATTTTTTGTACCACATAGGGTTTCATCAAATTTCCGCCGTTGATCGCGGCGCTCGCCGCCGTCGCGAGCTGTATGGGCGTTACGGCGATACTCTGTCCGAAGCCGATTCGTGCCAGCGTATTTTCCGTCATATACTTTTGGTTTGTTACAATACCGCTCGCTTCGCCAGAGATTCCGCTCTGCGTTGAAGAACCAAAGCCAAAAGCATACAGAAAATCGTAAAATCTATCCTCGCCCAAGCCCAAGGCAATATCCATAAATGCCGCATTGCAGGAGTTTTCCGCAGCCTGCGTGAGCGTTTGATTGCCGTGTCCCGCCGTTTTCCAGCAGCGAAC
Organism: uncultured Oscillospiraceae bacterium; assembly: GCA_964573365.1. GTDB lineage: Bacteria > Bacillota > Clostridia > Christensenellales > CAG-138 > JAQVRG01. The sequence continues at coordinate 4,412 of CAZNJN010000045.1, forward strand.
CTTTTCGCCGTTCACATATCTGAAGCCAGGGCATTGAAAGCTGCTCTGTGTCGTCACAACTCCGCTGTCTAGCGCGGACGCCATGGTGATGATCTTAAAGGTCGAACCCGGCTCATAGGTATCGGTTACGACCCTCTGCCGGTTTAAGGAGTTCAAGAGCGTAAGATCGCTGCGCGGCGGATTGTTCGGATCGTAATCCGGCTTGGTTGACAGGGCGAGAATGGCTCCTGTTCTGCAATTCATCACAATGCCCTGCGCATTCTCCGCTTTATTGACGTCTACGGCCTCCTGCAGCGCCTTTTCCAAAAAGGATTGCAGTATGCTGTCCGTCGTCAAGATCAGGTCATATCCGTCTATGGGATCTACGATCTCCTCCGTTCCGTAGGCAAGCGCGTTTCCCTTTCTGTCTGTTTCTGTTATGGTTCGCCCGTCTTTGCCGGCAAGATAATCGTTATACTTTTTTTCGAGTCCTGCCTGACCGGTTCCGTCTATCGTGGTAAATCCCAATAGCTGCGAAAAAAGGCTCCCGTTTGGATAGTATCTTTTCGTGTCTACCGCCGTACCTACACCATTTCCCAGCTTTAAAGCGGTGATTTTGTCAATCAATTCGCGTTCTACGCCGCGTTTAAGCTCAATTTGCTGCAGCTTCGTATTGCTGATCTTGCTTAGCACCGTCGCATAATCCATTTCCAGCACTTCGCTCAGTTTTTTCGCGATTCGGTCACGATCCGTAGCGTTGATCGAATTAGGCCAAACCAGTATCTTATACGCCGTTCCGCTCTGCGCGAGCACCACTCCGTTTGCGTCCATGATCGTGCCGCGCGCCGCCGTCATAGAGGTATCTCTTGTCCATTGCGACAAAGCCTTCTGCTGCAGTTCTTCACTTTGAATCACCATCAGATAAAACAGTCTGCCGATTAAAAGCACGAACACTGCCGCAATGCAAACCAATACCACGATGATCCTACGCTTTTGTGAAACATCAGGTGCGCTCATGCCCTGCTCCTTCCGTTTCTAATTGAGTATCTCTACCTGCGAATCGGCGTCATCCTGCGTATTTTGCGCCCTCCTGCCCTCTTGCGGCGTTATGGTGACGATCTGATTTCCCTTGGGATATCCCAAGCCGGCTTTTTCCGCCGCCTCGCGCGCCTCCTGTAAAGATACCGCACTGTTGAGCTGCACGTTCAGCCCTGTGATTTCCTGTTTCACATTTTCAATATTCGTTTTGAGAATGTTCACCGCCGCATATTCGCTATTGATGTTGCAATACCGTATCAGCATCAGCAGGATCGACGCCATCGCCACAGCTACCGCCAAGAGAATGCTGAGCTTTCTGAGTGCCTCTTTGCTGGCGGCCTTCGCGCGCGCCGCACGCTGCGCTCGTTCAATTCGGTCGTTTTCCGCCTTCTCTTGTTCACGTTGAGCACGCAGCGCGGCAGCCTTTGAATATACCCTCGTCGCAGGCATATACGCATATTCATTTTCCAGTTTTCTTGCCGCTACTGCCATCGTATTCTCGTCTTTTCATCCTTATGTATTGGTTTTCTTTTCCAGCTTGCGTATCGCGCGCAGCTTCGCGCTGTGCGCCCTCGGATTTTCCCGTACTTCCTCCTCGCTCGCGCAAATCGGTTTTCGTATAAGCACCTTCGAGCTTGGAAGCCTTCCGCAAGTGCAGATCGGAGCTTTTCTATCGCATATGCAGGGATCTTCAAACCTCCGAAAGGTCTGCTTAACGATTCTGTCCTCCAAGGAGTGAAACGTGATCACCGCCAAAACCCCACCGGGCAAAAGCATATCTTCCGCCATAACCAATGCCGTTTCAAGCCCGTCAAGTTCGCCGTTAACTTCAATTCGCAGGGCTTGAAAGGTTCTTCTGGCGGGATGCTGACTTTCTTTATAGCGGGCTTTTACGGGGATCGCCTGTTTCACAAGCTCTGAAAGTGCGCCGGTACGCTCAATCGGGCATTTTTCGCGTTCTCGGATGATTGCATCCGCTATGCGGTCGGCAAAGCGTTCTTCGCCGTAATCCCTAAGTATTCTGCACAATTGTTCAAAGCTGTAGCCGTTCACGATATCATAGGCGCTAAAGGCGGCGTCCTGATCCATCCGCATGTCCAGCGGCGCGTCTGTTTGGTAGGAAAAGCCGCGTTCCGTTTCATCGATCTGATAAGAGGAAACGCCCAGATCCAAAAGAATCCCATCAACCTTTTCCACGCCGGCGTTATGAAGCAAGCATTGCATATCATGAAAGTTCCCGCGTAAAGCCGTAAAATTCTCGAAATTTGCAAGACGTTTTGTTGCCGCTTCAATAGCCTCCGCGTCGCGGTCTATGCCGTAATAGCTGCCTTTCCCCTGCATTTGTGTAAGGATCGCCAGCGCATGACCGCCGCCACCCAGCGTGCCATCTACAAAGACGCCGCCGCGCTCAGGTCGCAGTAGTGAAAGAATCTCATCCTTCATGATCGGCACATGATGGAATTCGCTCATATTCCCAGCTCCATAAGATGCTGCAAGGCATCCTCGCCTAAATCGTCCTTTTCTGCGTCGTTATGCTTTTCCCAGGTTTGTGCATCCCATATTTCAAAGCGACCGCCCATGCCGATAAGCACAACGTCCTTATCAAGACCGGCATAATTTCGTAAAGTGTTTGACACAAGAATTCTCCCCTGCTTGTCCAGTTCACATTCACAGGCATTTGCAAAAAGCAGACGCATCACGTTCTGCGCGCGAATATCACTGAGCGCCAAAGAGCGGAACCGCTCATAAAAATCATTCCACGCGCTCATCGACATACCAAAAAGACATTTGCTCTCGCCGCCGCCCAGAATACCGCGTGTCACGATCACCGTATCCCCAAGATCGTCGCGCCATTTTGCGGGGATAAAAACCCTGCCCTTAGGATCAACGATATGACTATACGAATTGATCAGCATTTCCAGGAGCATCCTTTCCGGATCGTGTCGTCATACGGACATGGCAACCCAAGCATTGCAATGATTATACACCACTTCGCCACACTTGTCACCACTTTTATAAATTTCCGCCCCATTTATTACCAATATTATCTTGTTTTCAGGTTTTCAGCAAAAAAACAGCATTCCCTTTCGGTCATGCTGCCTTTATATCTTAAATTTTCTTTGTTGGTAAGCTAAAGGTATTCCTACACTTCCAGAATCAGCTTGGGTCTAAAGTTCAAATGATCCGCCGAGCATAAAGTATAGGAGACGCCGTTTCGTTCGTCTTCAAAGGCATTTGTGCAGGTTTTTCCATGCAGATGTCCATACACCAGCGTCTCAATCCTATACTTTTCCAGCAAATCCATAAAGACAGATTGGTTCCTCCGCTCGTTGCACGGCGGGTAATGCAGCATGGCGATTCTGTGTTCCGCTTTTTCATCCATTCGCTGTAGGGAAAGCTCCAGTCTGATGCACTCTCTTTCGTAGATCGTCTTATCCTTTCCATCGTCAAAAGCGCTGCTGCCCGGACAAATCCAGCCGCGGCTTCCTCCGATCGCAATCCCGTCAATGCTTAGCGCGTCATTCTGAATTGCCCACATGTTTTCAGGCAAAGCGGCGCGCAGCTTTGCTATAGACGTCCACCAATAGTCGTGGTTTCCCCTAAGAATCACTTTTTTGCCCGGCCAGCTCGCGATAAGGCGCAAATCTTCGCTCGCCTGCTCCAAGTGCATGGCCCAGCTTAAATCGCCCGGCAACAGAACAATATCCTCCGGCATAATAAAAGCATTCCAAGCTTCTTCAATCCGCTCAGAATGCCTGTACCAGTTTTCTCCAAAGACATCCATTGGTTTATCTGCGTTTAAGGACAGATGGAGATCTCCTATTGCAAAAATCTTCATGCCGTCCCCCTTCATTCAACGTCAGTCCCGTTCTTCCGGTTTTTCCTCTTCTTCTTCTTCCTCATCCATGAAGCCGTCATCCAGTTCCTTATGGATTTCTTCCATTTCGCTCTCGGGAATGTCTTCTTCCTCTTCAGCGATCGGCACTTCCATATCGTCGAGCGCGCCTACATCCATTTCAGTATCCGCTATGGACTCCACCGATTTTTGCAGTTTTTCCTGCCGGCGAGCTTCGCGAAGGCAGGAAGCGCATAATTCCGTACCGCGAACTACAGGATTTTCTCCGCACTCGATGCAGAGCATCTCGCTATCATCATTATCGCTGCCATGCTGCGCCCGTTTACAAACCGCGCAGCTCGTTTCGTTTTCCGCAATATAGTTGAGCTCGCAGATCGGACATTTTTTGAAACCCATACCACTTACCTCCGGCGACTGTCTTTGATTGATACGAACACTATTATGCGAAAGGCTGGAATCTATGTCAAGAGGCATTTTCTATTTTTTTGTTCCTAGGCTATCTGTCCGCTTCAATTGAGCTTTCCCTTAGTCGTTGCGCGTCGGTCAAGATATCATCAAGACGTGCAAGCAGCTCCGTTTTACCCTCTGCGTTTTCAGAAGAATATGGTATTGCATCCGGCGGCGCGCCAAGCAGCTTTGCCGCCGCGTTCGCCGCCTGTTTTCGCTTTGAACTGGGAAGCTTATCCGCCTTTGTCGCAACCAGCGTAAAAGGAATATTATAATAGAGGACATACGCAAACATTTGCTTATCCTCCGCTGTGGGGGCATGTCGAATATCCAAGAGCAGCAGCATATGTGTGACTCTGCCTGAAGCAAGGTAGCGTTCGATCATATCGCCCCAGCTTTTTTGTTCCTGCTTCGATGCCTTTGCAAAGCCATAGCCCGGCAGGTCAACCAGAAAAAAGCTTCTGTTGATCAAAAAAAAGTTGATGAGCCGCGTTTTCCCCGGGCTTGCCGAAATGCGCGCCAGCTTGCTATTGTTACACAGCGAATTGATCAGACTGCTTTTCCCCACATTGGATTTGCCGACAATGGCAATCTCCGTACCGGAAGGCGCCGTCGCCGGGTAATCCCCTTCCGCTACGGCGCTAGTTGAAAATACAGCCTGCTTAATCGCGAAATCATTCATTGAATCGCGCTTATCCTTTCTGTCGTCTTCATATGAAGCGGCATAGCATGTGTTTGCGGCATGTAGGCAAGCGCCTCCTGCAACACGCCTTTTGCGTCCTGCACAAATACCATATGCAAAGCGCCGGTGATCTCGGCGGGAACTTCTTCCAAATCCTTGCGGTTTTTCTCCGGTATAATGACTGTGGCAGCGCCCGCGCGAAGCGCGGCAAGCAGCTTTTCGCGTAGTCCTCCGATGGGCAATACCCTGCCGCGCAACGTGATTTCTCCGGTCATTGCGACATCCGCGCGCGCCGGTATATCCGTTAAGCAGCTTACGATCGCCGTCATAATCGTTACGCCTGCACTTGGTCCATCCTTTGGAACAGCGCCCTCGGGAACATGCACATGCAAATCGTTTTCTTTAAGAAAGGTCGGGTCGATGCCGTAAGGCTCCGCATGCGCCCTAACAAAGGTCAGCGCAGTTTTTGCGCTTTCCTGCATCACCTCTCCCAAAGAGCCAGTCGTATAAATCTGACCGCTTCCCGGCACACATTCGACCTCGACCTCCAGCGTTACGCCGCCGACCGACGTCCATGCAAGACCCGTCACCACGCCTACGGCGTCCTCCTTTTCCGTTAACGGTTTATTATACTTCGGCTGTCCCAAATAGGCGATCAGCTTTTGTCTGCCCATTCGTATGCGTTTTTTATCCTGTTCCAGCTCGCAGACAGCTTTACGGCAAATTGCCGCCAACGTTCTTTCAAGCGAGCGCACGCCTGCTTCCGCCGTATAGCCTTCAATAATCTCATGGTACAAGGAATCGGGTATGATAAGCTCCGATTTGCGAAGCCCATGCTTTTCCATTTGCTTAGGCAGCAAATGCCGCTTTGCAATCTCGGCCTTTTCGATTTCGAGATAGCTTGGCACTTCTATGATCTCCATACGGTCAAGCAGCGGTTCGGGAATATCCTCTCGGCTGTTTGCCGTTGTGATAAACATCACCTTTGAAAGATCATAGGGTATCTCCAGAAAGTGATCCCGAAACGCAAAGTTTTGCGCGCTGTCAAGAACCTCTAACATCGCCGCCGCCGGGTCGCCTCTAAAGTCGCCGTCCAGCTTGTCGATCTCATCAAAAAGCAGCACGGGGTTGATCGTCTGCGCCTCGCACATCGCCGTTATAACACGGCCGGGCATGGCGCCGATATAGGTTTTTCTATGACCCCTGATCTCCGCCTCGTCGTGAATCCCGCCAAGACTCATGCGCACAAATTTCCGGCCGAGCGCCTTGGCGATTGCCGATGAAACAGACGTCTTACCAACGCCCGGAGGCCCCACAAAGCAAAGGATCTGCCCCGATACATTTTTTGTACGCGCCGCCACCGCAATATATTCAACGATACGTTCCTTCACCTTTTCAAGGCCGTAGTGATCCTCGTCCAGTACCTCGCGTGCATGCTGAACATCCAAATTATCCTTGCTCTCCTCTACAAACGGAAGATCAAGCAGACATTCGATATGACTGCGTGCCATTGGCGCCTCGTGTGCGCCCGAAGGCAAAGCTTCCAGCTTATCAATCTCCTTTTTGATTTTCAGCAAAATCTCATCGGGCGCATTTTTCTTTTCAAGCCGCTCCCGAAGATCGTCAAGTTCCGAATCCTCATCTCGTCCCAGTTCCTTTCGGATTGCCCTGAGCTGCTCGTTAAGATAGTATTCCTTTTGATTCTGGTCAATCTGCTTTTTAACCTGCTCATTAATGCGAAGATCCATTCTCTTTATTTCGATCTCGTCGCTGAGCGTCTGCAAGACCAGCTTCATGCGCGCTTCTACGTCCGCTTCTTCCAGCACAGCTTGCCGCTGTTCCATTTTTGAGAGCACAACGTTTGCCACTGCGTCGGTATAGCTGCCCGCATCTTCAATTTTAGAAAGGATATCCAGAGCCTCTCGCGCAAATTTTGCGGAAAGCTTGACATATTCCTCCAATAGCTTTTGGATTCTCCTGCGCAATGCTTCCGCCATGACCTCATCGCAGGAAACGCTTTCGATCTCGCAAACATCCGCCGTTAAAAAGGCGTCGCTGTCACAGCTATGCACAATCTTTGCGCGCTGCCGCCCTTCTACAAGCACGCGCATAGAATCGCCGGGAAGGCAGAGCACCTGCTTCACATGGCAAATCGTGCCGGTCGCAAAGATGTCTTCCACGCCAACGTCGTTTTTCTGCACATCGATCTGTGATGAAATAAAAACCGGACACTCCCGTACCGACGCCGCTTCAAGCGCCTGCACACTGCAGGTACGTCCCGCGTCAAAATGAAGCATTTCGCCCGGCAGCACAACCAGCCCCCGCAGCGGTACGACAGGTAAATTTTCTTTTAATACGGACATTCTTAATACACCCCTTGTGTAGTTAATCTACTTTATTGTTACAAGTATACATATACCATGGCAAATTGACAAGGATGTGAATTTGGTGCAAAAGGTATGTTAAAGCATTTCTGCCTTCAAATAGAAAAGCGGGGGCAAAGCGAAAATTTCTGTGACAATCGCTTCGCCTTGCTTGCTTTTTCCCCCATAAATGCTATACTAATACTGTTTATGGGCGCGTACATGGTTTCGACGGGGATCATGGAGGCCGGATAAGCGAGCCGAA
>CAZNJN010000046.1:0-11957 GCA_964573365.1 uncultured Oscillospiraceae bacterium
CGGCATTGAATCCGTCCGTAAAAATGCCGATTCTCCAACCGTTAAGGAAGAAGCGTAAGCTACATACGATCATACAAAAAGGCATCCCGGTTCGGGATGCCTTTTTACTTGGCTTTATTTACATTTCAAGCGTACCGCTGCAAATATGGCCGCCCGACTTTCTGTCGAAAAGCATGATCGTATTGCCTTGGAAACTCAGCTTTGTCTCCGTTCCGATCTTATACGCGCTGCTGCCGAACATCACACCCGTAAGCAGATACTCACCTACGCGGATCTTCATCGTGGATTCCATACCCGTAGGCATCGCGCCATAGATGGTTCCGTTTAAGGCTCCGCCATCCCCGATCGTGATAAACTCAGGCCGCACGCCCAAAACGAAATCCTCATCCGTGATTTCAGGCTCCTCGCGAATGCTGAAATCTTCTTCGTTAATACGCGCGATAGGGTATTTGAAGACCTCGTCGCGGTTCGACTTTTCCACATAGGTTTTATCGGAAAGCTTCCTATGCCCCTCCTCCGCCTCTTTGCGCGCGTTCTCGTCACGCTTCCGCTGCCATACGAGAATATCTACATTTTGGTTCGGACGGAAGGTAGCTGTAAGCCCGTCGAAAACTGAAAGCTTGATCGAGCCGTCAGCTTGCTGCGCGCCGTGCGCCTCAATAAAGTTGATGGAGGGATTGCCTACAAAGTCCGCGACGAACAGATTCTCCGGCTGGTTGTATACGCTCAGCGGCGCATCATACTGCTGAAGCACGCCGTTATTGATCAGGCAGATCTTTGTCGCCAGGGTCATTGCCTCCATTTGGTCGTGCGTAACATATACAAAGGTGCTGCCGGTCTCCACATGCAGTCTTTGCAGCTCGTAACGCATCTCTAAGCGAAGCTTCGCGTCAAGGTTGGAAAGCGGCTCATCCATAAAGAGTACCGAAGGCTCCGGCGCAAGCGTGCGCGCAATCGCCACGCGCTGCTGCTGTCCGCCCGAAAGCTCGGAAGGATAACGATCCATAAACATGCCGATCTTTACAATGCGCGCGACGCGCCTCACCGAAAGGTCAATTTCCTCGCCGCTTAATTTGCGCACCGCCGTCACGGGCTTACCGTCCTTTATTACTTCGCCGTCGGCGCCGAGCAGCAAGCCGCGATGCTCATAATCCTTTTTCGCATCCTCGATCTTTTTAAGCAGCTCGTTTCTGTACTTTTCCGCCTTCTGCGCGTAATTCGCGTCCTTATGCAGGTTAAAATCATAAAGCTGCTTCGCCGTCGCTTCGCTGATGGTGTAGCTGTCGATCAGCTTCAAATAGACCTTTTTCTTGTCAAGCGTTCCCTTTTTATCCTTGCATTCCTCGATCAAGTGTACGACGTCGTCGGGATTTTTGAGGATCTGCGCAAGGCGCACGGAGGTCTTGATCGAAAAATCAATCTGCGGCATTTCCTCCTTTACGTTTTCAAGGCCAAAGGCGATATTCTTATAAACCGTCATGTTCGGCCAGAGCGCATAGTTTTGAAAGAGAAAGCCCACCTTCCGTTTGTTTGCGGGTACATTGATGCCCGCTTCGCTGTCGAATACGACTTTATCGCCAATCACGATGCGCCCGCTCGTCGGCGTTTCAAGACCCGCGATCATACGGAGCGTAGTCGTTTTGCCGCAGCCCGAAGGACCAAGAAGCGTCACAAACGAATTATCGTCGATGCAAAGGTTCAAATCCTCTACGGCGTAAAACTTTCCCCAGCGTTTCGTTACATTTGTAAGTTCAATCTTTGGCATTTCTTTAACCCCCTATACCTTTATCAAGGCTCGCGCCGGTTGCTTTGTTGACAAGCGCGTTGCAAATCAGAATCGTGACGATCAAAATGAGATTGATGCCGCTTGAGAATGCGTAAAGTCCCATTTCATCAAAATAGTCCAAGGTTGTAGAAAGGATGAAGCCCTGCACGCATAAGAGCATGAACAGCGACAGCTCGCGAAGGCAAGTCATAAAGGGCAGCAGATAGCCGCTTAAAATCGAGGATTTCTGGATCGGAATAATAATTTTGAACATCCGCTTAAACCACGGTATATCCTGAATGATCGCCGCCTCCTCGATCTCTCCGCTCAGCTGCAGCATGGAGTTTAACGAGCTTCTGCTTGCAAACGGGATATACTTGACCGTACCCGCTATGATCAGCAGCGCATATGTGTTAAAAAGATTGATGTACTTATTGGAGAAAAGCACAAAGAATGCGGCGCCTACGGCGATAGAGGGCATCAGATACGGTAAAAACGCAACGCTGTTGACGTAGTTCGCCCAGCGGCTTCTGCGATTTTTTGATACCGCATAGCCGATCATCGTGCCAATCGTTCCCGCGATCAGCGCGCAGCAGATCGCTACCAGGAAGGTGCCGCGATAGGCTTTCCAGATGGTCGAGTTATACAAAATGCCTTGTTGTCCATACATTCCGTTTTCCGTGATGTTTTCTTTGGTCAGCCACCATTTTGTCGTTAAATTGGCGGTATTTCCCGTATAAAGGAAGCTATAGTCGCCGGGATTGGGCAAAAAGGTTTCAAAGGCAAAGGATACGATTGGAAAAATACTTGTAAAAAACGTGATAAATACAAGCAAAACGGCGATAATGACCTTTCCATATCTGCCCAGATCGATTTTGGAGGTCTGCCCGGATTTCCCGGTGACGGTCGTATAGCTTTTTCTGCTTTTTAAGCTCATTTGATTCACGACGAGAATCGCGATGCCAAAGAGCATCATAAGAATCGCCAGTATGCTTGCTTCGCCCGTGTACTTGGAATTGAGCGAAACATACTTTGTGGAAAGTGTTGTAAGCCCCAAATAATGCGGTACGGGATAGCTGCCCATGGCGCTTCCGAATACCAGCAGAATCGTCGATAAAATGGCGGGCTTGATCATCGGCAGCGTTATGCGAAGCATCGTTTTCCAGCGCGGCGTATCGAGAATTGTCGCCGCCTCCTCAAGGTTCGCGTCCATATTCCGAAAAATACCGCCGATGAGGATGTATGCAAAGGGCGCATAGTGCAGTCCCAGAACGACCGCACAGGGAAAGAGCCCCTTGCACCACCAGATCGGGAACTGGGCGCCAAATACGGACGCCAAAAGGCCGTTCGCCGTACCGGTTATGGCGTTGCTGTTAAAAAGATTTTGCCAGACGACGGCGAGCGTCCACTGGGGCATGATATAAGGGAAAATGAAAATCGCGCTCAAATACTTGCGCAGCTTCATATTCGTTCTGGTGATCAAAAAGGCGAAAAGTCCGCCAAATACGATGGAGATCACGCAGGAGAATACAGCTAAAAGCACCGTATTGACGAGCGGCGTCCACAGGTTTGTTTTTGCCAGTTTATTGGTAAAGAGATCGATATAGTTAATGATGGTATAGCCGGCGGATCTTCCGGTCAAATACTCGTCGATTGTTCCCGGATGAATAGCGAATGTGTCGTCAATGATCGCAATGATGGGTGCGACGGTTGTAACGGTAAGAACTATGCCTAAAAGAAGGAGAATGACGTTTTGCGGTTTTGAGAAAAAGGTTTTGAAACGGTTTAGAAACGCGCTCTTTCCCGCTCGACCCGTTCTTATATTCTGGTTCATGAGACCCTCCCGTGATGGCACCAAAGGCGCCCTAAGACGCCTTTGATGTCGCATAAAGCAATCGTGTCTGTGCCTGTCTGATTTTTAAGCTGCGTATAAGCTTATTCGGCAGTGTACTTTGTAAGCATTTCGATCCAACTGCCAACCGTGAAAGCGACGGAGGCGCAGTAGGTCGGATCTTCAAGAACCAGCTCGCCGGTGGTCGTCCACCAGTCATAGCCGCGGTCGTTCTTGCAGTCAAAGAGGTTCTCGCCGTTCTCATCATAGCCGCCCTTGCTGTGATTGTAGGTGGTCTCAATAGCCGTTGCGACCTCGGGATTGGAGGAATAACCGCCCATGTCCTTGCCCCATGCGCTAAAGCCGTTTTCGGTGCAGGTCATGTAAGCGATAAACGCGCAGGCCGTCCAGGGCAGCGGGCTGTTGTCCGTTACAAAGAGGTAATGGCAATAGCCGTAACCGCCGATGCCCTTGTACCCATCCTGATACGCGGCGACCGTAACGTTCGCCTTGGATACGGTGTCGGATTCTTCAACGGAGCGAAGCTTGGAATAGACCAGAAGGCCAAACTGATCCGTTGCGGACTTGGTGACGAGCGTGTTGCAGATCGGGCCGTCATCGGTCTGAGCGTTGTAGCTTTCGACCCAGAGCTTGATCCAGGTAAGCGCATATTTGCCGTTTTCGCCAAGGCCGAGATCAGAAGCTTCCGATTCCATCGCGGCGATCGTGGGCTGGAAATAGGCCTGCTTGTCGGCGGGCAGCGCGTCAAAGGCTTCCTTGAGCTGCGCGGCATACTGATCTTCGGTCAGCATATACAGGAAGTTCTTGCCGACGATCTCGGAGTCGATATCCATATACAGACCATGTGCGCCTTCCGCTACGAAATCCCAGCAGTTGGTGAACTCGGCGTCGCCGGTATTGTTGAACATAAACACCTTGTTAAGAGTCTGCAAGGGCAGATAACCGACGTATTCATCGGCGCTGGTGCCGTTTGCATTCGCCCAATCCAAAGGAACAAAGGTATCAAGGATGTTGGTCTTAACCATCTTGTTTTCGATCTGGTTGCCATCCTGAATCAGCGTCATGGCGTAGGTTCCGCTCGCTTTAAGCGAATCCGCGGTGAGCTGGTCGAAGATTTTATTGTTTTTGGGCTGCTGCCAATCATATTCCATGGTGTAGTTGGCGTCGATGCTCTGCAGATACTCGATGAACAGCGGCAGCGCGGTCTTGCCTCGGCTGGAATTGCCAACGCCGTAAAAGGTTTTGCCGTTGGATTCTTCAATCGCCTTTGCGGCAAGCTCTTCAAGCGTCATGCTCTCAGCTTCCTTGATGATCTGCTGCGTGGCGGTGAGCTCGACTTCAGGCTCTGCGGGAGCAGCTTCGGGAGCGGCGGCGGGAGCGGCGGGCGCGGCGGCTTCGGGAGCGGCGGGCGCGGCGCAAGCGACGGTGCCAAATGCCATTGCAAGCACGAGTAACAATGCTACGATCTTTTTCATTTTGTTTTCCTCCTAGATATTTTGCCTGTGATTTGTTTTATGAATTGCTCCATAAGTGTTACTAACATTGTATTATCCCCTCATTTTTATGAAAAGGTGACAATTCTGCGATTATTTTGAAAATTCAGCTTTTTGCATATTCTTTTTCGTTCGCGCGCCTTGTGTTATACTTATGCTATGAATCAATCTTCCTTCCATAAACAGCAACCTAAAAACGCCAGTAGCCGCTTTGGGGCTATTACGCGTATAAAGCGCGGACTGGCCTTTATCCTCTGCGCGCTTTGCTCGCTTCTTTCCGCCTGTACCGTCATACCTGCTTCAAACGACGCCGCCGCCTACGCGCCCGGCGAAGAAAAACGCCTAATCGTATATACCTCGCACAAAAGCGAGGTATACGGCTCGATTATCAAAGAGTTTGAAGATCGCTATGACATTTTTGTGAGCGTGCAAAGCGGCGGTACGAACGAGCTTCTTGAGCGCATAGCGACCGAGTCGGGCCGTCCAAGCTGCGATATTATGTTCGGCGGCGGCGTAGAAAGTCTAGAATCCTTCAAGCAGTATTTTACGCCCTACCGATGCGCCCAAACCGAAGCCATCGATCCCGCCTTCCGTTCGCTTGATGCAAGCTGGACGCCGTTTTCATCTTTGCCAATCGTATTGATCTATAATACGAAGCTGGTCGCGCAAGACGAGGTACAAGGCTGGAAGGATCTGCTCGATCCCCGCTGGAAGGGTCGCATCGCCTTTGCCGATCCCTCGATCTCCGGTTCAAGCTTTACATCGCTTTCTACGCTTTTGCAGGTTCTTCCAAACGAAGAGAACGTTTTATCACGTTTTGCCGCCAATTTAGACGGCAAGCAGCTTGAAGGCTCCGGGGAAGTGGTTAGCTCCATCGTGGACGGCACTTACCTGCTTGGCGTTACCCTAGAGGAAACCGCGCTTCGTCACCGCGCAGCGGGCGAAGATATTGCGCTTGTTTATCCGCAGGAAGGTACAAGCGCAGTACCCGACGGCTGCGCCATGATCCAAAACGCGCCGCACGAGAAAAACGCGAAGCTGTTTCTTGATTTTATCGTCAGCCGGGATGTGCAAAACCGCGTTGTGGATAGTCTGCAGCGCCGCTCCGTGCGCTCGGATGTTGACGTCGCGGCGTGGCTTGTTTCATCAAACGATATACATCTGATCCCCTATGATCTCTCATGGGCAAGTCAAAACCACGATATGCTGCTCATCACATGGTCAAGCTTTTTTTCTAAGGAGACTGCTAAATGAAAACGAAACGCCCTCTTTCATTCCATAGCAAGCTTCTTTTTTCCATGCTTGCCGTTTCTCTGCTCCCCCTGCTGCTTTGCAATGTGCTTCTTTTGAATATTTTTCGTTTTCAGCTTGGCAACTCCCAGCAAAAGGAAGCGAATCTTCAGCTTCGCGCGCTTTGCGGAGCCATGGATACGCTTTATACAAGCTGCCAAAGCGTCTGCGACGCCATAAGCAGCCAGTTTGTCGTATCGGAAGGATTGAAAAGCGACAGCACCATATCGACACAGCGCGTCTACCGCGCGCTTTACGACGCGACGGATGGACTTCGCGAGTCTGCGCGCTTTGACCTGTATGATGCAGACGGCGTTCTGCGCTATTCCACGACCTCCGGCACCGCTGTAGAAGCCTTAAATGCCGACTGGGGCGTATTATATGCCGCAGCGCAAAGTAGGGATTCGATGGTCGTTTATAACACAGGCGCTTTCGGCAAGGGCGACGACATACCTTTGATCCGTCACGCAAAAGCGATCTGCACCGCTGAAGGGAGCTTGGTTGGCTATATTACCGCAAGTGTCACGAAAAGCCATCTCGACGCCTTGTTTCAAGACGGTTACGATGCGCAAAATGCCGTTTTACTCCTAGATCCGCACTGGCAAAGCGTATACAGCACGGGAAAAAGCATTTCTCCGGATTTCGCCGCTACACTGCGAAGCGAATTTCTCAGCGGCTCTCCCTTTGACGGCGGCGGCTCCGATTTTTTCTATACCGTCATGCGCCATACGCCCACCGGCTACTGTTTTCTTTTGCAGCAGCCAATGACGCTTACTCAGGGAGTAATGCGACTGCTTTATATCATAAGCGCCATCATCATTATTTTGTGTTTTCTGCTTTGCATATTTCTTTCGCTGCGTTTGAGCAGGCAGTTTTTTACGCCCATTAACACGCTTTACAGCGCCATGGGCAAGGTGGAAGGCGGCAACCTTGACGTGCAGGTGGAAATGGATCGACAGGATGAGCTTGGGCAGCTTTCACAAAGCTTCAATCATATGACCGCGCGCTTGAAAAATGACATGCAGTGCTTGCTTCAGCGGCAAAAGGAGCTCAACGAAGCGCAGCTTCGCATGATGCAGGCACAGTTGAACCCGCACTTCCTCGGCAATACGCTCGATACCATGAAATGGCTCGCCAAGATCAGACAGGTTCCCGAGGTCGCACTCATGGCGACCGACCTCGCCGATATCCTTCGCTTTAGCATATCGGCAGAGGAGCTGGTCACCTTGCAGGAAGAAGTCGATATGCTCCTTCGCTATATCGATATTCAAAAGATCCGCTTTCATGGTAAATTCGATTTTGTCGTTACCGTTCCCGAAGCGCTGCAAAGCTGCGTAATCCCCAAGCTTATGCTGCAGCCTCTTGTGGAAAACGCGATCATCCACGGGCTGCAAAATTGCGAGCAGGGACGCATAGCGATCACAGTCACGCAAACTCCTCAAGACGAGCTGTGCATCACCGTGGAGGATGACGGACAGGGTATTTCCCCGGAAATGCTTGAAAGGTTCAACACCTGTGATCCGCATCCCGTTTCGGGACATCTCGGGCTCTATAACGTACATTCCATATTGCGCAACTACTACGGCGCGCATTACGGATTGCGCTTGAATAACGGCGAAAAAGGCGGCGCGTGCATCACCGCCGTTCTGCCGCTTAGGAGGGATCGTAAGGATGCTCAAAGTTTTAATCGTTGAAGACGAGCCGCTTGTAAGGCAGGGTATCGTGTTGACCGTCGATTGGGCGGCGCTCGACTGTCTGCTGGTGGGCGAGGCGGTAAATGGTGAAGAGGGCTTAGAAATGGCTAGGCGCTTTCAGCCGCATATCATTGTGACTGACGTAAAAATGCCAAAGATGGATGGCATTGAAATGCTCAAGGCGCTGCGGGAGGAGGGACTGCGTTCCCATGTCATCATCCTCACCGCCTACAGCGATTTTGAATATGTGCAAAGCGCGCTGCGCCTTGGAGCCGCCGACTATTTGCTTAAACCCTTCCACGATGGGGAGCTTGAATCCATCATCACCCGCATCCACGAAAGCTGCGTCGCGCGTGAAGATGACGCGCCGGCACTTTTGCAGCTTAGCAAAGGCGACAAAAGCAAATATGTGATGGCGGCGCTTGAATATATCGCACAATCCTGCGGCGATCCAAGCATCAGCATAAGCCGAATTGCCGAAACGCTGGGGATCAGCGAGGGACATTTGAGCCATATTTTTAAGAAAGAAACCGATTATACCTTGATGGAATACTTGACGAGATACCGCATCCATACGGCAATGCAGCTTCTTAGGGACTGCCGCATAAAAGTGTACGAGGTCGCTGAAAAGGTCGGGTATAGAGATGTGGCGTATTTTTCAAGCACCTTTAAGCGCATTGTCGGCATCTCTCCCTCCGAATATCAGGATCGCTGCGATTGACGGCTATTTTTTCTTCGTGAGCAGTTTTTGCGTAAGCTCAAGCAATTCGGACGCGTTGATCGGCTTTGCCGCATGTGCGTCCATGCCCGCGGCCCTCGCCAGTTCAATATCCTCCGCATACGCGTCGCCCGTCATCGCCACGATCGGTATGCTCCGCGCCTGCGGATGCGCGCTTGCGCGAATCTCTCCGGCCGCTTGATAGCCGTCCTTTTCGGGCATGTGAATGTCCATGTAGATAATATCATAAACCCCGTTCTTCGACGCTGTAAACTTTTCCACGGCGATTTTTCCGTTTTCCGCCGTATCCGTACTCATGCCCCATTTTCGGATAAGCAGCTCTGCAATCTTTCTGTTGACCGCATTATCCTCGCAGATCAATGCGCTCATGCCCGCCAAGCTGACCTTTGGCATGTCGCTGCCCGTATCCATATCGAAGGACTCATTTTCCTCCCCACCGTCGCTTAGGCGCATCGGCAGTTCAAGAGCAAAGCTCGTCCCTTGTCCAAGCACGCTTTCTACCGAAATCGTTCCGCCCATGACCTCGGCAAAGCCGCTGGAAAGCGCCAGACCTAAGCCGGCGCCGTCGGAAGCATCCGATCCTTTATTTATCCGCGAAAAGGGCTGAAAGATTCGAGCCAGTTCTCCCTCCGCAATACCGATCCCGTCATCCTTGACAATAAAGCGGAACACACATGTGTTCGGATCTTTGTCCGGTAGTCTTTCCGCTCTCAAGCTGATGTTTCCGTTTCCCGGTGTATAAGCGTATGCGTTTTGAAGCAGATTCAGAAGAATTTGCGATAGCTTCTGCTTATCCGTGCAGACGACGATCTTCTCCGCTGCGCTGAAATCACAGAGCAGGCTTTGGTGTTTTTGTGTAAAGAGCGGGCGCATCTTTTCAGAGACTTCCCGAAGACGCTGCTTAAGAGAAAAGGCGTCTGCCGCGACCGTCATTTTTCCGCTTTCAATTCGGCTCATTTCCAAAATACCATTGATCAAGCGCAGCAAATGCAGAGAGGATGCTTTAATTGTATCAAGATACTCTAAAAAGAGGTCTTTGTCCTCAATATTTTGCAACGCGAAATCCGTCATATTGATGATCGCATTCATCGGGGTGCGAATATCATGCGACATATCTGAAAGAAACTGTGTCTTTGCCTTGCTGGCAGCGCTCGCCCTCAAAAGCGCGCTTTTAAGGTTTTCTTCCCGCTCACGTTCCTTCGTCATATCCTGAATGGTTCCAATATACTTGCCGCAGCTATTTTCTACGGGGTAAAGCCGCAAAACCATATAGCACTGCTGATCGTTCACCGTCAAGGGGATATAGCTGCTTACAAAAACGCTGTTGTTATCCCATTCGGAAAGCTCACGGTTAAGCGCTCGAATTTCTTTTGTTATTTTCCCCTCCAGATTTTTCATTTGAAAAACTGGGCTTTGTGTATCCATACAGAGATAGTTCTCACCTAAAATGCTGCGTGCGTTTGGCGACGCGTACAAAGGGCGCTCCGCTTCTTTTGAAAACAACGCGAATATATTGCTTGTTTTTGAAACGAGCAGATCGAATATCCGTTCCCGCATTTCCAGTGCCTTATCCAGCTTTTTAATTCGTGATTTATAAAGGGAAAAAAATGCAAGCGCGCCCAAAATCATAACCAGCAGAATAACACTCACGCTCAAAAAAACCATGTAGGAGAAAAAGCTGCTCATGTTTCGGTTCACGCCGCTCTCGGGTAGCAGATAGAACAGATACCAGGTGTCGTTGAGCACCCGGACGGGTATCGCGCAAAGGTAGAACGGCTCCGTATTTTGCGCCGTTCTGTAGAGAGCCACGCAGGTATCGCCCGCCCTCATTGCTTCGCCGATCTCTTTTTCGTTTTCATCCAGATATTCTAGGCTCCCATTTGCTTGAAGCATCGGTACGAGCTGTTTTTCGCCTTTTGCTGGCAGCCAATCATCCTTGTACAGGAGCGTTCCATCCCGCGTGGAAAAGCAAAGCGTCGTGCTTGTATTGGAAAAATTCAGTTTGATTCTTTCAATCAACGTATTTGCTTTGATCACAACGGCGATTTTCTTAATAGGCTCGTTTTCGTAGGAAAGCTTTGGATCGAACTCCTGAACGAAATACAGCATACCGTCGTTCCAATGAAGCGTCTTGTCATTTTGCCGTATATCGTTATAAAGCGTCGCCTGCATAGTGAAATAATTGGCCGCTCCGTTTTTATGCAGGCATCTGCCGCCATTTGTTATCAGCAGAATGTCTTCCGCATTCCACGTCCGGCTCTCTTGACGCAAATAGGCAAGCAGCTCGTCTATACTTGAAAAATGCGTATCGTCAATGTTAAAGGCCATGCTTTGCAGAGCGTCCCAAGTGCTTTGCAGTTCTTCTTGTGTAAAAAGCTGAAGCTGTGCGTTAATATGATCAAGGTGTACCGCGCTCTCCTTAACTACATTTTTATTATAATGCGGGTAAAAAACGCCAAGAAACAGCCAAAGGAAGAGAGCGCAAATCACAAGAAGAGCCACAACCGCCAGCATAACAACTGCGCGCTGCCTCGACTCTTGATCCTGTTCGCCGTGCGATTGGCTCTTTTGCGCGTTTTCCTGTTCTATTTGTATCGACCGCTCTACTTCCGTATCAGACATAGTTGCATCCTCTTACCCCAGCGCTTTGCCGCTTTATGCTTACTATAGAAATATCATACCATAATTCCGGCTTATTGTGAAAAAAAGATCGCGCCTACTTTTATCCTTATATCTCCTCATTTTATAAAAGCAGTCGCGGCTTGGCATAACGCCGTTATCATACGGGTCAGCCTTTGTCAATGCACCTTTGCGTTAGGGTTTACAGAGACAAACAATTCAGCTATTATAATATCGTATTCTTTAGATCACACAAAACACAAATTATACGAATAGGGAGTAAAGCTTATGGTTTCCTTTGAGAGCGACTACATAGCGGGCGCGCATCCGCAGATATTAAAAAGGCTGTGTGAAACAAATCTCGAATGCCTTCCCGGTTATGGAACGGACAAATACTGCGAGTCCGCAAAGGAAAAAATCAAAGCCGCCTGTGAATGTGAAGATGCCCAAATTGAATTTTTAACGGGCGGAACGCAGACGAACGAAGTGATTATCTCAACCATGC